>NZ_JBIATA010000007.1:0-297359 GCF_042891295.1 Streptomyces sp. NPDC001902 | reverse complement strand
GATTCAGGCGCGGCGTGAGTCTTGGGAAAGCCGCTCCCCGGCGGCCGCCGGGCGTCGCCCCGACGGCCCTCCCGCGGCACCGGAAGCCCCCCCCCCCGGGCCCCCCCGCCCCCCCCCGCCCCGCCGGTGGGCCCCCCCCCCCCCCCCCCCGGCCCCCCCCCCGGCCCCCCCCCGCCCCCCCCGGGGGCCCCCCCCCCGCCCCCCCCGCCCCCGCCCCGCCCCCCCCCCCCCGCCGCCCGCCCCCCCCCCCCGCGCCCCCGCCCCCCCCCCCCCCCCCCCCCCCGGCCCGCCCCCCCCCCCCCCCCCCCCCCCCCCCCCCCCCCCCGGCCCCGGCCCGCGGGTCGCCGGGGCGGCGCTGAGCATCCTGGCGGCCCTGCTCCTCGGCTTCGTCGTGGACGTGGGCCTGCTCGGCCAGGTCCGCCACGCCCGCGACCAGCAGGTCGACTACGCCGCCCTGCGCAGTGACCTCGCCAACGGGGTGGCACCCGTGGGCGGCTCGGGCGACGGCGTCAAGCCGCTGACCTCCGGCACCCCGGTGGCGGTGCTCTCCGTCCCCGGGCTCGGAGTGCGCGAGGTCGTCGGCGAGGGCACCACCTCGGAGGTCCTGACCCGCGGTCCGGGCCACCGGCGTGACACTCCGCTGCCCGGCCAGGCCGGTACCAGCGTCATCATGGGGCGCCAGGCCTCCTACGGAGGCCCCTTCCGGCACCTCGGCGGCCTCCACCCGGGCGAGCAGCTCACGGTGACCACCGGCCAGGGCGTGCACCGCTACCGCGTCGTCGCGGTCCGCCGCGCCGGTGACCCCCAGCCCGCGCCGCCCGCGGCCGGCAAGGGCCGCCTGACGCTGATCACCGCCGAGGGCACCGCCTTCATGCCGCGCGGCATCCTGCGGGTGGACGCCGACCTGATGTCCGACGTCCAGCCCGCCTCCGCCCCCGCCGTCCCGCCCGGAGCGCTGCCGGCCGACGAGACCGCCATGGCCGTTCAGGAGACCGCCTGGCTGCCCGTGGTCCTGTGGGGCCAGGGCCTGCTCCTGGCCGCCGCCGGCATCGCCTGGGCGCACGCCCGCTGGGGACGGCGGCACGCCTGGGTCGTCGGCGTCCCCGTGCTCGGCCTGCTCGGCCTCCTCGTCGCGGACCACGCGGCCCTGCTCCTGCCCAACCTGATGTGAGGACCCGTTCGTGACCGAGACCACCATCCCGCTCCCGCCGATCACGCAGGACGCCCGCCCCGGCGCCACCCTGGAGGCCCGCCGCATCTCGTGCTGGTTCGGCGACCACAAGGTCCTCGAACGGGTCTCCCTGACCATGCCCGCCGGGCAGGTCACCGCCCTCATCGGCCCCTCGGGCTGCGGCAAGTCCACCTTCCTGCGGACCCTCAACCGCATGCACGAACTCGTGCCGTCCGCCTCCCTGGCGGGCGAAGTCCTGCTGGACGGCGAGGACATCTACGCCCGCGGGCGCCGCCTCACCGAGGCCCGCCGCCGCATCGGCATGGTCTTCCAGAAGCCCAACCCCTTTCCGGCGATGTCGATCTACGACAACGTCACCGCGGGCCTGAAGCTCACCGGGCAGCGGGTCCGCGACGCCGCGAAGGACGCACTCGTCGAGGAGTGCCTGACCAAGGCCGGCCTCTGGAAGGAGGTCCGGGCCCGGCTGCGCCAGCCCGGCGGCGCCCTCTCCGGCGGCCAGCAGCAACGCCTGTGCATCGCCCGCTCGCTGGCCGTACGGCCCAAGGTGCTGCTCATGGACGAGCCCTGCTCGGCGCTGGACCCCACCTCGACCCGGCGCATCGAGGAGACGATCCGCGAACTCGCCCACGAGGTCACGATCGTGATCGTCACCCACAACATGCAGCAGGCCGCCCGCGTTTCGGACCAGTGCGCCTTCTTCCTCGCCGAACAGGGCACCCCCGGCGGCATCGTGGAGCACGGCCCCACCCCCGCCATGTTCGGCAGCCCGACCGATCCGCGGACGGCCGACTACGTGGAGGGCCGGTTCGGGTAAGGGGTGCCCATGCCTCCTCACACCTCCCCACCCCAGGTGCGGCCGGTCCGCGGGGTCCTCGCCGTCGTCGGCTCGGCCGCCGACGGCGTCGAGACCCTGCGCGAGGGCCTCGTCCTGCCCGCGCTCGCCCGCGGCTGGCGCGTCGCCGTCACGCTCACCCCGACCGCCGCACGCTGGCTCGGGGAACAGGGCGAGACCGGGCGGCTGCGCGACGTGACCGGCCTCCCCGTGCGCGACCGGTCGCGGCTCCCCGGCGAGCCGCGGCCCCATCCGGCCGCCGACTGCTGCGTGCTGGCCCCGGCCACCGCCAACACCCTGGCCAAACTCGCCCTCGGCATCGCCGACAACCAGGCCCTCACCCTGCTCGCGGAGGTCCTCGGCACCTCGCACGTGCCGCTGGTCGCCGTCCCGGCCGTCAACGCGGCCCACGCCCGCCACCCGGCCTGGCCCCGCCACCTCGCCACCCTCCGCGCGGCCGGCGTCCACCTCCTCCACGACCCGGACGCCCGGCCCCTCCCGGGACCGGGCGAGGCCCCTGACGGCCGCGGTCTCCCGTGGGCCGACGTCCTGGACGCGGTCGACCGTACGACGGGATGACGGCGGCGGTCCGTCCGTCGCGAGGGAGGGGCGGAGACCGGCCAATCGTGAACGGCCGATTCAGGCGCGGCGTGAGTCTTGGGAAAGCCGCTCCCCGGCGGCCGCCGGGCGTCGCCCCGACGGCCCTCCCGCGGCACCGGAAGCCCCGCCCGCGGGCCCCACCGGCCGCCGCCGGCCCGGCCGTTGCGACCCCGCCCCCACCCCGCGGCGCGCACGCCGTGCGCACCTCCGGCACGCCCGGGTGACCGCCCTCGAACCCATGGTGACCAGCAAAAAAGCCCCTCCATAGGGAGGGGCGCAGTGGGTGCCCCCGGCAGGACTCGAACCTGCGGCCAAGCGCTTAGAAGGCGCCTGCTCTATCCACTGAGCTACGGGGGCCGGACGTTGGCCGCGACCGAACCCGCCCCTTGTGTCGACGGTTCCGTGACCTTGCCGGGGACAAGGATAGGGCGCGGCTGATGTGCGGCCGGTTGCTTCGCCTTCATGACACGTTGTGTAGGTTCGGTGAAGCGGTCTGATAATCGCAGGCAGGTGCGAATGTCGCACCAGTTTTGGCGCCTCAGTCGACGGCTGTTGTGCACTCGTTATGCCGGTGTCTCTTCCGGCCCTTCTGTCCCGTTCCGGTCTTCTTGCGGGCCGAAAGGCGTGAACTAGGCGGAATACGCTTCAAAAACCCACCAAAATGGGGCATTCTGCCACTGTGGCGATCTTGGATGTACGGCCCGAACTCCTCGACGCGCTGTCGGCGCTGCGCGACCGCGTCGCGGACGCGCGCTTTCCCCTCCCCCTTCCCGGAGCCGAGCGGGCCCGCCGCACACGTCAAGAGCTGCTGGCGCAGCTCGACGACTATCTGGTGCCCCGGCTGAAGGCGCCCGAAGCGCCGCTGCTGGCCGTGGTGGGCGGTTCGACGGGAGCGGGGAAGTCCACGCTCGTGAACTCGCTGATCGGGCGGCGGGTGAGTGACGCGGGCGTGCTGCGCCCCACGACGCGCACACCGGTGCTGGTGTGCCACCCCCAGGACCGCGCGTGGTTCGCCGATCCGCGGGTGCTGCCGGGCCTGGCCCGGGCCTGGGCACCGCGACCCAGGACCGCGGCCGACGCCGACGGGGAGGAGAGGCCGGACGGGAACGACGAGGAGCGCGAGGCGGAGGAGACCAGGCTGTGGCTGCGCCTGGAGACCGACGACACGCTGCCGCGCGGGCTCGCCCTGCTGGACGCGCCCGACATCGACTCTCTCGTCTCCCGCAACCGCGAGCTCGCCGCCGAACTGCTCTGCGCGGCCGACATCTGGATCCTGGTGACCACCGCGTCGCGCTACGCCGACGCCGTGCCGTGGCACCTGCTGCGTACGGCCAAGGAGTACGACGTCACCCTGGCCACCGTCCTGGACCGGGTGCCGCACCAGATCGCCGAGGACGTCTCGCAGCACTACGCGGCCCTCCTGACCCGGGCCGGGCTCGGGGACGTGCCGCGGTTCACCGTCCCGGAACTGCCCGAGTCCGCGGGGGCCGGCGGGCTGCTGCCGCACACCGCGGTGGCGGCGCTCGGCAGCTGGCTCGCGCACTGCGCCGAGGACCCGGCCGCGCGGCACCAGGCGGCACGGCGCACCGTGACCGGGGTGCTGGGCTCGCTCGGCAACCGGCTCCCGGAGCTGGCCGGCGCCTCGGCCGCGCAGCACGCCGCCGCGGTACGTCTGACCCGCCACGTGGACAACGCCTACGACGAGGCCGAGTCGCGCGTGCAGGAGGCCGTCGGCGCCGGGGCGCTGCTCGCCGGGGACGCCCTGGCCAGCTGGCGCGGCTACCCCGACTGCGGCCCTGCGGCCCTGCTGTGCGCCCTCGCCGAGAGCCTGGCGGTCCAGCTGCGCACCGAGGTCGCGGCGGCGGACGAGCGGACCCTCGACGCCTGGCGCGGCGACCGCGCGGGCGCCGTCCTGACGGAGGACGCCGACCCGGAGGCGGCCGCCGACGACGCCGCCGAGCGGATCGAGGACGCCGTCGACACCTGGGGGTTCACGGTGAACCGCCTCGCGCACCAGTCGGTGCGCGGCAGCGCGGAGGGCGTCGACCCGCAGCACGCGGCGGCACTGATCGCGGTCGCCGTGCTCGGCGGCCGCAAGGGCACGGTCGCGGGCGAGCGGCTCGCCTCCCTCGTCGGCGCGCAGGCGGCGCTGCGGGCGGGCGACCGGGCGCGCGAGGAGCTGGACCGGCTCGTCGGCGAGGTGCTCGACGCGGAGCGGGAACTGCGGGTGCTCCCGGTGGACGCGCTGGATGTGACGGCGGCCCAGCAGGCGTCGCTGATCGCGGAGCTTTCGGTCGTGCAGAAGTCGTACGGACTCCAGGAGAGGTGATCAGGTGCTCACAGAGCGGGTGGACGCCCTGTCGGAACTGCTCGGGCTGTCGCGCACCCGCGTGAGCCACGAGGCGCTCGACGGGGCCGGGGAACTGCTGGAACGGGTCGGCGACCGGCGCCGGCTCTCCGCGGACCACACGGTGGTGGCGCTGGCGGGGGCGACGGGCAGCGGGAAGTCGTCCCTGTTCAACGCGCTGACCGGTCTGGAACTGTCGCGGATCGGCGTCCGCCGGCCCACCACCTCGGCGCCGGTCGCCTGTGCCTGGGACCCCCGGGGCGCCTCCGGGCTGCTGGACCGGCTCGGCATCGGGCCCAAGGCGCGGTTCGCCCGGCACAGCGTCCTGGACGAGGGGGCGGAACGGACGGACGACGGGCCCGCCGGCCTGGTCCTGCTCGACCTGCCGGACCACGACTCGGCGGCGACCGCCCACCGCGACCAGGTGGACCGGGTGCTGAAGCTCGTCGACGTGATCGTGTGGGTGCTCGACCCGGAGAAGTACGCGGACGCGGCGCTGCACGAGCGCTACCTGCGGCCGCTGGCCGGGCACGCCGACGTGACCGTCGTCGTCCTAAACCAGATCGACCGGCTCCCGGAGGAGGCCGTCGAGCAGGTCCTGGACGATCTGCGGCGGCTGCTCGACGACGACGGGCTCGCCGTCGGCGAGCACGGCGAGGACGGCGCCATGGTGCTGGCCACCTCGGCGCTGAACGGTGACGGCGTGCCGGAGCTGCGGGCGGCCATCGGCCAGGTCGTGGCGGAGCGCGCGGCCGCGAGCCGGCGGCTGTCCGCGGACGTGGACGGGCTCGCCGAGCGGCTGCGCCCGCTGTACGTCGCCGAGGGGATGACGGGGCTCACCGACCGGTCCCGCGAGGACTTCACGGCGAGCCTCGCCCACGCCGTGGGCGCCGCGGCGGCGGGCCGGGCGGCGGAGCGCGCCTGGGCCAGGGCCGCCGAGGAGGCGTGCGGCACCCCGTGGCGGCGGCTGCGCCGCGGACGTGGCGCCGGTCTGCGCGACGGCATCCTCGACGGCCGCCGCCCGACGCTGTCGGCGTCCCGCGCGTCGGTCGACGAGGCGGTGCGCGCGGTCGCGGCGGAGGCCGTCGAGGGGTTGCCCGCTCCCTGGGCGCAGGCGGTACGGGAAGCCGCGCGCCGCGGTGGCCGCACGCTCCCGGAGGCGCTGGACGCGACGGTGGAGCGGGTGGCGCCGGACGAGCCGCTGCGTCCCCGGTGGTGGACGGTGGTCGGTACGGCGCAGTGGCTGCTGGCGCTGCTCGCGACGGTGGCGCTGACGTCGGGGATCGCGACGGCGGCGAGCGCGTTGCGGCTGCCGTGGTGGCTGCCGCCCGCGCTGCTGGCCGTGGGCGCACTGGGCGGTCCGCTGCTCACCCGGGTGAGCCGGTTCGCGGCCCGCGGCCCGGCCCGGCGGCACGGCCAGGCCGCGGAGCGGCGGATGGCCGACGCGGCGGCCGACTGCGGGCGGGCGCGGGTGCTGGAGCCGCTGGCGGCGGAATTGCTGCGTTACCGGGAAGTGCGGGAGCAGTACGGGGTGCTCTCGGGAAACCACTTCCGGGTGACGGAGTTGTCCACAACAGGTCAGTAATCCACAGGTTGAATCCCATTTCTCCACGGGGGGCGCGGCGGGCGCACCATGGAGCCATCGCGGGGCCGGCGGCAGGGGGCCGCCGGCCGGCGACGGCAACGGGGGAGCATCGGCAATGAACGAGACACTGGTCACCGTCGTGGGGAATGTCGCGACCAGGCCGGAATTCCGGAAGACGCCCACGGGCGTGCCGGTCGCCAGGTTCCGGCTGGCGACGACCGCGCGCCGCTGGGACCGGGAGCGCGGTGGCTGGTCCGACGGGCACACCAGCTTCTACACGGTGTGGGCCTGGCGGCAGCTGGGGGAGAACGTGGTGGCGTCGGTCGGGGTCGGCGAACCGCTGCTCGTCCAGGGACGCCTGAGGGTGCGTGAGGAGGAGCGCGACGGCCAGCGCTGGATCTCCGCCGATGTCGACGCGATCGCCTGCGGCCATGATCTGACGCGCGGGACCTCGGCGTTCCGGCGGGTGTCCGTGGGCCGCCCGGAACTGATGGTTCCGAATTCCGCCGCGGGCGCTGGGGAGCCACTCGCCGATCCGCTGGCCGCCCTGTCCGGATAAGCCGGACAGCTGCACATTCGCCCCGCGGTAAAACGTCGATGATTTATCGACAATTTCACGTCTATGCCTACGCGCGGGTAACGATTGCGATTCGAATTCCCGGGCGGCCGTGAATCCTGGTGGCTTTGGTGCGGTTGGTTCCTAGGATTCTGCGGAACCCCGGCTTTCCGCGGGGATCCACAGCTGTCGGCGAGGCGTGCCCCCACGACCAGCCTCGCCCGGAGGGGAAATCCATGTTCACTGTACGGAGGCGGGGAGCTGCCCGTCTTGCCGTAGCGATGGTGGCCTCAGGCCTCCTCGCCGCGGGTTCCATAGCCGTTGCCGGGTCCGCCATCGCGGACGACGCGACCCCCACCGCGCCCGGTGCGACGGCGACGCTCGGCGGCCTGAAGACTGCCGACAGGGCCGTCATCACGGAGAAGGGCAACAAGGAGGAGGTCGGCGCCGGCCTCTTCGAGATGTCCGTCGATGGCGGTGGCACGATCCAGACGTACTGCATCGACATCAAGAACCCCACGCAGAGCAGCGCGAAGTACAAGGAAGTCTCCTGGGACCAGTCGAGCCTGCACAACAACGTTGACGCGGGGAAGATCAACTGGATCCTGCAGAACTCGTACCCCCAGATCGACGACCTCGCCGCCCTGCAGAAGAAGGCCGGCATCAAGAAGGGCGCCCTGACTCCGGGGCTTGCCGCCGCCGGTACCCAGGTGGCCATCTGGCGCTTCTCCGACAAGGCCAATGTGACCGCGGTCAACCCGCTCGCCGAGCAGCTCGCGGACTGGCTGCAGAAGAGCGCCAAGAACCTCGAGGAGCCCGCGGCGTCGCTGACCCTCGACCCGCCGGCGGTCTCCGGCAAGGCCGGTGACCTGCTCGGTCCGATCAAGGTCCACACCAACGCCTCCACCGTCCAGGTGAGCCCCGCGCCCAGCAACCCCTCCGGCGTCAAGGTCACCGACAAGAACGGCACCGCGGTCACCTCCGCCAAGGACGGCGACGAGGTCTACTTCGACGTCGAGGCCGGCACCCCCGACGGCACGACCTCGCTGACCGCCACCGCGAACACCAAGCTCCCGGTCGGCCGCGCGTTCACGGGCGTCAACAGCACCACGCAGGTCCAGATCCTCGCCGGCTCCAGCGACAGCTCCGTCTCCGCGACGACCACCGGCACCTGGGCCGCCAAGGGCCCGATCCCGGCGGTCTCCGCCGAGGTCAACTGCGCCAAGAACGGCCTGGACGTGACGGCCGCCAACGAGGGTGACAAGCCGTTCACCTTCACGCTGGCCGACAAGGAGTACACGGTCGAGGCCGGAAAGTCCGAGACCATCACCGTGCCGGTGGCCGAGGACCAGCACTACAAGGTCACCATCACCGGCCCCGAGGGGTTCGAGAAGACCTTCGAGGGCGTCCTCGACTGCGAGACCGCCGGCAACGGCGGCGACACCCCGTCCTCCTCGCCCAGCCCGGCCTCGGCCGGCGGCTCCTCCGAGGGCACCGGTGACACCGGCTCCACCACCGGCGGCGACCTCGCCGAGACCGGTTCGAGCAGCGCCACCCCGGTGATCGCCGGCATCGCGATCGTCCTGGTCGTCCTCGGTGGCGGCGCGGTCTTCTTCCTCCGCAAGAAGAAGGCGGCCCCCTCCGCCGAGTGAGCTGACACCACTGGCCGCTCCTGAGCGAAGGGGGCGGAGGTCGAAAGACCTCCGCCCCCTTCGCCGTTCCGCGGCACGCACGGACGCCCGCAACAGGTCTGCGGGTCCGCCCCTACCGCGGACAGCGGCTTGGCGGCGCCACGACGTTCCCCTCGGGGTGATCTCCGAGGGGAACGCCACATGGCACGGGCTCAGTACTGTTCGGTCTCCACGAAACCGGCGTCCGCGCCGTCGTCCGCGCCGAAGGCGGCGGCGGTCGGGTCGAATCCGGGCGGGCTGTCCTTGAGGGCCAGGCCCAGGCCGGCCAGCTTCGCCTTGACCTCGTCGATCGACTTCGCACCGAAGTTGCGGATGTCGAGCAGGTCGGCCTCGGAGCGTGCCAGCAGCTCACCCACCGAGTGAACGCCCTCACGCTTGAGGCAGTTGTAGGAACGGACGGTGAGCTCGAGCTCCTCGATCGGCAGCGCCATGTCGGCGGCGAGCGCGGCGTCCGTGGGGGACGGGCCCATGTCGATGCCCTCGGCGTCGACGTTGAGCTCGCGGGCGAGCCCGAACAGCTCGACCAGGGTCTTGCCGGCCGAGGCCATCGCGTCGCGCGGACGCATGGCCTGCTTGGTCTCGACGTCGACGATCAGCTTGTCGAAGTCGGTGCGCTGCTCGACACGGGTCGCCTCGACCTTGTAGGTGACCTTGAGCACCGGGCTGTAGATGGAGTCGACCGGGATGCGGCCGATCTCCTGGCCCTGCTGCTTGTTCTGGACGGCCGAGACGTAGCCGCGACCGCGCTCGACGGTCAGCTCCACCTCCAGCTTGCCCTTGCCGTTCAGGGTGGCCAGGACGAGGTCGGGGTTGTGCACCTCGACGCCGGCCGGGGGCGCGATGTCGGCGGCGGTGACGACGCCGGGGCCCTGCTTGCGCAGGTACATCACGACGGGCTCGTCGTGCTCCGAGGAGACGACGAGCTGCTTGATGTTGAGGATGAGGTCGGTGACGTCCTCCTTGACGCCCGGCACGGTGGTGAACTCGTGCAGGACGCCGTCGACCCGGATCGAGGTGACGGCGGCGCCGGGGATCGACGACAGGAGGGTGCGGCGGAGCGAGTTGCCGAGGGTGTAGCCGAAGCCCGGCTCCAGCGGTTCGATCACGAACCGGGAACGGAACTCGTCGACGACCTCTTCGGTCAGTGAGGGACGCTGAGCAATCAGCACGGGGTATTGCCTCCAGTGTTTGGCGCCCGCTATGTGACGCCGTAGACACCATGAAGGGTACGGGTGGGACGGCCCCCCGCGTGGCTGACCCGCCCGTCCGCCGGCCGGCCGGCGGCCCGGAGCCTGCCGGAGCGAGTACAACGATCAGCTATCCGTGCCCCCGAGAGTCAGCCACCGAGGCATTTCGTGGGTGCATACTGGGGGCAATGACTAAGCCTGCTGCACCGAAGCGTCATTTGCCCACCAGCCCCTTCAAGGCCCCGGTCGCGCCCGCTCCCAAGCACTTCGCGGTGGGCGACCAGGTCACGCACGACATCCACGGTCTCGGGCGGGTAGTCGACGTCGACGAGGGAACCGCGGTCGTCGTGGATTTCGGCTCGGCGCAAATGCGGATCTTGAGCCCGTACAGCAAGATGACCAAGCTGTAGGACCGCTGTGCCGGGTCACGGCACGCCAGGGCCCTTCAGGGGGTCCTGTTACGAAAGGGAAACCTCTCATCGATGTGACGTCGCTGTTCTCCGCCCCGGAAGGGCAACCCCGCGGTACCACCGCACCGTCGCCGTCTCCGACGACGAACCCCTTCCAGGCCCCGGACTTCGGGGAGGACGAGACCTTCGCTCCCGAGGACGTACAGGAGCCCGCCTCGGGCATGCGCGCCCCGCGGCCCAAGCGCACGTAGCCCCCACGGGTGCCGGCGGTTCCGCCGGCACGCAGAGGGACGACCACGGAACCAGGCCCGTACTCAGCCGCTGACGGATCCGCAGCTGAGGTTGACCACGGTCCCCGTGATGGCGCCCGCCCGGTCGGATGCCATGAAAGCTGCCGTCTCCGCCACTTCGGCCAGTTTCGGCAGCCGGCGCAGCGCGGTGCCGCGTTCCATGTAGGCCTTCACCGTGGGGCTGTCCTCGGGATCGGGCTCTGCGTCGTCGATCATGCCCCAGGACACCCAAGCTTCCGGGATGCCGTCCGGGCGCAGGCAGACGACGCGTACGCCGCGCGGTCCGACCTCACCGGCCAGGTGCCGGGAGAGCAGTTCCACGGCGCCGCAGGCGACGCCGAAGCCCCCGGTCGCATGGAAGCCCTGGTCCCGGCCGGAGAGGTGCGCTGCCGCCGTGGAGAAGGTCACGATCACCCCCGAGCCCTGTTCGGCCATGTACCGGGCCGCGGTCGTCGCGGTGACGAAGTTGGCGGTGGCCGCGGTGGTGATCGGCGTCAGGAAGTCGTCCACGGACATACCGGTCAGCGGCGTGCCCTGCAGGTCACCGCGGATGCTGACCGCGTTCACGGAGACGTCGAGCCGGCCCGTCGTCCGGACCACCTCGGCGGCGTGCCGCTCGACCGCCTCCCGGTCGAGCGCGTCGACCTGGGCGACGTCGGCCCGGCCGCCGGCGGCCTCGATCTCCCCGGCCAGCTCCTTCAGCCCGGCGAGCCTGCGACCGGTGAGGAAGACCCGTGCCCCCTCCCGGCCGAAGGTTCGGGCCACGGTCCGCCCGACCGCACCGCCCGCGCCGTAGACGACCGCGGTCTTGTTCTCCAGCAGCATGTCCGGTCCCCCTGATCAGAGTCTGTGTCGATCGTGTGGGCACCCTAGACGCCGGTACCGACAGACGGACTCCCGTGTGCCGTTCCGCGCGCCTGCGGAGCCGGCCGGAAGCGTGAGGGACGTCGCCCGGGTACTCGTTTCCGCCCAGGGGTGGACGGCTGGCAAGATGGGGTGTATCTGCCCACACATCGAACGCCGGACGGTTTCTCTTGGCTGAGTTCATCTACACCATGCGCAAGACGCGCAAGGCGCACGGCGACAAGGTGATCCTGGACGACGTCACCCTGAGCTTCCTGCCCGGCGCGAAGATCGGTGTCGTGGGGCCCAACGGCGCCGGCAAGTCCACCGTGCTCAAGATCATGGCGGGACTGGAGCAGCCGTCCAACGGCGACGCGTTCCTCTCGCCCGGCTACTCGGTCGGCATCCTGCTGCAGGAGCCGCCGCTGGACGAGTCCAAGACCGTGCTGGAGAACGTCCAGGACGGCGTGGGCCCGGTCAAGGCCAAGCTGGACCGGTTCAACGAGATCGCCGAGCTGATGGCGACCGACTACTCCGACGCGCTGCTCGACGAGATGGGCAAGCTGCAGGAGGACCTGGACCACGCCAACGCCTGGGACCTGGACGCCCAGCTGGAGCAGGCGATGGACGCCCTCGGCTGCCCGCCCGGCGACTGGCCGGTGGTCAACCTCTCCGGTGGTGAGAAGCGCCGCGTCGCGCTCTGCAAGCTGCTGCTGGAGGCCCCCGACCTGCTGCTGCTCGACGAGCCCACCAACCACCTGGACGCCGAGTCCGTGCAGTGGCTGGAGCAGCACCTGGCCAAGTACGCGGGCACCGTCGTGGCGATCACCCACGACCGGTACTTCCTGGACAACGTCGCCGAGTGGATCCTCGAGCTCGACCGCGGCCGCGCCTACCCGTACGAGGGCAACTACTCCACGTACCTGGAGACCAAGCAGTCCCGTCTCAAGGTCGAGGGCCAGAAGGACGCCAAGCGCGCCAAGCGGCTCAAGGAAGAGCTGGAGTGGGTCCGCTCCAACGCCAAGGGCCGCCAGGCCAAGTCCAAGGCCCGCCTCGCCCGGTACGAGGAGATGGCCGCCGAAGCCGAGAAGATGCGCAAGCTCGACTTCGAGGAGATCCAGATCCCGCCGGGCCCGCGTCTGGGCAGCATCGTGGTCGAGGTCAACAACCTCTCCAAGGCGTTCGGCGACAAGGTCCTCATCGACGACCTGTCCTTCACGCTGCCGCGCAACGGCATCGTGGGCATCATCGGCCCCAACGGCGCCGGCAAGACCACGCTGTTCAAGATGATCCAGGGCCTGGAGGCCCCGGACGCCGGCACGATCAAGGTCGGCGAGACGGTCAAGATCTCCTACGTCGACCAGACCCGCGCCAACATCGACCCCAAGAAGACCCTCTGGGCGGTCGTGTCGGACGAGCTGGACTACATCAACGTCGGCCAGGTCGAGATGCCGTCCCGCGCGTACGTCAGCGCCTTCGGCTTCAAGGGCCCGGACCAGCAGAAGCCGGCCGGCATCCTGTCCGGCGGTGAGCGCAACCGCCTCAACCTGGCGCTCACCCTCAAGCAGGGCGGCAACCTGCTGCTCCTCGACGAGCCGACCAACGACCTCGACGTCGAGACCCTGTCCTCGCTGGAGAACGCGCTGCTGGACTTCCCCGGCTGCGCCGTGGTCGTCTCCCACGACCGCTGGTTCCTGGACCGGGTGGCCACCCACATCCTCGCCTACGAGGGCGACTCCAAGTGGTTCTGGTTCGAGGGCAACTTCGAGTCGTACGAGAAGAACAAGGTCGAGCGCCTCGGCCCGGACGCGGCCCGGCCGCACCGCGCCACCTACAAGAAGCTCACCCGGGGCTGAGCGGGAGATGGCCCGGCACATCTACCGCTGCCCGCTGCGCTGGTCGGACATGGACGCCTTCGGGCACGTCAACAACGTGGTCTTCCTCCGCTACCTGGAGGAGGCCCGGATCGACTTCATGTTCCGGCTGGCGCCCGGGGAGGGCAGCGAGTCGTTCACGGGCGGGTCGGTCGTCGCCCGCCACGAGATCGACTACCTGCGCCCGCTGGTGCACCGGCACGAGCCGGTGACGGTGGAGACGTGGGTGACCAAGGTGGGGGCCGCCTCACTGACCGTCGCGTACGAGGTCAAGGACGCGGAGGCGGTCTACGTGCGCGCCTCCACGATCGTGGTGCCGTACGACCTCGAGAAGGGCCGGCCGCGCCGGATCACGGCGGAGGAGCGGTCCTTCCTCGAGGGGTACTTCGACGACAGCGCGGGCTCGCCCGGTGACGCCGGCAAGGGGGCCGTCGCCGCATGACGGCACCCCTGCGACTCGCCGATGCCAGGGAGGCGGACGGTTTCGCCGCCTTCCTGGCCCGGCTGCTGCGCTGGGACAAGGCCGCCGTCGTCCGGCTGCGCGCCTCGGGCACGGTGCTCGCCGTGTTCGGGCAGCCGCCGTTCGGCGGCGGGGTCCTGGCCGTCCGCACGGCCGAGCTGGACGGGGCCGCCGGCGATCTGGACTCGACCGTCTCGGCCGGGCAGTTGCTCGACGGCATCGACGAGGTGACGGGCACGGTCGCCGTGCCCGCGGCCGTCACCGGGCCGGCCTGGGCCGGACTGCTCCCGCCGCGCGGCGGCTGGGAGCGGGTGCGGGGCCTGCCGTCCGCGGAGGACGTGCGCGCCGTGGCCGCCGCCGCGGTGACCGAGTTCCGCGACCGCAGTGAGGCACTGCGGCCGGAAAGCCGCACCCGCGCGGAGCTGGACGCCATCGCCGACGACATCTGGTCCCGGCAGCTCGGCGTCACCGGCCTGCCGCTGCGGGTGGTCCACGCCGCCCACGCGCTGGGCTTCCTCCGCCCGGTGCGCACCCCCGTCCCGGCACCGCGTGCGGGCGGCCGGCCGGCGGTGGAGCTGCTCTCGGTGGGGCCGTGGCTGCGGCTGCGCACGCCGTACGGCTCGGTCGCCGTCCGGCGCGGGGCGCCGGGGCTGTCGGTCAGCCCGGTGTGATCATCCCGCGGTGTTCACCATCGACGCCGCCGCGTAGACCAGGTAGTCCCACAGCTGCCGCTCGTGGTCGGGCTCCAGTTCCAGCTCGTCCACCGCGGTCCGCATGCGCCGCAGCCAGGCGTCGTGGGCGGCCTGGTCGACCCGGAAGGGCGCGTGGCGCATCCGCAGCCGGGGGTGTCCGCGGTTCTCGCTGTACGTGCGGGGACCGCCCCAGTACTGCATGAGGAAGAGCCTCATGCGCTCCTCTGCGGGCCCGAGGTCCTCCTCCGGGTACATGGGGCGCAGGACCGGGTCCTCGGCGACACCTTCGTAGAAGCGGCGGACGAGCCGCCGGAAGGTCGGCTCGCCGCCGACCGACTCGAAGAACGTCTGCTGCTCGACGGTGCCCCGCGGGATCTCATTCACGCCTCCCATGCTCTCAGACGGCCCGCGTTGTCCGGAGGGGGTCACCGTCGCAGAGTGGTCGTATGACGGATGGCGACCGGTACGCCGCGGCGGCGGTGCCGTTGCGGGCCCGGCTGGTGCGCCGGATCGCCGCGGCCGGGGGGCTGGCGGACCCGCGGTGGCGGGCCGCGTTCGAGGAGGTGCCGCGCCATCTGTTCGTCCCCGTCTACCACCGGCCCCGCTCCGGCGGAGGGTTCACCCGGCTGTCGGCGGACGACGCCGACCCGCGCGGCCGGTCCCGCTGGCTGTCCGGCGCCTACGCGGACGTACCGCTGATCACCCTGGTCCGGGACGGGGAACTGGTCTCCTCCAGCAGCCAGCCCTCGCTGATGGCCGCCATGCTGGGGGCGCTGCGGGTCGAGGACGGGCACCGGGTGCTGGAGATCGGCGCCGGGACCGGGTACAACGCCGCGCTGCTCGCGCACCGCCTCGGCACCGGGGCGGTGACCAGCGTGGACCTCGACGCGGAGATCACCGAGGCCGCCCGCGCCCACCTGGCCGCGGCGGGGCGCCGGGCGACGGTGGTCACCGGGGACGGGGCGCTGGGCTGCCCGGACCGCGCGCCGTACGACCGGATCGTCGCCACCTGCGAGCTGCCGTCGGTGCCGGAGGCGTGGCCCCGGCAGTGCCGGCCCGGCGGGCTGATCCTCGCGCCCTTCGCGGGCGGGCTGATCGCGCTGCGCGTGACGGGACCGGAGCGGGCCGAGGGGCGCTTCCTGCACACCCCCGCGTACTTCGTCTCGTTGCGGGGCGCCGGCGCGGCCCCGCGCCGGGCGGCCGCCGGCACCGACGGCACCCCCGGGCGCAGCCGTGCCAGCGACACCCCGCCGCGGGTCCTGGAGGACGAGCTGTTCCGCTTCCTGCTCGGCCTGTACGCCGGGGACGCCGAGGTCCACTGGACCCCGGGCGGCCCCACCGTCACGGCCGCCGACGGCTCCGCCGCGCACGCCGCCCGGGACGGCACGGTCCGGCTCACCGGGCCGCGGGACCTGTGGGCCGCCGTCGAGGAGGCGTACGCCCTGTGGCGCGGCCAGGGGCGGCCGCCCCGGGACCGCTTCGGCATGAGCGTGGCGGAGGGCCGCCAGTGGACCTGGCTGGACCGCCCGGACGGGCCGCACCGCTGGGAGCTGCGGCCCGCGCCGGGAACGGCCGGGGTCAGTCGCGGACGATCGTGATCGTCGTCCAGGCGCCGACGTGGACGCGGTCGCCGTCCGTCAGCGGAACGGGCACGAAGGGGTCGATGGGGTCCTCGCCGCCGTTGACGGTGGTCCCGTTGGTGGAGCCCTGGTCCACCACCGACCAGCTGCCGTCGGGCTGCTCCACCAGCACGGCGTGCTTGTGGGAGACGCCCGGGTCCTCGGGCGCCCGGGACAGGTCGATGTCGGGGGCCACGCCCGTGCTGTGCCGGCGCCGGCCGACGGTGACCTGGGGGCCCGCCAGCGGCATCCGCTGCTCGGGGGAGTAGGAGGGGAAGTACAGGCCGCGTGCCTCGGGGCCGCTGCGGGCCATCATGTCGGTGAAGTAGTCCCGGTCGGCGGCGATCACGGCGGTCCAGGTGCGCCGGCCCGCCTGCGGGGGCCCGGGGTCCGGCGGGCTCGGCGGGGTGAGCAGGAAGTCGCCCGAGCCGGAGGTCACCGACTCCGGGGCCAGCGGCTCGGCAGGGCGGTTGATCTGCGACGGGCGGGACCGTTGCGACTCGTAGCGCTGGTACGGCGGCCCGTCCGGCGGGTAGCCCGGGGAGGAGGGCGGCGCCTGCGGGACGAAGGTCGTCCCGGCCTGGGTGACGAAGTTGTAGCGGCACTCCTCGCAGAACTGGGCGTATCCCTCGCGCGGGGTGCCGCAGTTGGGGCAGGGCTCTGCGGCGGCGGTGGCGTCCGGGTCGTAGCCGAACCCGCCCTGGCCGTACCCGGGGTCGTACGCCGGTTCGTGCGCGGGCTCGTAACCGGGTGCGTGGCCCGGGGAGTAGCCGCCGGAGTACGGGGGCGCCGGCGGCGGCGCCGCGTACGTGGGCGGCGGGGACGACGGGCCGGGGACGGAGGGGGACGGTGGCGCGGACATGCGCATCCCGCACACCTCGCACCAGTCGTCCGTCGTGGACCGGTGACCGTTCGGACAAGTCGACATGTCGCGCTCTCCCCCTCTGCCCCGCCCTGTCCCGCTGCTCTATTTCTTCACGCGGACGGTCTTCGTCGAACGTGTCTCGAGGGTCATCTCGTCCGCGTCGGCGACCCGGGCCTTCAGCCGCACAGTACCCGTCGCCGCGTCCACCACGTCCACGACCTTGGCCAGCAGCTTGGCGGTGTCCTCGTTGCCGGAGTCGCTGGCCAGCTGCACCGCCCGGCCGAGCTTGGCGGTCGCGGAGTCGAGGTCGCCCTGCTTGCGGGCCTCCAGGCCCTGCTGGATGACCTGGGCCAGCTCCGCCTGCCCGGTGTAGTGGGCGACCTGCGGGTTGATCCGCGTGGAGGCCGCCATGTCGTCCGTCCACACCGCACGCACCAGCCCCTGGCCGAGCACGCGCGCGGTGCCGTCCGGCTGGGGCAGGACGAGGGAGATCCGGGCCGCCAGCATCTCCTGGCCGACGCCGGCCGACGGCACCACCACGTTGACGTGGTAGTCGCGCGACTCGTCGCCCCAGGAGCCCGTCGGGTAGTCGCCCGCGCGCGGACCGGCCTCGGTGCGGCGGGCGGTGAGGTCCTCCACCGTCGGCGCGACCTGCTTGACGTACCGGATCTCCGCGCCCTGCGGGGTCCACAGGCGCAGGGCCACGTCCGCGACCTCCTTGCCCATCGCGGTCTCCATCATCTGCCGGAAGTCCGCCTCGAGCCCGGACGGGTCGGCGACGATGTCCACCGTGCCGAGCAGCGCGGAGGCGATCCCGGTCAGCTCCTTGACCTCCCAGTCGGTGCCGACGCCACGCGCGTCGCAGGTGAAGCGGCCCGCGCAGGCGTCCAGCGCGGCGCGCAGCACCTCCGGCTTCTCGTGCTCGTTGCGGCCGTCGGTGAGCAGGATGCCGTGCCGTATCGACACGTCGGAGGTGGCCAGCAGCCGGTCGGCCAGCCGCAGCCAGGTGCCGATCGCGGTGCCGCCGCCCGAACTGAGGCGGCGCAGCGCCTCCTTGGCCTGGTGCCGGGTGGCCGGGTCGGCGACGGCCAGACCGCCGTTCGCCGGGTAGACCTCCTTGGCCTGGTGGGTGCCGGCGACCACGGCGAAGGCGACGCCGTCGCGGATGGTGTCGATGGCGGCGGCGGTCGCGTCGCGGGCGCTGCGCATCTTGGTCGGCGGGTAGTCCATGGAGCCCGAGCAGTCCACCATGATCACCACGGCCGCACCGGGCGCGGAGCCCGGCACGTCGCCGGGCGCGTGGGTGGCCAGCGGCAGCCCGCCGGTGGTGCCGCCGCCGGTCGAGGTCACGGTGACGATCGCGTTGACCTCGCGCCCGCCCTCCGGGAGGAACTCGTTCTGGTAGATGTCGACGGAGAACTGCGGCACGTTCGACTTGGAGAAGTTGGCCATCGGGTGCGCTCCTTGCGCTTGTTCAACCTTCGGAAGAGAGCATCAGGGAGAGGTCACGCGGCCGGGAACGGCAGCACGGCGACGGTGATGTTGTCGTGGCCGCCACCGTCGATGGCGACCCCGACCAGCGTGCGGGCGCACGTCAGCGGCCGGGTGCGGGCGTCCTCGGGCACCACGGAGGCCAGCTCCGCGGCCGACTCCGCGTAGTTCCACAGTCCGTCGGTGCACACCACCACTACACCCGGTTCGTCCGGTTCGAAGGAAGCGGTGTGCGGGTCCAGTTCCACGGCGTCCGCGCCGAGCCAGCCGGTGATGGCGTGGGCCCGCTCGTCCGCGTACGCCTCGGCCTGGGTCATCAGGCCCATCGTCACCATGCGTTCGGCCCACGAGTCGTCCTCGGTGAGCCGGGAGGCGGGGGTGGAGCGGTCGTCGGGGATCCAGTAGGCACGGCTGTCCCCGATCCAGCCCACGGTGAAGGTCTTGCCGGAGGTGATCGCACTGACGCAGGTGCACGCGGGCGCGTTGTGGTGGCGCCGGGCCTCCTCCTCGGGGGTCTCGGCCGCCAGGTCGGTCACCGCCTGGGCGGCGACGAGCAGCGCGTCGCGCATCGCCTCCTCGGGGTGGGCGCCGCGGGCGAGGGACCGCACGAGGGAGGTGCTCGCGGTGCCCGCGGCCGTCTCCGAGGCGTCGTCGGGACGGTACGCGGAGGACACCCCGTCGCACACCACGGCGACGACGGCGGGCGTGCCGTCGGGCAGCGCGGTCGTCGCCAGCGCGAAGGCGTCCTCGTTGCGGTGGTGCCGCAGGCCCCGGTCGGTCACGGCGGCCACGCCGTCGCACTCCTGCTCCTGGTGGTCCCTGGGCCGGGGCTGTGCGTGCCCGCAGTGCTCGCAGTAGCCGTCCCCGTCGACGTCGCCCATGCCGCAGGCGACGCACCGCGGCGAGGCCGCGGACGTCCCGCCCGGGGACGGGTCCAGCCGCGGATCGGTGATCCGCGCCCGGGGCAGGTCGGCGGTGCCCAGGCCGAAGGCGAGCGTGTCGGTGTCCCTCCCCGGCGGGGCCAGCTCGTACGACTCCGGCTCACCGCCCGGCGGTCCGGGGGCGGCGGCGGGGTCGGGCGGCGCCAGTTCGTACGCGTCCGGTTGCCGGGGCGCGGACAGGTCGGCGCCGCAGACGCCGCAGAACTTGTCGTCGGGTTCCAGAGGCTCGCTGCACTCCGGGCAAACGGTCTCGTGCGGCATGGCGGTTACACCCACGTCCGGGGGCGGAGGCGGTTGGCCCGCTCCACCAGATCGATCCTTGTGCGGCCCTGGTCGGCGAGCCGGGCCAGTACCCGGTACGAGTGTTCCAGGCCGAAGCGCAGCCCCCGTTCGTCCAGGTCCCGGCCCAGGAGCCCGGGCGTGGCGGATCCGGCGGACGGGGCGCCGGCGGCGCCCTGCTGTCCGGCCAGCACCCAGTCCAGCGCGCTGCCCAGCACCTCGGTGGACAGCTGCTCGCGCAACCGCGTGTCAAGACCCAGCCGTTGCAGGTCCTCGACCTGCCGGGCCGCTGCGCGCAGGTCGTCCAGGAGCGGCTCCTGCGGGGCGCGTCCGCGCAGCCGCGCGCGGACGGCCGCCACCCGCGCGGCCGTGTAGTGGATCGAGGACTCGGGGACCGACTCCAGGGCTGCCACCGCCCCCGCCCGGTCGCCCGCGGCGAGCCGGACGCGGGCCAGGCCGAAGGCCGCGCTCACGTAGCTCTGGTCGGTGGTCCACACCAGCCGGTAGTACTCGGCGGCGTTGTCCAGCTGGCCCAGCACCTCGGCGCAGACGCCGAGCGCCAGCTTCGGGGCGGGCTCGCCGGGGAAGGCGTCGTAGACCGCGTCGAAGGACAGCGCGGCGGTGCCGTCGTCACGGGTGACGAGCGCGGCCAGACCGCGGTGCCACACCACGCGCCAGTCGTCGGGATGCTCCTCCTGCAGTCTCCGCAACTCCTCGACGGCCGTGGGCGCGTCGTCGTTGTCGAGCCGGGCGCGCACGGTGCGCAGCCGCAGCTCCGGGGACCGCACCGGCGCCGCCTGCAGCGCGGCCACCAGCTCGGACGGCGCGGCGGCCGCGAGTCCGGCCAGGAAACCGGCGTTGGGGTCGGCGGGGTCGACGTGCGGCACGGGCAGCGAGAGCGCCGCGGCCGGTACGTCGAGCGGCGAGACGGCGGGCCCGGCCGCCAGGGCCGGCGGGGCGGTCCGCTGGGCGGGCACGGTGAACGGGGTGCCCGGCACGGTCGCGGCGTACCCGCCGGGGCCGGGCACCGGTGCCGGCGACGGGGGCAGGGCGGGAGCGGCGGCCGTCGCGGCGGGCAGGGCGGGCGCGGCGCCCCTGCGGTCGCCGTTCGTACCGTTCGCGCCGCGGCCGCCCAGGGTGGAGGCGTCCTCGGCGGCCGCCAGCAACTCGGTGTCGACCACCCGCAGTTCCGGGCCGAACAGGGTGGAAAGCGCGGGCCGCGGCTTGCCGGTGCCGAGCGCGACGACCTCGCGCAGCACGCCCAGCAGCTGCTCGCTCATCTCCTCCGCCGAGCCGAAGCGCCGGCCCGGGTCGGGGTCGGTGGCACGGACCAGCAGCCGGTAGAAGGACTCGTAGCGGGAGAAGACCTCGATGCCGTCCGGGTCCGGCAGGCTGTCCGCGAAGACGTTCGTGTAGCCCTGGAAGTCGAAGGTGAGCACGGCCAGCGTCCGCGCCACCGTGTACAGGTCCGAGGCGACGGACGGGCCGACCTCGGGCACCTCGGGCGCCTGGTAGCCGACCGTCCCGTAGATCGGGCTGTCCTGGTCGTCCATCCTGCGGACGGCGCCCATGTCGATGAGTTCCAGCCGGTCCTCGGTCTGGATGGCGTTGTCGACCTTGAAGTCGCAGTAGAGCAGGTTGCGGCTGTGCAGGTGGCCGAGGGCGTCCAGCGCCTCGATCGCGTAGGCGATGGCCTGGTCGACGGGGAGCGGCTCGCGTCTTCCGTCGGCGCTGCGACGCTCGTTGGCGATCTCCTTGAGGGACTTGCCGCCGACGTACTCCATGACGATGTAGCCGTCGAGGGTGCCGCCCCGCGGGTCGAGGTGCTCGACGAAGTTGTAGATCCGCACGATGTTGGGGTGCTCGATCTCGGCGAGGAAGCGGCGCTCGGAGACCGCCGCGGCCAGCGCGTCCTCGTCACCGGTGTCGAGCAGGCCCTTGAGCACCACCCAGCGGTCGCTGACCGCCCGGTCCACGGCCAGGTAGATCCAGCCCAGGCCGCCGTGCGCCAGGCAGCCCACGACCTCGTACTGGCCGTGCACCACGTCGCCCGCCCGCAGCTTGGGCGTGAACGAGTACGGGTGACCGCACTTGGTGCAGAAGCCCTCGGTGCGCCCGGCCCGGTCGCCGCGGCTGCGTCCGACCGGCGCCCCGCAGTCGCCCTTGCTGCAGAACCGCTTCCGCTCGGGGACCTGCGGGTCGTGCAGCACCGCGGCGGCCGGGTCCGGCCGGGGGATGGGCGGTACGGTCACCAGGCCGGCGCCCAGCTTGCCGCGGGTCGGTCCGCTGGAGCCGGAGCGCGAACTGCGCACGGAGACGGAGGCGGCACCGCTCGTGGTGCCGCTGAGCGAACGGGACAGCCGCCCCGACACCGAACGGCGCGAGGAGCGGGACGAGCCCGAGGTCCGCGACGAGCGCGAGGAGGCTGCGGAACCCGGTCCGGTCCCCGCGGCCCGCGACGGCTGCGACGGCTTCGACGAGCCCCCGCCCCCGCCCGGGCCGGCGGCCGTACCCGCCGCCGCGGCGAGCGGCGCCAGCCCGCACGTGTCGCAGAACAGCTCACCGCCGCCGACGTCCTCGATCGTCCCGTCGCAGCCCGGACGCTGGCAGTTCATCGTGCATCCCCCCTGTGGTCGGCAGGTCCCGCCTGCCCCGGCACCAGCAGCTCGGCAACGGCCTGCTGATAGCGCAGCACCGCGTGCTCCGCGGCGCGCAGGTCGCACGGGGCGCTCCACAGGAGACGCCGTGCGTGGTCGTACCGCTCCATCAGGAGCGGGTCCTCCGCCATCCCGTGACGCGCCACCTTCGCCCGGTACGCGTCGAGCCGGCCGCGCAGCTCGGCGCGGACGGCCAGCGGCGCGGTGACCGCGGTCAGCGACTCGCGGGCGCGCAGCAGTTCGTCGTCCGCGCGCTGTTCGAGGCCGTCCAGCAGCGGGGAGAGACGGTGCCACTGGCCGGTCCTGCGGAAGTCGACCGCGGCGGAGAGCTGATCGTGCAGCGCGACCGGCGCCCCGCTCACCGCGGGCACCTCCGAGGCCGCGATCTTGGCGAGCACCTCGACCCGGGCGCTGCGCGCCTCGGTGAGGGTGCGGTCGGCGCGCGACAGGACGTCCCGCAGCCGCATCAGCCGGTGGTCGGCGTCGTCGCGGACGTGCAGCACGGCCTCGACCTCACGCCGTATGTCCTCCAGGGTCCGCCCGGCCCGGTCGTAGCGCCCGGTGTCGGGCCGGCCGCCGGACCAGAAGGCGAGCGGGTCGGAGACCACCTCGGCGCGCAGCGCCGCCAGCGAGTCCAGCATCCCCGCCAGGTCGTCGCCCGAGGGGTGGGTGCCGGGGCGCACCCCGACGGACTCGGCGAGCGAACGGACCCGCTGCGCCTCCGCGATCAGCAGGTCGATGCGCGCGGGCAGCGCCGACCACACCGCGTCGGCTGCGGACACCACGTCCATCACCTGCGCGTACCACTCGTTCATCCGCGCCAGCAGCTGCTCCAGGCTGACCCGTTCGCTCAGCCGGGCCGGACCCGTCAGGCCCCGTGCCGCCTCCGGCACGGCGCCGCCGGAGACGGTCACGCCGGAGCCGCGCAGCAGCTCGGTCAGTTCCCGCAGTTCGCTCTGGGTGGGCCAGCGGCGCCGGCCGCGCAGGGCCCGGGCGGTGACGAGGGCCTCCGTGTACGTGTCGAAGTGCGCCCACAGCAGGGCGACGGCCTGCTCGGCCGCGGCCCAGCGCTCCTTGGTGGCACCGCTCAGCGCCGCGCCCTCCAGCAGCCTGCGGCCGGAGTGGTCCTGCAGCGCGAGCAGGGACGCCTCGATCGCGTCCCGCTCGTCACAGAGCCGTGCCAGGGCACGGTCGGCGTCCTCACGGCTCATCGCCGGTCCGGATGGTCCCGCGACCGCCATCGCACCTTCCTTCTCTCCCGCCGGTCCCCGTGCTTGGCGTCAGTCCTTGTAGAGCGGTTCCGGCGGCCCCTCGATGCCCGGAAGGTCCGCCTCCAGCCAGGTACGGTACGCCTGCATCCAAGGACTGTCCGCGCCACCGCTGCGGTAGTCCTCCAGCACCCTGTTGACCCGGCGCACCAGGTCGGTGTCCTTCTCGTTCATCGCCACGCCGTAGTACTCGGTGGTGACCGGGGTGCCCACCAGCCGCACCGCCGGGTCCTGGGCGGCCTGGCCGGCGGCCAGCGCGTTGTCGGTGAAGACGGCGTCCGCCTCGCCGAGTTGCAGCATCACCAGGCAGTCCAGCTGGTTCGCCACGAGCAGGACGCGGGGCTGCAGCCGCTCCTTCTCCTTCTCCAGCTCGGCCTGCCCGGTGCTCCCCTGGGCGACGCAGATCCGTTTCCCCTCCACGGAGGAGTCGAACCCCTTGATGGTGGACCCCTGGCGGGGGACCAGCAGTTGCTGCCCCGCCTCGAAGTAGGCGGTGGAGAAGGCGATGTGCTTCTCCTTGATCCGTTCGCAGGTGATGCTCACGGTGCGCACCAGCAGGTCCACGTCACGGTTGTTGACAGCGTCGAAGCGCTTGGCGGTCGGCACGGTCTTGTAGAGGATCGCGTCCTCGCTGCCGAGGATGTCCTTGGCGATGGCCTTGGCCAGGTCGATGTCGAAGCCGACGATCTTCCGGGAGACCGGGTCGCGGTAGCTCCAGCGGTAGCCGTTCTGGTCGACCCCGATGACCAGTTTGCCGCGCTTCTTGATCCGTTCGATCGCCGGTCCGCTCGCGGAGGACGGCCGCAGACTCGCCTCCGGGTGGCCGCTGCAG
This sequence comes from Streptomyces sp. NPDC001902, assembly GCF_042891295.1. Lineage (NCBI taxonomy): Bacteria > Bacillati > Actinomycetota > Actinomycetes > Kitasatosporales > Streptomycetaceae > Streptomyces > Streptomyces sp. NPDC001902. Next base: position 272,848 of record NZ_JBIATA010000007.1, on the reverse strand, counting down.
TCGTCGTCGGCCGTGGCCTTCCCCGGCGCGGCGGCCGGCGTCCCGGTGGCCGCCGCCCGTGCCCCGGGCCGGTCCCGGTCCCCGTCCCCGGACGTGCCGTCCTGCAGCGGCAGCGCGGCGCCGGCGGCCGCTGCCGCGCACAACGCGGCCGCCGAGACCACGGCCGCCCAGCCCCGCACGCGCCAACCACGCTCCTGGCGTCCCATCAGCCGCCTCCCCCCGCTCACCGGTACTCCGACAGCCGGCGCCCGATGCCGAGCACCGCGCCCGCGGCGCCGAGCACCGCCAGCAGCGCGGCACCCGCCACCAGCCCGTCCAGCGCGCCGCGCCCGTCGGCGGCCGCCCGTTCGAACTCCTGCTGCTCGTGGTCGACGGCGTCGGCGAGGTTGTTGTCGACCTCGTCGAAGCAGAAGCCGGTGAACTGCTCGGGCCGCTGCCCGTTCTCGTACGTGCCGCCGATCGTCTGGGCCACGGCGTCCAGGTAGTTGCCCGCGTCGTCCTTCTCGCGGGCCTCGCCGTGCAGTCCCCACCAGGCCTTCGCGGCCTTCATCGCGGACGTGATGCTCTTGCGGCCCTGGTCGTCGTCGGCGAGGTCGAGCGCCCGCGCCAGCAGGCCCGTCCGCCCGTCGGCGTCCGTGCCCGCCAGGCCCTGCAGTTGCTTGTCGTACGCCGTGCTGTAGGCGTCCCCGCCGCCGCGGGCCACGAGCGTCAGGTTCTCGTTGCCCCGGGCCTGCAGGGTCTGGATCCGGGCCTCGTTGAGGACCTGCAGCGACCGCGCGCCGTGCGCGTAGGAGTCGTCCAGTTGGGCACGGGCGACGCCGTGCCCGGCGACCAGCCACAGCAGCACCACGGCGGTGGCCACCGTGCCGGCCAGCATGCCCGGGTTGAACACCCGGTGGGTCCGCCGGTACGAGCGCCGCTGCGCCCACACCAGTGCGACCAGCGCGACGAGGCCGAGGCCCCAGGCGGCCAGCGGCAGGGCCTTGGCGTCCTGGTAGTCCTCGCCCAGCCGTGCGGTCTCGATCGTCCACAGCTGCTTGGCGTCCGGGAGGATCTCCTCGCTCATCATCTTGTTGGCGCGCCGCAGGTACGCCCCGCCGACCGGGAAGCCCTGGCGGTTGTTGGCGCGGGCCCGTTCGACCAGGCCGGTGTAGACCGACAGCCGCTGGTTCAGCCGCTCCAGGCGTGCCTGCGCCTGGGCGGAGTCCTCGGAACTGGCCGCGGCGTCGGCGATGTTCCGCGAGGCGATCTCGATGTCCCGGGTGTACCGCTCGCGGTCCTGCGCGGGGTCGTCGCCGCCGGCGAGGAAGCCGCCGGCGGCGGTGGCGTCCGCGTCGGCGAGCGAGCGGTAGATGTCCGCGGCCCGGGCGCTCAGCGGCTCGCTGTGGTGGATCACGTCGTCGGCCGCGGCGGCGCGATCGGTGATCTGCCACGCCGTCACGGCGCCGAAGGCGACGACGAGCAGGGCCAGCAGCGCCCCGATGATCCGCAGCCGTCCCGGTTCCGTGGTGGCCGCGGCGCGCCACACCCGTAGTTGCTCCACCCATGCCCGTGGCCGCCTGCCGCCGGGTGCGGGCGTGTCCGCCCGCACGGTCGGCGACTGCGTCTCCATCGGCGTCCGTGTCACCTGCCGGCCCTCCCCCCGACCCGTTCCCCCGCGCGTACGCGCGACGAGCCCATGACCAGCAGTATGGCCGTCGTCACCGGCATCCACCCAGGGATTGCGTGGATCTTGCCGTCCGTACAGCCCGTCCGCCGCCCGCCTGGTCCCCCCGCGCGCCGCCCCCTCGCAGCTCACCACGCACGGGGGAGGGCGTTCGGTTCCCCCGGCGTGCGCGCCGGTTATGACACGGAGCCCACCGATGCGTAGTGCGCCCGCAGCCGGGCGTGCGCCTGCGCCGCCGCGCCGGTGGCGTCCAGGCCCAGCAGGGCGGCGCCCAGCACCGGCGGGGAGGTCACCACCTTGGGGACGGCCTTGGGCGCCGCGGCGGCCAGCAGGGAGGTCACGGAGTTCATCAGCAAGGGGTGGCGGGCGGCCAGCACTCCGCCGCCGAGGACGACGTCGGTCTCCTCGTCGAGCAGGCCGAGCCGGCGCAGCGCGACCGTGGCCATGACCACGATCTCCTCGGCCTGCCGCTCCACGATGGCCCGGGCGACCGGGTCGCCAGCCTGCGCGGTCGCGAAGAGGACGGGGGTCAGCTCGTGCTTGCGGGAGATCGCGAGGTGGCCCAGGTGCAGGGCCTCGATCAGGGCGTACATCGAGGTCAGCCCGAAGTGCCCGGGCAGCGCGGCGGCGAGCGCGGTGGCGCCGCCGCGGCCGTCCTCGGCGCGCGCCGCCCACCACAGGGCCTCGTCGGCCAGGCCCGCCCCGCCGCCCCAGTCGCCGGACAGGTGGCCGATGGCCGGGAAGCGGGCCGTGCGCCCGTCCGGGAGCATGCCCGCGCAGTTGATGCCGGCGCCGCACACCACGGCGACCCCGCGCGGCCCGTCGACGCCCGCGCGCAGGAGGGCGAAGGTGTCGTTGGCGACACGGGTGGTCCCGCCCCAGCCCCGGGCGTGGACGGCGAGTTCGAGCTGCTGCTCCTCCACGGGGAGGTCGGCGTTGGCCAGGCACGCGGAGACGTGCCGCACCAGCGGCTCCCCGGGCCGCGGGGCGAGGCCGGCGGCGTCGGCGGCCCGCTCGACGATGCGGGCGATCACCTCGACCGCCGCCTCGGTGCCGACGATCTGCGGCTGGAACCCGCCGCCGCGGGCGGTGCCCAGCACCGTCCCGTCGGCGGCGACGAGGGCGACGTCGGTCTTGCTGTTGCCCGCGTCGACGGCGAGCACCCCGTCGACGACGAGAGGGTTCAGGCCCACGCGAGGTGCTCCCGGTTGTGCGCGATCAGACGGTCGGTCAGGGCCTCGGCGTACTCGTACTGGCCGACGAGGGGGTGCGAGAGCAGGGCCTTGAAGACCCGGTCGCGTCCGCCGTGCACGGCGGCGCTCAGCGCCAGGTCCTCGTAGGCGGTGACGTTCGCGACCAGACCGCCGAACAGCGGGTCCAGGGGCGGGACGGGCAGCGGGTGCGTCCCGTTCGCGTCCACGGTGGCCGGGACCTCGATGACGGCGTCGTCGGGGAGGAAGGGGAGGGTGCCGTTGTTCAGGGTGTTGACGACCTGGACGTCGCCGGTGTCCCGCAGGAGGGAGGAGGCGAGGGCCACGGCGGCCTCGGAGTAGTAGGCCCCACCGCGCCGGGAGAGCAGCTCCGGCTTCTCGTCGAGGGTCTCGTCCCCGTACATCCCCAGCAGTTCCGCCTCGATGGCGGCCACCTCGGCGGCCCGGGACGGCTTGGTCCGCATCTCCCGCACGACCTCGTCGTGGGCGTAGTAGTAGCGCAGGTAGTACGAGGGCACCACGCCCAGCCGGTCCAGCACCGGGCGGGGCAGGTGGAGGTCGGCGGCGATGGCGTCGGCGTGCTCGGCGAGCAGCTTCGGCAGGACGTCCTCGCCGGCGGGGCCGCCGAGCCGGACGCCGCGTTCCCAGGTGAGGTGGTTGAGGCCCACGTGGTCCAGGTGGACGTCCTGGGGCGCCACGCCGAGGAGCCCGGCGAACTTCCGCTGGAAGCCGATGGCGACGTTGCACAGTCCGACGGCCTTGTGACCGGCCTGCAGCAGGGCGCGGGTGACGATGCCGACCGGGTTGGTGAAGTCGATGATCCAGGCACCGGGGGCGGCCCGGCGGACCCGCTCGGCGATGTCCAGCACCACCGGCACCGTGCGCAGCGCCTTGGCCAGCCCGCCCGCGCCGGTGGTCTCCTGGCCGACGCAGCCGCACTCCAGCGGCCACGCCTCGTCCTGCGCCCGGGCGGCCTGTCCGCCCACGCGCAGTTGCAGCAGCACGGCGTCGGCCCCGGCCACGCCCGCGTCCAGGTCCGAGGTGGTGGTCACGGTGCCGGGGTGGCCCTGCCTGGCGAAGATCCGCCGGGCGAGCCCGCCGACCAGCCGCAGCCGGTCCTCGGCGGGGTCGACCAGGACCAGCTCCTCGACCGGCAGGGTCTCCCGCAACCGGGCGAAACCGTCGATGAGTTCCGGGGTGTACGTGGACCCGCCGCCCACGACCGCCAGCTTCATCCTTTGACTCCCGTCAACGTCACGCCTTCGATGAAGGCCTTTTGCGCGAAGAAGAAGACGACGATCACGGGTGCCATGACCAGCACCGTGGCGGCCATCGTCAGGTTCCAGTTGGTGTGGTGGGCGCCCTTGAAGGACTCCAGGCCGTAGCTCAGGGTCCAGGCGGCCGGGTTCTCGCTCGCGTAGATCTGCGGGCCGAAGTAGTCGTTCCAGCAGTAGAAGAACTGGAACAGCGCCACCGCGGCGATGGCGGGCTTGGCCATCGGGAGCACGACGCTCAGCATCGTGCGCAGTTCGCCGCAGCCGTCGACCTTCGCCGCGTCCGTGTACTCCTTGGGGATGGTGAGCAGGAACTGCCGCAGCAGGAAGATGGTGAACGCGTCGCCGAAGGCCATCGGGATGATCAGCGGCCACAGCGTGCCCGACAGGTGCAGCTGCTTCGCCCAGAACAGGTACATGGGCACGATGACGACCTGCGGGGGCAGCATCATCGTGGAGATCACCAGCATCATCGACAGGTTCCGCCCGCGGAAGCGGAACTTGGCCAGCGCGTAGGCGACCGGCGTGCTGGACACGACGGTCAGCACGGTCCCGAGGCCCGCGTACAGCAGGGTGTTGCGCCACCAGGTGAGGAAACCCGGGGCGTCCCAGACGGTGCCGAAGTTGCCCCACTCCCAGGTCCTGGGCCACAGGTCGCGGGTGAGGGCCTGGTTGTCGCTCATCACCGCGGTGAGGAAGACGAAGACGAACGGCAGGACGAAGAAGAGCGCGGCGGCGATGCCGAGGGCGTGCACCGCGATCCAGTGCAGCGCCGCCTTGCGGGCCGCGGTGCGCCGCGCACCGGAGGGGAGTCCGGTGGCGGACGCCGGGGAGGAGGGGGCGAGGGTCGCGTGGGTCGTCATGGGTGTCAGTCCTCCGCCGTCAGGAAGCCGCTGCGGCGGCGCATCAGGAGCGCGGTGAAGGCCATGGAGAGCGCGAAGAGCACGAGGGCGATCACACAGGCCGAGCCGGTGTCGAAGCGCTGGAAGCCGAGGTTGTAGACCAGTTGCGGCAGGGTCAGCGTGGACTTCTCCGGGTAGCCGGGTTCGAACTGCTGGCCGGAGCCGCCGATGATGCCGCTGGCGACCTTCCCGGCGACCAGGGGCTGTGTGTAGTACTGCATCGTCTGGATCACCCCGGTCACGACGGTGAACATCACGATGGGCGAGATGTTCGGCAGCGTGACGTAGCGGAACCGCGACCAGGGGCCGGCGCCGTCCAGCTCGGCGGCCTCGTACTGCTCCTTGGGCACGTCGAGCAGCGCCGCCATGAAGATGACCATGAGGTCGCCGATGCCCCACAGGGCCAGCAGCGTGAGGGCGGGCTTGGACCAGGACGGGTCGTTGAACCAGCCGGGCGCCGGCAGCCCGGCGCTGCCCAGCAGGTGGTTGACCGGCCCGGTGCCGGGGTTGAGCAGGAAGGCGAAGGCCATGGTCGCGGCCACCGGCGGGGCCAGGTAGGGCAGGTAGAAGGCGGTGCGGAACAGCCCCGCGCCCGTCTTGATCTTCGTGATCAGCAGCCCGATCCCGAGCCCGAACACGACCCGCAGGCTGACCATGACGACGACCAGCCACAGGGTGTTGCGCAGCGCCGGCCAGAAGAACGGGTAGTCGTTGAAGACGTACGACCAGTTCTTGAGGCCGTTCCAGGTCGGGGCGGTGAAGCCGTCGTACTTCATGAAGGAGAAGTAGACGGTCGAGACCAGCGGGTAGGCGAAGAAGACGCTGAAGCCGATCAACCAGGGCGAGAGGAAGGCGAGGGTGCGAAGCGCCTCGCGGCGGCGCTTCGCCCTCAGCATCGGGTGGACGGTGCTCATCAGCGGGCCTGCGCGATGTCCTTGTCGACCTGCTCGTCGACGCCCTTGAGGCCGGCGGCCAGGTCGGTCTGCTTGCCCGCCTCGTAGGCGTAGCCGAAGTCCTGCAGCGTCAGCTGGTAGGTGCCGCCGTTGACGCTCGCGGGGGTGGTGGTGCTGTTGGGGTTCTGCGCGATCTCAACGAAGGTGCGGAAGAGGGGATCGGCGTCCAGCTCCGGGGACTTCAGCGCGGCCAGCGTGGACGGCACGTTGTGGATGGCGTTGGCGAAGCTCACCACCGCGTGGGTGTCGGTGGTCATGTACTTCACCAGCTCCCAGGCAGCGTTCTTCTTGGCGCTGGTGTTGGCGACGCCGATGATCGTGCCCGACAGGTAGCCCTTGCCGTAGGTGTCGGCCTGGTCGTCCGGCACGGGGAAGGGGGCGACGCCGATCTCGAACTTCGTGCCCGCCTCCCCGGCCATGCCGGCCCGCCACTCGCCGTCGATGGCCATGGTCACCTGGCCGGTGTGGAAGGGGTTCTTGGCGCCCCACTCGTCACCGAAGCCCGACCGGTACTTCTCCAGCTTCTTGAAGCCGCCGAGCGCCTTCACCATGTCCTGCTGCCAGGTGAACATGGCCGCGAAGCCCGGGTCCTTGGCGACGCCGGACTTGCCGTCGGCGTCGAAGTACTTCGCGCCCCACTGCGCGGCCAGGTGCGTGGTGGTGGACTCGTAGCCGTGGAAGTTCGGCATGAATCCGAGCTGGGAGTAGGAGTCGCCCTTGCTCTTGGTGAGCTTGACCGCGTCGGCCTTGAACTCCGAGAGGGTCTTCGGCGGGGAGGTGATCCCGGCGGCCTTGAAGGCGTCCTTGTTGTAGTACAGCCCGTAGGCGTCGCCGAGCAGCGGCAGCGTGCAGCGCTTCCCCTCGAACTGGGTGTACTCCAGCATCGGCTTGGGGAAGGTCGCGGCCGGGTCGATGCCGGACTTCTTCAGGAACGGGTCCAGGTCGGCGAAGGCGTTGGACGAGCAGAACTTGCCGACGTTGTCGGTGGTGAAGGAGGAGACGACGTCCGGGGCGTTGGGGCCGCCGGCCCGCAGCGCCTGGTTGATCTTGTCGTCGGTGATGTTGCCCTGCACCTTGACGTGGATGTTGGGGTGGGCCTTCTCGAACGCCTTGACGTTGGCGTCGATCGCCTTCACCTCGCTCGGCGCGGACCAGCCGTGCCAGAAGGTGATGGTCACGTCCTTGCTGGGGTCGTCGCCTGCGGTGTTGTTGCCGGAGCCCGTGCACGCGCTCGTCAGCAGGGTTATCGCGGCGGCGGCTGCGACGGCGGCCGCGGCCGTCTTGGTGGAACCGGACACTTCGCTTCCTCCGGGGGACTTCGGGCGGTTCGAGGGTGTGCGAGACCGGCGGAGGGACCCGCGGGGGGTCCGTCCGCTGCGTGTGCGGGTGGGTGGATGGGCCGGTGCGTTCAGCGCGAGGTGTCGAACACCTCGTCGCGGGTGGTGGCGAGGGCGCTCTGCAGCGCCCCGGACAGGACGGGGTCGTTCGGTACGCCGCCGAGCACCAGCCGGGGCCGGGGCACGGCCAGGTCGGCCAGTTCGGACTGGACCAGGGAGCGCAGCGGCTCCCCGCCCGCGGCGATCACCCCGCCGGCCAGGACGATCAGTTCGGGGTCGAGGACGGTCACCAGCGAGGCCAGCCCGATGGCGAGCCCGGTGGCGAAGCGCCGCAGCAGCTCCGCGTGCGCGTCGTCGCCGGTCCCCGCCGCCGCGGCGAGCAGCGCCGAGGCGCCCTCGGCCTGGGTGCCCCGTGGCACGGCGAGTCCCAGTTCCCGCGCGATGCGCAGCACCGCGTTGCAGCCGGCCAGTTCCTGGAAGCCGCCGGCGTTGGCCTTGGCGACGTGCCGGACCAGGGGGGTCCCCGGCACCGGCATGAAGCCGACCTCGCCGGCACCGCCGGTCCAGCCGCGGTGCAGCCGGCCGCCGATCACGATGGCCGCGCCGATGCCCTCCTCGTTCCACAGCAGGACGAAGTCGTCGTGGTCCCGGGCCGCGCCGAGCCGCTGCTCGGCGACGGCGGCGAGGTTCACGTCGTTGTCGTACTCCAGGGGGACGGGCAGGGCGGCGGCCAGGTCGTCCAGGAGGGTGGGGGAGTGCCAGCCGGGGAGGTGGCTGGCGTAGCGCAGCCGGCCGGTGCTGGGGTCGAAGGCGCCGGGGGTGCCGACGACGATCCGGTGCAGGTCGGTGCGGTGCAGCCCGGCCGCCTTCACCGCGCCGTCGACGGCCTGGACGACCTGCTCGACGGCGCCGCCCTGGCCGCCCTGGCCGCGCCGGCCGCGGCCGGGGGCGGCGAGCTCGAACACGCCGGTCACCCGGCCGGTGATGTCGGCGACGGCGGCACGGATGCGCTCGGTCGTCACGTCGAGGCCGGCGACGTGCGCGGCCGCGGGGTTGACCGCGTACAGCTGGGCGTTGGGCCCCGGGCGCCCGGCCGTCGTGCCGGTTGCGAGGACCAGCCCGGCCGCTTCGAGACGGGCGAGCAGCTGGGAGGCGGTGGGCTTGGACAGGCCGGTGAGCTTGCCGATCCGGGTACGGGAGAGCGGGCCGTGTTCGATGAGCAGGTCGAGCGCGGCGCGGTCGTTCATCGCCCGCAGTACGCGCGGTGTGCCGGGGGTACCAGGTGTGCCTGGGCTTCCGGGGGTACCGGCCACGGTCTCGTCCTCCCTCGTCGTGACGGCTCGCGCCGCAGGCTACGGCACGGAGCTGATGGGCTGGGTGGGGTCAGGGGGGCTGGTGTGCCCGGTGGTGGTAGTTAGGAAACTTTCCTGTTGGTGAAAGGCAAGGTAGGCGCCCGTGGCCGGAGCGTCAAGGGCGGTTCGCGAGGTCGGCGCCAAAGCGTTACCGGCCGCGCCACGGCACGGAAAAGGGGCGCCGGGCGGTGCCCGGCGCCCCTGGTGGGCGGTGTCGCTACTTGACGGTGCTCGGCTGGGACGGCGCCGGGGCCGGGGCCAGCGGCTGGGCCGCCAGGGCCTGCGGGGAGGCGGGGTTGGCCAGCGCGGACGGCGGGGCGACGGCGGACGAGGGGTCGGCCGGTTCGGCCTCCTCCGCCGCCTGCGGGGTTCCGCCGACGATTGCGATCCCGGCCGCGTCGAAGGCCCGCTTGATCCTCCAGCGCAGTTCCCGGGCGACCGCCGCCGACTTGCCCGGCATCGTCTTGACCTGCGCCTGGATCAGCACCGAGTCCGAGGTCACCGACTCCAGGCCCAGCACCTCGACCGGCTCCCAGAGCACCTCGTCCCACGGCTGGTCCTTGGCCATGGCGGTGGCGGCCTCCTCGATCACCGTGCGGGCCCGGTCCAGGTCCTCCCCGTAGCCGACCTGGACGTCGACCACGGCCGTCGCCCAGCCCTGGCTGAGGTTGCCGATCCGCTTGACCTCGCCGTTGCGGATGTACCAGATCTCGCCGTTGTCGCCGCGCAGCTTGGTGACCCGCAGCCCGACCTCGACCACGGTGCCGCTGGCGACGCCCGCGTCGATGACGTCGCCGACGCCGTACTGGTCCTCCAGGATCATGAAGACCCCGGAGAGGAAGTCGGTCACCAGGTTCCGCGCGCCGAAGCCGATCGCCACACCGGCCACACCCGCGCTGGCCAGCAGCGGAGCCAGGTTGATCTTCAGCACGGACAGCACCGTCAGTGCCGCCGTCCCCATGATCACGAACGAGGCCACGCTGCGCAGCACCGAGCCGATCGCCTCACTGCGCTGCCGCCGCCGCTCGGCGTTGACCAGCAGCCCGCCCAGCGCGCTCGTCGCCGCGACCTCGGCGCCGCGGTTCATGCGCTCGATGAACTTGGTGATCATGCGGCGGACGACGGACCGCAGCACCAGCGCGATCACCATGATCAGCAGGATGCGCAGCCCGGCGGAGAGCCAGTCCGCCCAGTTCTGGCTGATGTAGTCGGCGGCGTCGGTCGCGCTCTTCTGGGCGTCGTCGATCGTCGTGACGGTGGACGGCGAGGGGGACACGGGCGGAAACCTCCGGGTTGGGCAGGCTTCCCACACTAACGGGGGAGGCGAAGTGTCCCGTTGTGTTGTTCGAGCGCGACGTGCGGTGATTCAGGGCATGTAAAAGGGGTGTGGTTGAAAACACCCTCGCTCCGTTACCCGGTCATGGTGGCGCCGTGACCGGGCTTCCGGAGAGACTGTGGGCAGATCGTCCCGGCGCGAGCCACGCGCCGCCGGCGTAAAAGGAGGCACCCGTGCCGCATGTCCTGGTCCTCAACGCGTCGTACGAGCCGCTCGGCGTCGTACCGCTCCGCCGCGCGCTCATCCTCGTGCTGAACAAGAAGGCCGTGTGCCTCGAGGAGTCCGGCGCCTATATGCACAGCGCGACCTGTACTGTCCCCGCTCCGAGTGTCGTCAAGCTCACCAAATTCGTCCGAGTCCCCTTTCGCGGCCCCGTGCCCCTGACCCGGCGGGCGCTGTTCGCGCGGGACGGCGGCCGGTGCGCGTACTGCGGAGGCGTCGCAACCAGCGTCGACCACGTGATCCCGCGCAGCCGCGGAGGCCAGCACACGTGGGACAACGTGGTCGCGGCATGCCGCCGGTGCAACCACCTCAAGGCCGACCGCCATGTCGCCGAGCTCGGCTGGCGGATGCGCAACCAGCCCGCCCCGCCGTCCGGTCTCGCCTGGCGGATCATCGGGACGGGGCATAGGGACCCGCGCTGGCTGCCATACCTGCAGCCATTCGGCGCGGAGGACGCCATGGCCCGGATCGACGGCATATCCGCCTGAGACCGGGCCTTCGTGTTGTCCTGAACCGTCCCGGACCGGGCTCAGGGCCCCGGACCGCACCCCCGTGCCGGTCCGGGGCCCCTTCCCATGCCCGCCGGCCCCTACTCGTGGCGCAACTGCGCCGGGTGCACGGTGCGGCGCAGCAGCGGCAGGGAGGTGGCGGTGGCCAGCAGGGCGGCGGCCAGCAGGCCGCCCGTGAGCAGCGCCGGCTCCAGCAGTGGCAGAGGGCGCCGCTCGTGGTGGAGCACGACGGGGAAGACGAGCGCCAGGCCGCAGCCGGCGCCGAGCAGCAGCGCCGGGACGAGGGGCAGCGCCGTCTCCAGCAGCGTGGCGCGCCACAGCACCTTCCGGGGCGTGCCCGCCGCGGCCAGGGCGGCCAGGGTCCGGCGGCGGGTCATGAGCGACTCCACGACGCCCACCGCGACGCCGCTCACGGTGACGGCACTGCCGATCAGGATGGCGAGCCCCGCCAGGTTCCAGCCGCCGATGTAGAAGGCCAGGTCGTCGGCGCCGTAGCCCGGATCCGCGCGCAGTCCGTCCAGCGTCACCCGGCGCATGGCCACCCAGCCCGCCCCCACCAGCGCCGCGAGCATCAGCACCGAGTGGGCCCGGGCCGCGGCCCAGGGGTCGTTGCGCAGCCGTTCCCCGGCGATCAGCAGCACCGGACGGCCCGACCGGGCGGCGAGCCGTCCGGTGAGCAGTGCCAGCCCCGCGCTGCTGTGGAGGAGTCCGTAGACGTACAGGACCACGAACGCCGGCACGACCACTGCGGCCGGCGCGCGGTCCAGCGCCACCCGCGTCCCCGCCAGCATCAGCGCGGTCCCCGCGAGCAGCGCCACCGGGCCCAGCAGCCAGCGGATCGCCCCGCTGCGCGCCGGGCGTCGCTTCGCGACCACGCCCAGCGGGTCGTGCGCCGACCGGCGGAGGGCGAACCGTGCCTCCAAGGTGGCCAGCACCGGCACCCCCAGGACGACCAGGGCGGCGGGAAGCCACGGCACCGGCACGTCGGTGGGCCAGGTCGGCGTCCCGCGGTCGTCCTGCACCGCCGCGACCACGGCACGCAGCGCGAGGAAGCCCACCAGTCCGGCCACCGCCCCCAGGCCGCCGGCGGCGCCCGCCTCCAGTGCGGCGATCCGCCGGACCTGCCGCGGGGTGGCCCCGGACAGGCGGAGCGCGGCAAGCCGCCGCTCGCGCCGCAGCGCGCCGATGCGGGTGCACTGGCCGAGGAAGGCGACCACCGGGACCAGGAGCAGCAGGAGCACGGCGACGACCCCCGGCCGCAGCCCGGCGAGGTTGAGCAGGTCGTTGGTATAGCGGGGCGGCCCGTCCGCGTACCGGGTGCCGATCACGGCCACGACGGCGGCCGCCAGGGCGAAGCCCGTGCCGATGGCGGCGCCGAGCGCAGTGAGCGCCAGGCGCCACCACTCGCTGCGCGGGGAGCCCCGCAGCAGTGCCCAGGCCAGCAGGGCGTCCCCCCGAAGGCCCCTCACCGGGTCACCTCGGCGGCGGGCTCGTCCTCTGACTCGACGACGCCGTCCCGCACCGTCGCCTCGCGGTCCGCGTACGCCGCGACCTGGGCGTCGTGCGTGATCAGGAGCACGGCGGTACCGGACTCGCGGGCGGCGTGGACCAGGGCGGTCATGACCTGCTCACCGGCGAGGGAGTCCAGGGCCCCGGTCGGCTCGTCCGCGAAGACCGCCTTCGGGCCGGTGACCATCGCACGGGCCAGGGCGACGCGCTGTGCCTGCCCTCCCGACATCTCGCCCGGGCGCAGGGCGGCCTGACCACGCACGCCGAAGCGCTCCAGCCAGGTGCCCGCACGGTCGTGGGCGGCGGCGCGGGAGGTCCCGGCCAGCAGCAGGGGCAGGGCCACGTTGTCCAGGGCGGTCAGTTCGCCGACCAGTTGGCCGAACTGGAAGACGACGCCGAAGTCGGTGCGCCGCAGCGTGGAGCGGCGGGTCTCCCCGGCCCGGTCGAGCCGCTCCGCGCCGGCCTCGCCGCCCGTGTAGCGGACCTCGCCCTCGTCCGGCCGGACGATGCCCGACATGCAGTGCAGCAGCGTGGACTTCCCGCTGCCGCTCGGGCCGGTGACGGCCAGGACCTCCCCGGGCAGCAGGCGCAGCGAGGCGCCGCGCAGGGCGTCGGTGGTGCCGTACCGCTTGACGAGGCCGCGGGCCTCGATCAGGGGTGTGGTCATGCTGAGGTGACCTCCTCGGCCAGGGCGCCGAGGCGCTGCGCGGCGTTGTCGATCCAGCGCAGGTCGGCGTCGAGATGGGTGAGGGCGTAGTCGGCGGAGAGCACGGCCGACAGCGGGGCGCCGGGCGCGGTCTTCACCGCGGTGAGCTCGCGCATCCGGGCGAGGTGGGCGGCGCGCTGCAGGCGCAGGAACGCGGCGGGGTCGCCGTGGCCGGAGGCCATGATCGCCGTGACCTTGGCGAAGATCTCGTTGGCCGCGCTGACGGGCGCGGGCGGTACGGGCTCGCCGAGCCAGCTCCGCAGTGCCAGCGAGCCCTGTTCGGTGAGCCGGTAGGTGGTGCGCTCCGGGCCGCCGTCGCTCTCGGTGGCGTCGACCTCGGCGAGGCCGTCGCGCACCAGGCGCTGCAGGCTCGTGTAGACCTGGCCGTAGGCGAGGGGGCGGGCCTGGGGGAAGCGTTCGTCGTGCCGCCGCTTCAGGTCGTAGCCGTGGCCGGGACCGGCGGCGAGCAGTCCCAGCAGGACGTTGCCGGTGCTCATGAGACGCCCCCCTCTCTTCACTCAATACATGTACTCAGTGAATAGTGGCAGCCGTGCGACCACCCCGCAACGGTCCGCAACGGTCCGCGGGCGCACGGCGGGCGGTAGGGGTGGGCTGCGGGGGTGGGCGGTCCCGGGTCAGTCGGTGACGGCGTACGCCTGCAGCGAGTACAGCGAGTAGCCGTACTTCGTGCCGCGCTCCAGCCCCTGCACGCGCAGGAAACGCGTGTCGGAGGGGGCGTCCAGCCGTACGGACTCGGTGCCGCCGCGGCCGTCGGAGATCACCGCCGCGGTATGCCAGCTCTGCCCGTCGGCCGAGGTCAGGATCGTGTAGCGGGAGGCGTACGCGTCCTGCCAGCGCAGCACCACCCGGCCGATCCTGGCGGCCCGCGGGAGCTCGGCCTGCACCCAGGCGTCGTCCCGCACGGGGGAGGACCAGCGCGTCCCGGGGTCACCGTCGGTCAGCGCCGAGGCCGGGAAGTCGGCGGTCTCGTCACCGGAGGAGGTGGCCGGGGCGCCCGCGGCGAGGTCGGGGCCGCCGGTGCGCGGATAGGCGTGCACCGTGACGGTCTGCCGCACGGTGCGGCCCTCGGCCCGGAACGCCAGCGGCACCTCGTACAGGCCGGGCACACCGTCCGCGGGCAGGGACAACCGCACCGGCACCACGACCTTGCCGCCGCGCGGCAGTTCCACCTCACCGGGCGTGACGGCCTCGACGCCCTCCGGGGCCTCGGCGGTCAGCGACACCCTGGCGGCGGCGGGCGAGGCGTCGGTCAGCTCCGCGGTGACGGTCGCGGGGGCGCCGCCGAGTTCCAGGTCGGTCTCGGTGCGGTCCAGGGTCATCCGGGCCGCCGGCCGGTCGGCGTACCAGGGCACGATCTCGTGGACGACCGGCGGGTCGGCCCCCGCCGACGGGGTGACCCGCACCGCGTCCGCCCGCAGGCCCTGCGCCGGCAGTTCGGTCCAGCCGCCGCCCAGCGAACCGAGCCGGTGCCAGCCCTGGCCGGGCACCCGCACCTCCACCGACCCGGCGGTACCCGGCCCGGTGTCGGTGAGCACGGTCAGCGCCTCCAGGGGGCGGGCCGAGCCGTACTCCAGGGTCAGCCCCCCGGCGGGCACGCGGACGGTGGTCGTGGCGTCGCCGTCGGCGGCCGCCAGGGACGCGGGGTCGGCGGCGAGGACGCCGGAGGTGCCGTCGTCCTCCGTGCCGACGGTGAACTCCCGCACCGTCACGGCGTTCTCCTGCGCGGCGGTCGCGCGCAGCCGCACGTACCGGGCCCGGGTGCCCTCGGGCAGCCGCACGGTCACGGTCCGGTCGTCGTGCACCGTGGCGACGGTCCGCCAGCCGCCCTCGTCGCCCGCGGAGTACTCCAGTACCGCCTCGCGCAGGTAGTCGTCCCGCTCGGGGCCGCGCTGCGCGGCCCCCATGGCGACGCGCACGCTGCGGATCGTGCGGGTGCCGCCCAGGTCGACCCCGAAGGCGTCGTCCTGCTGGGGAGGGGCGTCGCTGGCCCAGGCGGTGCCGTCCTTGCCGTCGGTCATCAGCGACGGGTCGGTGGACCGGGCCGAACCCAGGGTGGCGGTGGCCTTGCGGCCCGCGGTGCGCACGCCGGTCCACGCGTCCGCCGTGGCGAGCGTCTTCGCCAGGAACGGGTCGAGCACCCCGTGGCCCACGGTGGCCGGGCTGTTCGCTATCCGCCGGCGGGCCCGCTCCAGCGCCAGCCGGTCCCGCCACGCGCCGGTGCCGTCACCCGCGCGCAGCGCCACCAGCATGTCGACGGCGTGCTCGCCCGCCGAACCGTACCGGGCCAGCTGGCTCAGCCACGGCCGCACCTCCCCGGCGAAGGAGCCGTCCGCCAGGCCGTCCAGGCGCTCCGGGGCGCCGCGCATCGTGGTGAACGCCCCGCGCAGCCGCCCGGCCGCCTTCTCCAGGCGCTCCCGGCCGCCGTTCGCGTAGGCGTCCAGGAACTCCGCGATGAGCGGCCGCAGATACGCCGACTCGCCCTCGTCCAGCGCCGAGGAGGCCTCGTTGCCCGCGAGGGCGCGCAGGGCGTCACGGGCTCCGGGATCGCGGCCCGCCAGGTCGTCGACGGCCGCGCGCCAGGAGGCCGCACGGTCGTACCCACGCGGGTTCCACGCGTAGTCGGCCACCGTGAACAGCGCGATCCGGGAGGCGGCGGGCTGGCGCATCGCCGTCGCCAGCAGTCCGGCGGACGCCGTCGCCACCGCGGGCTCACGTCCGCTGTAGGGGCCAAGGAAGATCCGGTCCTCGGCGAAGTCGTTGACCGGGTAGTCGTCCATCGTCAGCAGCGGGTGCTGCAGCGCCGCCCGGGCGTCGGCGATCTGCCGCCCGGTGATCTCCCCCGGGACGACGCCGACGCCCGTCCACGCCACCTCCACGCCCCGGTCGAGCACCCGGGCCAGCTCGCCCCGGAAGTCGGTGGCGCCGTCCTGGTAGTACTCCGTCGGCAGCAGCGACAGCGGTACGGCGGCCCCATGGCGCTCCGCGAGGTGGGCGGCGAGCGCGTTGGCCACGTCGGCCTGCGCCCGGGCCGCGGCCTGCGGGCCGTCGCCGTACGCGTCCGCGTCGGCGTCGCAGTGCCACTCGCTGTAGCTCACGTCCCGGAACTGCAGCTGGAAGCCGCGCACGCCCAGCGCCCACATCGCGTCGGCCTTGCGCAGCAGCGCCCTGCGGTCCTCCTGCGAGGAGAAGCACAGCGCCTGGCCCGGCGACACCGCCCACGCCAGCGTCACGTGGTTGGCCCGGGCCCGCTCGGCCAGGGCGCGGAACTCCGCGCGGCGCGCGGCGGGGTAGGGATCGCGCCACCGCTCCTGGCGGTAGGGGTCGTCGCCGGGGGCGTACAGGTAGCGGTTCTGCTTGGTGCGGCCGAGGAAGTCCAGCTGGGCGAGCCGCTGCTCCTGGGTCCACGGCTCGCCGTAGAAGCTCTCGGTGACGCCGCGCGTCGCCGCCGCGGGCCAGTCGCGGACGACGACGCCCGCCAGGCCGCGCGCGGTCGTCAACTGCCGCAGCGTCTGCGCCGCGTGGAACAGCCCGTCCTCGCCCGCCCCGTCCATCGCCACGACGGTGCGGCCGCCGGTGCGTCCCACGGCGAGCCGGTAGCCGCCGGAGGGCAGGTCCCCGGTGGGCGCGGCGCCCAGGGCGCGCAGCGCGGTGTCGGCCCGCGCGCCGCCGGCGTAGACCACCAGCCCCCGCGGGTCCGCCGCCCCCTCGTGGAGCGCGGTCACGCCCGCGCCGCGCAGGATCGCGCGGAGGGCGTCCAGGGCGTGGGGGTCGGCCCCGGGCCCGGCGACCAGGGTCGCCGTGTCCGGTACGGCGAGGGTGCCGCCGCGACTGCGCAGCGACTGCGGCTTGGGGTGGACGGCGGGCGCGGCGTCCGCCGTCACGGTGCCGTCCGTGGTGCCGGGCGCCGTCAACGGGGCGAGGGGCGGAGCGGCCAGGGCGGCCGGCGTGGTCCCGAGCACCCCGCCGACGACGGCGGCGACGAGCGCTGCCGTGTGGGTCGCGGCGGTTCTCCTGCCCGGGGTCATGGTCCGACAGCCCATCACCCGCACGGAGCGCGTGTCAACGCAGCGACGCGCCCCTTCCGGCCCGTGCCCGCGGGCCGTACCGCCGGTAGCCGGCGGCGCCCGGGGACACGACCGGCCGGTCGAGGGAAAACCCCCGGCCGTCCCACCCCTCCCGCGTGCGAGGATGGCCGAAAACCCGACGAAGGAGACGGACACGTGCCCGGCACCAACCTCACCCGTGAGGAGGCGCGGCAGCGAGCGCGCCTGCTCACCGTGGACGCGTACGACATCGAGCTCGACCTGAGCGGGGCCCAGGAGGGCGGCACCTTCCGGTCGGTGACCACGGTGCGCTTCGACTCCGCCGAGGCGGGTGCCTCGACCTTCATCGACCTGGTCGCCCCCACGGTCCACGAGGTGGTGCTCAACGGCACCGCGCTGGACCCGGCCGAGGTCTTCGCGGACAGCCGCATCGCCCTGCCGTCGCTGCAGGCCGGCGCCAACGACCTGCGGGTCGTCGCGGACGCGGCGTACACCAACACCGGCGAGGGCCTGCACCGCTTCGTCGACCCGGTCGACAAGCAGGCCTACCTCTACACCCAGTTCGAGGTGCCGGACGCCCGCCGGGTCTTCGCCAACTTCGAGCAGCCCGACCTCAAGGCGAGCTTCACCTTCACCGTGAAGGCCCCGGCCGGCTGGACGGTCATCTCGAACTCCCCGACCCCCGAGCCGGTCGACAACGTCTGGAGCTTCGCGGCCACCCCGCGCATCTCCACGTACATCACCGCGCTGATCGCCGGCCCCTACCACGCCGTGCACAGCACCTGGGAGGGCGAGGGCGGCCGCAGCGTGCCGCTGGGCCTGTACTGCCGTCCCTCGCTGACGGAGTTCCTTGACGCCGACGCCATCTTCGAGGTCACCCGGCAGGGCTTCGACTGGTTCGAGGAGAAGTTCGACTTCCCCTACCCCTTCGCCAAGTACGACCAGCTCTTCGTGCCGGAGTTCAACGCCGGCGCGATGGAGAACGCGGGCGCGGTCACCATCCGCGACCAGTACGTCTTCCGCTCCAAGGTGACCGACGCGGCCTACGAGGTGCGCGCCGAGACGATCCTCCACGAGCTGGCCCACATGTGGTTCGGCGACCTGGTCACCATGGAGTGGTGGAACGACCTGTGGCTGAACGAGTCGTTCGCCACCTACACCTCCATCGCCTGCCAGGCCTACGCGCCCGGCAGCAAGTGGCCGCACTCCTGGACCACCTTCGCCAACTCGATGAAGACCTGGGCGTACCGGCAGGACCAGCTGCCGTCCACCCACCCGATCATGGCGGAGATCAACGACCTGCAGGACGTCCAGGTCAACTTCGACGGCATCACCTACGCCAAGGGCGCCTCCGTCCTCAAGCAGCTGGTGGCCTACGTCGGCATGGACGAGTTCTTCACCGGCGTCCAGGCGTACTTCAAGCGCCACGCCTGGAAGAACACCCGTCTGGCCGACCTGCTGTCCGCCCTGGAGGAGACCTCCGGCCGCGACCTGAAGACCTGGTCGAAGAAGTGGCTGGAGACCGCCGGCATCAACATCCTCCGCCCGGAGATCGAGACCGCCGCCGACGGCACCATCACCTCCTTCGCCGTGCGCCAGGAGGCCCCGGCTCTGCCGGCCGGCGCCAAGGGCGAGTCGATCCTGCGGCCGCACCGCATCGCGATCGGCGCCTACGAGCTCCAGGACGGCAAGCTGGTCCGCGTCCAGCGCGTCGAGCTCGACGTCGACGGCGAGCTGACCGCGGTGCCCGAGTTCGTCGGCGTCACGCGCCCGGCGGTCGTGCTGCTCAACGACGACGACCTGTCGTACGCCAAGGTGCGGCTCGACGAGGTCTCGCTGGACACCGTGCGCGAGCACCTCGGCGACTTCACCGAGTCGCTGCCGCGCGCGCTGGTGTGGGCCTCGGCGTGGGACATGACCCGCGACGGCGAACTCGCCACCCGTGACTACCTGGAGCTGGTGCTCTCCGGCATCGGCAAGGAGTCCGACATCGGCGTGGTGCAGTCCCTGCACCGCCAGGTGAAGACGGCGCTGGAGCTGTACGCCGCGCCCGAGTGGCGCGAGACCGGCCTCGCCCGCTGGACCGAGGCGACGCTGGAGCACCTGCGCGCGGCCGCCCCCGGCAGCGACCACCAGCTCGCCTGGGCCCGCGCGTTCACCGCGACGGCCCGCACCAAGGACCAGCTGGACCTGATCGCCGGGCTGCTCGGCGGTACGGAGACGATCGAGGGCCTGGCCGTCGACACCGAGCTGCGCTGGTCCCTCCTGGAGCGGCTGGCCGCCACGGGCCGCGCCGACGAGGAGGCCATCGCCGCCGAGCTCGGCCGGGACGCCACGGCGGCCGGTGAGCGGCACGCGGCGACCGCGCGCGCCGCGCGTCCGACGGCGGAGGCGAAGGCCGGCGCCTGGGCCTCGGTCGTCGAGGCGGAGACGCTCACCAACGCCGTCCAGGAGGCGGTCATCGCCGGCTTCTACGAGCCGGACCAGCGCGAGCTGCTGGCGCCGTACACGCAGCGGTACTTCGCGGCGGTCTCGGACGTTTTCGCGTCCCGGAGCCACGAGATGGCCCAGCAGATCATCGTCGGGCTCTACCCGGCGCTCCAGGTCTCCCAGGACACCCTGGACGCCACCGACGCCTGGCTGGCGGCGGCCGATCCGGCGCCGGCGCTGCGGCGCATGGTGACGGAGTGCCGTGCCGGGGTCGAGCGTGCGCTGAAGGCCCAGGCCGCGGACGCGGCGGCCGGCTGACCGGCGGGCACAGCACTGTGAGGGCCCCCGCGGCGCACCGCCGCGGGGGCCCTCGGGTCTTCCGGGAGTCCTCCGCGCTCTGACCCGGGGCGCGCGGGGCGCCGCGGGGGCTGCCGCCTCGCGACGTGCCGAGGAACGCTGGGCCGTTCGGGGAGCGCTACGCGCCGTCGCGGGGCCGGTCGCCGGCGATGCGGATGCCTGACGACGGGGGCGCGCCGGGGCCGCCGGACGGGCCGGAACGCTCCCGCGGGCGGTACGACCGGCACGAGGTGCCGGGGAACACCTGAAGCCGGGCCGCGGTGCTCCGCGGCCCGGTCAGCGAGGTGGGAAGGGGATCAGCCCTGGGCCTTGCGGGACTTGTCGGTCGCGACGACCAGACCCGCGATGACGAGGAACAGGGCGATCGGCAGGGCGACGTACAGGCCCAGCGTCTGGAGCACGCTCAGACCGGAACCCGGGTCGTCGCCGTCGTCGCGGGTGTTCGCGAACGCGGGGGACGACATCAGCAGCATCAGCGCCGTACCGGCCGTGACGGCACCGGCGCGCAGGGCGTTCTTGTTGAGCTTGTCCACGCTCTCAAAGTAGCGAACGCTCCGGCGGCCCGCGCGTCCGGGGTGGTGTTACGGCCCGCCGGGCGCCGCCATCGCGGTCCGCACCTCGTGCGCCAGCGCGTGCAGCCGGGGCGAGGCGGTCAGCTGCTCCAGGGTGAGCGGCCGGCCTTCGGCGTCCGCCACCGGCAGCCGCCAGTTGGGGTACTGGTCCCAGGTGCCCGGCAGGTTCTGCGGACGGCGGTCGCCGACCCCGTCCGGCAGCCAGACGCCGACCATGCGGGCCGGCGTCCGCGCCAGGAAGCGGTGGACGGCCTTGACGACCGCCTCCTCGTCGCGGGTGCCCTCCGGCAGCATCCCCAGCCGGCCGAGCAGCGCGAGCCACTCCGCGACCTCCACGGCGTCCTCGGCCTGCTCCACCTCCAGCGGCCGGGTCAGCAGGCCCAGCCGGTGCCGCAGCCCGACGTGCTCCCCGGTCAGCCGGGCCGCCGTCGTCGGCAGGTCGTGGGTGGTCACCGTCGCCAGCGCGTCCGCCCGCCAGGCCGCGGGCGGCAGCGGACGGGCGTGCGCGCAGCCGTGCGCCCCCTCCCAGTCGCGCTCGAACCAGAGCACCGACGTGCCGAGGATGCCGCGGTCGGCCAGCTCCTCGCGGACGCCCGGCTCGACCGTGCCGAGGTCCTCCCCTATGACGACGGCACCGGCGCGCTGCGCCTCCAGCGCGAGGACGCCGAGCATCGCCTCGGCGTCGTAACGGACGTACGCGCCCCGCGTCGGCGGCTCGCCCTCGGGCACCCACCACAGGCGGAAGAGCCCCATCACATGGTCGATGCGCAGGCCCCCCGCGTGCCGCAGCACGTTGCGCAGCAGGTCGCGGTAGGGCGCGTACCCCGTGGCGGCCAGGGCGTCCGGGCGCCACGGCGGCAGGCCCCAGTCCTGGCCGTGGGCGTTGAAGGCGTCCGGCGGCGCGCCGACCGACATCCCGTGGGCGAGGGCGTCCTGCAGTGCCCAGGCGTCGGAACCGGAGGGGTGCACGCCGACCGCGAGGTCGTGGACGATGCCGACCGCCATGCCGGCGTCCCGTGCCGAACGCTGGGCCGCGGCCAGTTGCGCGTCCGTCAGCCAGGCCAGCCAGCAGTGGAAGTCGACCTGGTCCAGCCGCTCGCCGCGGAGCCGCGCGACCTGCCCCGAGCGCGGGTCGCGCAGCCCCGCCGGCCAGCCGCGCCACTGCGGGCCGTGCAGCTCGGCCAGCATCGACCAGGTGGCGTGGTCGTCCAGTGCCTGCCCCTGGTCCGCGAGGAAGTCGCAGTACGCGGCCCGCCGTCCCGGCGACAGCGGCACCTTGCGGACCAGCGCCAGCGCCTCGCGCTTCAGCTCCCACACCGCGTCACGGTCGATCAGGGCGTCCTTCAGCAGCACCGAGTCGCGTAGCACGGCCGCCTTGCGCAGCAGGTCCGCGGCCCGCTCGCGGTCGTCGGGGTCGAGGTAGGCGTACTCCGGGATCTCCTCCACCCGCAGGTACACCGGATCGGGGAAGCGCCGAGAGGACGGACGGTACGGCGACGGGTCCGTGGGATGCCCCGGCACGGCCACGTGCAACGGGTTGACCTGCAGGAAGCCCGCGTGCAGCGCCCGGCCCGTCCAGGCCGCGAGGTCCGCGAGGTCGCCGAGGTCGCCCATGCCCCAGGACCGCGAGGACAGTACGGAGTACAGCTGCGCCATGAAGCCCAGGACCCGCTCCGGGGGCCCGGGCAGCCGTTCCGGCGCCACGACGAGCTGCGCCTGCGCCGTGCGCCCGTCGGGGGCCTGCGCGCGCAGCACGTGCCGCCCCACGGGCAGCGGCGTGCCGCCGTCCCAGGTGGTCCCGACGCCGTCCTCCGTCGTCAGCCGCAGCGCGGTGCCCTCGGGCAGTTGGTGCCGGAGCGGACGTCCCCTGCGCATCACGACGCTGCGGGGGAGCAGCCGCCGCCCCGCACGGTGGTCGTGCTCCGCCAGCGCGTTCCGCACCGCCGCCGGGGTCGAGGCGTCGACGCCCAGCGCGGCCAGCACTGCCACGACCGTCCCGTCCGGCACGCGCACCTCGCGGTCCGGCGACGGACGGTAGGTGACGTCCACGCCGTGCAGCGCGGCGAGTCTGTCCCGGTCGGCGGCTTCGGTCATGGGATGCCCTCCTGGGGCGTCATCGCGGGTGCGCTTTCTCCGGACAGCCTCAGCCATACCCACTGCGTGGCCGCACAGTCGCATTCCGTGCACGTGCTCCCACCCAGGAGTGGCGGCACGTCGTGATCCCGGGTTGTGCCGCGAAGCCGCCCGCCCTCCCCCACCTCTTCCGCCGGTACCGGCCGTCATGCGCCCATACGACGGGAGGGGGTGTGGCGGGGTGCGCCCACGGGGGTCCCCCGGCCGAAGGCTGGGGGAGTGCGCCGGCGCGGCCCCGACTCAGGCACACGGTGCGAGGTCCGCACTGACCGACCGGGGCACTGGGCGGGCGGGCGGGAAACCCGCCCGCCGCAGGCGCAACGGCCGCACACGAACAACCGGCCCGTACCCGAACGGACCCCGGGCCGCCGCTGCTCACGTGGGCGGCACGTCGAACGCGCGTACCGTGCGGGCCCGCCAGGGGGAGGCGGCCTCCAGCTGGGCGGCGAGTGCGAGCAGGGGGCCCTCCTCGCCGTGCCGGGCGCCGAGCATCATGCCGATGGGCAACCCCGCCGGGGACCATGCCAGCGGCAGCGACACCGCGGGCAGCCCGGCGATGTTCCAGGGCGCGGTGAACGGCGTGAACGCCAGCTGCGCCGCGAAGTCGGCCTCCGGGTCGGCGTCGTCGCGCAGGGCGCCCACCGGGGCGGGGAGCTGCGCCAGCGTCGGGGTGAGCACCGCGTCGTACGGCTCGGCGGCCTCGGCCAGTTTGCGGCCCACGCCCTGCATCACCCCCAGCGTGCGGGCGTAGTCGAGGCCGCCCACGTCCTGCCCCTGGGCACGCAGCCAGCGGGTGAGCGGCAGCAGGTCCCGCTCCCGTTCCGGTGACACGGGCGTCAGCGCCGCCAGTACGGCCCACACCGGGGTGAAAGCGTCGCGGTCGCCGGGGGCGAGCGGCTGCGGCACGTCCACGACCTCGTGACCGAGCCCGGCCAGCAGCGCCGAGGTGCGTTCGTACGCCGCCAGCACCTGAGGGTCGACCCGTACGCCCGCGACGTCCGGCACCGCCCAGCGGGCGATCCGCAGCCGGCGCGGCTCCCGCTCGCACCACTGCAGGAACGACCGCTCCGGCGGCGGCAGCCGGAAGGGGTCTCCGGGCGCGGGCACCGCCAGCACGTCGAGCAGGGCGGCGGTGTCGCGGACCGTGCGCGCGATGGGCCCGTTGACGGCCAGTCCGCTCCCGTCGCCCCACGGCGCGGGGCTGACCCGGCCCCGGCTGGGCTTCAGCCCGACGACCCCGCAGCAGCTCGCCGGGATGCGGATCGAGCCGCCCCCGTCGCTGCCGTGCGCCGCCGCGGCGAGCCCGGCCGCCACGGCCGCGGCCGCGCCGCCGCTGCTGCCGCCTGCGCCGCGCGCGAGGTCGTACGGGGTACGGGCGGGCGGGCCCACGGCGCCCTCGGTGTAGGCGGGCAGCCCGAATTCGGGGGTGCTGGTCTTCCCCGTCAGGACGGTCCCCGCGTCCCGCAGCAGACGGACGAGGTGGGCGTCCTGGTCGGCGACCCGGTCGGCGAAGACCGCCGATCCGGAGGTGAAGCGCACCCCGGCGACCGGCGTCAGGTCCTTCACCGGCACCGGCACGCCGAGCAGCGGAGGCAGCCGCCCGCCCTCCTTGAGCACGCGTTCGGCGCGCCGCGCGTCGGCCAGGGCCCGTTCGGGCGTGACGGTCAGGTAGGCCCCGAGGGCGGGGTCGAGCCGCTCGATCCGGTCGAGGTAGTGGGCCGTCAGCTCCACGGGCGACAACGCACCCGCCCGGATGGCCGCGGCCTGCTCCAGCATCGTCAGTTCATGAGGGGCGGACACCCCGCCAGGTTAGGGCCTGCCCCGGGACCGGACGCGAGGTGAACGGTGAGGTGAACGTTTTCCGCCGCTGCTGCGTCATAGGGGAAATCGCGGAAGGGGAGGGGCGTGGCGCTGCTGAGACGGAGGTCCCGGCCGGGGGAGGGGGAGGACCCCCTCGCGCCGGAGCACCTCGATCGCGTACGGGCGGTCCTGGCCCTCGGCGGGGTGCCGGCGGGGGACCTGCAGGACGGGGTGCAGCAGGTGCGGCTGAAGCTGCTGGAGCACCGGGCAGGCGGCCGCGAGCCGCTGCGGGACCCGGGGGCGTGGGCGGCCGTCGCCGCCTCCAACGTGGCGATGGACTGGCACCGTTCGCGACGCCGTCAGCAGCGGCTCGGCGAACGCCTGGCGGCCCTGACGCCCCGGGATGAGGCCCGGCACGGCGGGGGAGAGGCGCACGTGCTGGCCCTGGCGGTCGCCGACGGCCTGCAGGAACTCCCGCCGCAGCAGCGGCAGGTGCTGACGCTGCGCTTCTACGCGGATCTGCCCGTGGCGCAGATCGCCACGGCGCTCGGTGTCCCGGAGGGCACGGTCAAGAGCCGTTTGCACGCCGCCGTCCGCGCGCTGCGCGGCCGGCTGCACACCAAGGAGGTGGTGTGACGATGAGCGGGAACGAGCACAGGGCAGACGCGGCGGATCAGACGGACGATGCGGACGAGGCACTGTCGGCCGCCCTCGCGGACGTGCCGCCGGAGGTGTCCGCCGACAGCGAGGCGTACCGGGCGTACGACGCCGCGCGCGCCGACGTGGCTCTGCTGCGCACGCAAGTGCGGCTGATCGGCGACGCCCTCGCCGCACGGCCCGCACCGGCCGTGGAACGACGCCCCCGCGGGCGCAGGGCGCTCGCGCTGTGCCTGGCCGCGGTCGTGGCGGGCGTGGTGGCGGTCACCGGGGGCGTCCTGGCGAGGAACGCGGCCGTGGGCGACCGCTCGGCGGCGGGCGACGCGAAGCCGACGCCGGAGGGCATCGTCGCCTGTGCGCGCGACATCGCCGAGGGCACCGTGCGCGAGGTGACGCCCACCGGGGGGCCGGGGGACCTGCGCGTGGTGATGGACGTCGACCGCCGCCTCAAGCCCGCCGTGGGCGACCCCCGGCTGACGTTCACGATCCACGTCGACGACGACCACGACGACGTGGCCCCGCCCCCTGGACCCGGCTCCCGGGTCCTGGCGATGGTCTCCGTCCTCCCCGGCGAGCCGGTGGACCTGTACGAGGGCGCCGCGGACATCGCCTCCGCCCGCGCCTGGATGGAGAAGGCACTTGCGGCCTCCCGGGGCCTGCCGTGCGAGAGCGACACCGGATGAGAGGGGTGAAGGACATGGGACGCAGGACGGGACCGGCCCTCACTGCGGCTGCGCTGCTCGCGCTCGCCGCACTCGCCGGCTGCGGGGCCGGCACCGGCGAGACCGGCTCCGAGTCGGTCCGCAGCACCGACGCGGAAGTGCTGGCCTGCACCGAACTCGTCGCCGAGGGGACGGTGCTGCGGGTGACGCCCGTGGAGGGACCGGACCGGGTGTCGGTGCGGATGGAGGTGGACCGCTACCTCAAGGGGGAGCGAGCAGACCGCCGGCTGACCTTCCCCGTCGACCGCGACGAGGAGGGGGAGCCCGAGATGGCCGTGGGGAGCCGGCTGCTCGTCAGCGTGATGCTGCGGCCCGCGGGCTACACCTTCGTCCGCCAGGGCGAGGACATCGCCCCTGCGCGGGAGTGGATGGAGCGGGCGCTGCCCCGATCGCGCACGCTGCGCTGCGGGGAGCAGGAGTACGAGTGGCGGCAGAGCTGAAGGGGCGGGCGCTCCGGGGAGCGCCCGCCCCTTCAGGCGGTGGTCAGGCCGTGGCCGCGGGTCAGCCCGCGTTGACCTTGTTGATCAGCACGCTGCCGGTGCCGGCGGCGGTGCCGTCGGCGTTGAGCAGCTGGACCTCGCCGAAGAACTGACGTCCCTCGGGAGCCGGGGCCGCGACCAGGACGTTCGCCGCGACGTTCGCGGAGGCGCCGTTGGCCAGCGGCACGGTCGCCGCCTCGTCCACGGACACCGAGCCCAGCGTCGTCGAGTAGAAGACGTCGCGGTAGTCGTACTCGGTGGTGCCGGCCGGGACCGAGTAGCCGTCCACCGTGATGGTGTACGTGCCGGCCGCCGGGTTGGCGATGCTCACGGCCTCCTCCGAGTCGCCGTCCGCGGACTGGCCGACCACCGCGCCGTTGAGGGACACGGTCAGGTCGAGGTCCGCGGAGGTGTCGGAGGTGCCGCCGATGGCGACGTCCAGCCGGGACGCGCCCGCGGGGACGACGACCGTGCTGGTGACGCTGTCACCGTCGGCGATCGTCTTGCGCGCCGCCGCGGCGGAGCCGAGCGCGCCGCCCTTCAGCTTGCCCTGCACCGGGGCGTAGCCGTTGGTGACCTTCCACGAGACCGGGGCGGCGGTGCCGACCGTGGCCTCCTCGACGGTCTGGACCTCGGGGTCGAAGGAGACGCCGAGCGCGGTCGCGGTCAGGTTGTACGGGTTGTTCAGCACCGGCGAGGTACGGCGCGCCTCGACCTCGATCTCCCACACGCCCGGGATCGGGTTGGCGTAGGAGCGCAGGTCGGGACGGCACCCGTTGGTGGTGGTGTAGTTCGGGTAGCAGAACGTCGTCGTGGTGTTGTCCGCCGGGACGCCCCACGGGGTGATCGCGATGAAGCGCGTCTGGCTGCCGGCGGCCAGGCCGCCCATCTTGACCTCGAGCGTCTTGGCGCCCTCGGGGACGGTCACGAAGTAGGACTTGGTGCCGTTGCGCTGCACCGAGCCCGACGCCTTGACCGCGAACGACGGCTTGGCCTGCGCGGAGGCCACGACCACGGTGTTGAGGATCTGCTGGTCGGTGCCGCGCGTCGAGGGGTCGTCGACCGTCAGGATCGCGCTGTGCAGGCCGGTGGAACCGGGCTTGGCCTTGACGCGCACGGTCACCGGCTTGTTCAGCGGCAGCTGCACGTCGTCGCCGTCGGCGAAGCGGAAGGTGCCGTCGTTGTTCACCCAGTCCAGGTCGTGCCGGACGGAGCGGTCCGGACCGGTGGTGCGGGTGATGGTGACGTCGTACGTCCTGCTTTGACCGGCCTTCAGGCCGCCCTCGCGGTCGTAGATGCCGGTGCCGTAGCCCGGGGTCGCCAGGAACTGCGACAGGGCCGTGGAGACCGGGGCCTTGACCGTGTAGGTGTGGGCGCCGGCACCGGCCCTGATCAGCCGCCAGGCGTCCTCGATGTCGATCAGGCCGGAGCCCTGGGCGTACGCCGGGACGTCCTTGATCTTGTGCGCCGTGCTGGTCAGCGCGGTGCGCAGGGCCGCCGGGGTCAGCGCGATGCGGGCCTGCTTGGCCGCGGACAGCAGCAGCGCGGAGGCGCCGGCCGCCTGCGGGGAGGCCATCGACGTGCCCTGCAGCATGGCGTAGCCGGGCGGCAGGGTGTAGCCGGCCTCGGCGACCGGGCCACCGGGCTCCCAGGTCGGGATGGTGTTGATGGAGGCACCCGGCGCGGAGATGATCGGCGCGAAGCCGCCGTCCTCACGCGGACCGCGCGAGGAGAAGGGCATCATGTCGTACGCCTTGGTCACCTGCGAGCCGTAGTTGGCCGCCCAGGTCTCCTTGGAGATGGTGGCTCCGACGCTCAGGACCTTGTCGGCCAGACCGGGGTCGCCGATGGTGTTGGCGCCGGGGCCGCTGTTGCCGGCCGAGATGACCAGCTGCACGCCGAAGTCGTCGATGAGGCGGGTGTACAGCTGCGCTCGGACGTTGTTGCCGTCGTTCAGCGCGGGCAGGCCGCCGATGGACATGTTGACGATGTCCACACCGCGGTTGACCACCAGGTCGATCATGCCCTCGGTCAGCGCCACGTTGGTGCAGCCGCCGGACCAGGTGCAGGCGCGCGACGAGACGATCTTCGCGCCCGGCGCCGCGCCGTTCATCTTGCCGCCGAACAGGCCGTTGGCGGAGGTGATGCCCGCGACGTGGGTGCCGTGCTCGGACTCGATGACGCCGATGTTGACGAAGTCGGCCTTCTTGCCGACCCAGGTGCCGCCGTACGGGTCCGTGGGGACGTCCTTGCGGACCTGCACCACGAAGGGGATCCGCTCGGAGATGGCGGTGGCGGGGTTGTCGGTGCCGAAGTAGCCGATCTGGAAGCCGTCCTTGTACGGCTTCATCTCGGTGTCGTCGGTGAAGTCCCCGTTGTCGTTCAGGTCGAGGCGGACGGTGCCCTTCGCCGGGTCGTACAGCACGCCCCAGTAGTCGTTGGTGTCGCCGTCGCGGTTGAGGTCACCGGCCATGTCGCCGCCGACGGTGGCGGACTCGAAGAAGACCGTGACCTGCTGCGTCGCCTCGGGGGCGGTCCAGGTGCGGCCCTGGTAGGTGACGCGCGGACCGTTGGTCATGCGGCGCCAGGTGGCGTCGCCGTCGGTGATCGGGTCGGTCGCGGTGACCCAGTCGACGATCTTGCGCTCGCCGGTCGTGGTCTTCTGCAGCGCCGGGTGGCCGAGGTCGACGCCCGAGTCGAGGATGCCGATGGTGACGCCGCGGCCGTCGGCCTTCGGGTTGTTTTTGACGAAGTCCACCGCGCCGGTCTCGAAGGCCGGCTGGTAGGGGTTCTTCGCCGGGGTCTTCGCGTCGGGACCCGGGTAGGTGGTGGAGCCGTGGCCGTGGCCGTGACCCTTCGAGGACCCCTTGCCGCCGTCGGCCGACGGGGACGGGTCGTCGAGGACGATCTCCTGCTTGAGGTCGATCGCCTGCACCGACGAGAGCTTCTGCGCCGCCGCGATCGCCGCGTCCGCCTTGCCCGTCGGGACCGTGGCGCGGACGTAGCCGAGGTTGTCGTAGGTCCGGTCCACCGACGCGCCCTTGAGCGCGCCGAGCTCGTCCGAGACCTGCTCGGTGGAGCCCTTCTTGGTGGCGATCATGAGGGTGACGTTCTTGTCGCCACCGGCTTTGGCCTCGGCGAGCAGTTCGGCGTCGGCCGTTCCGAGCTTGTCGTGCGCGGTCTTGACCGCCGCGTCCGCCGGGTCGCCGGTCGTGTCGGCGAAAGCGGTGGAGGCGGAGATTCCGGTCGTCGTCAGCGCGGCCACCAGGCCCGCCGCGAGCGCGACACGGACCACGCGTCTCTTCCCGCGTATGTGATCGAGAGACATGGGCATCCTGTTCAAGATTTGGGCGCCAGTTGACCGACACATTGCGCCATCCGCGGGGTTGTTGGGGAGTGCCGTAGATGGCGTAAGACCGACATGACGCGAATACGTCAAGAAGCCGGGACCCGTCACGGGGCGCGAAGCATCCCGAACCGGCCCATTGCGTCCGGCCGTCCGATGATCCGGGGCTCGCGACGGCGCGCGGCGCCGGGGCGGTCGGTGAACACCGGATGAGCGTCCGGCCGCCTGCGGACCGGCCGCCGGTGACCGGCGGGAGGACTGCTGATCCATGTCCGGAGATGGGTGCCGGACGTTCCGTTTCCGTTGCACCGCAGGCCATCCCGGGTGCCAACGATCCGGTGAGGAGCGGCACCGCGGTGCCGCCGCAGCCACCGTCAACCGGGGGAACCCGCCATGTCTGGTCCCGTGTCCGCTGCCGTCCTCAGCCGCCGCAACGTCCTGATCGCCTCGGGTACGACCGCCCTGGGTGCGGGGCTCGGTTTCGCCCTCGTCCCCGGTTCGGGCGACGCGAAGGCACAGCCGCCCGCCGAACCCGGCGCCGAACCCGCCCGCGGTGCCGCCCCGTCAGCACCGTCCGCTCCGGCCGCCGCCGAGCCCTTCACCGCCGGCACGACCCTCCAGTCCGTCGCCTCGCCGCGCGGCAGCGGGGGCTATCGCCGGCTCGGCGACGGCCCGGGGTGGCAGCGGGTCGTCCGCACCGAACTGGGCGCCGCCAAGAGCGGCCGGGCCGCGCGCCGTACGCCCCTGTCTTGTTTCGTGCACTTCACCGACCTGCACCTCACGGACGTGCAGAACCCGCAGCGTTACGAGTTCCTGCGCTCCGCCGCCTCCACGGGCTGGCGTCCCCAGGAGGCCCTCACCAACGCCGGCGCCGTCTCCCTGGTCGAGCGGGTCAACGCCCTGCGGCACGGGCCCGCCACCGGCACGCCCATCGGTTTCGTCATGACCACCGGCGACAACACCGACAACAACTCGCGGATCG
The DNA here is from genome assembly GCF_042891295.1 of Streptomyces sp. NPDC001902. NCBI lineage: Bacteria > Bacillati > Actinomycetota > Actinomycetes > Kitasatosporales > Streptomycetaceae > Streptomyces > Streptomyces sp. NPDC001902. Next base: position 242,329 of record NZ_JBIATA010000007.1, on the reverse strand, counting down.
AACTGGACTGGTTCCTCACGGTGATGAGCGGTGGCCGCTTCACCCCCGACTCCGGCGACCCGGGCCACTACGAGGGCGTCCAGGACTCCGGCCTGAAGGGTTTCTGGCAGCCGGACGCCGCCCTGCGCGACGTCGACAAGGCGCTCGGCTACCCCCGCCTGCCCGGTTTCCTGGCGGCCGCGGTCCGCGAGCTCAACAGCCCCGGGCTGAACGTCCCCTGGTACTCCACCATCGGCAACCACGACCAGCTGTACGGGGGTTCGTACGCCGCCTCGTCCTTCTTCCAGGACCTCGCGCTCGGCTCACGCAAGTTGTTCTCGCTGCCCCCGGCCGAGGCCGAAGCCGTCAACGCGTTCCTGCGCGAGGGGCCCGACCCCCAGGGCGCCCGCTTCCGCCAGGCCTGGAACCGCTACAAGTCCGGCGCCCGCACCGTCACCCCCGACGAACGCCGGGCACCGGTCACCCCGCGCGAGTACATCGCCGCCCACCTGGACCCGGCGCACGCCGGCGCGGGTCCCGTCGGCCACGGCTACACGACGGCCGAACTCGACTCCGGCCTGCTCCACTACACGTTCTGGATCTCCGGCGGCGTGCTCGGCGTCAGCCTCGACACCACCGACCGGGGCGGCGACTACCGCGGCTCCCTCGGCACGGCCCAGATGGACTGGCTGGACCGGACGCTCACCACGCACGCCGACGACACCGTCCTGGTCTTCAGCCACCACGCCAGCTGGTCGATGACCAACCTGGTCCGCGACCCCGCCCGCCCCAGCGAGCGGCGGCACGGTGGCGACGAGGTGCTCGCGCTGCTCCGCAGGCACCGCAACGTCGCCGCCTGGATCAACGGGCACAGCCACAAGAACAAGATCGTCCCGCACGGCACCTTCTGGGAGGTCTCCACCGCCTCCCACGTCGACCACCCGCAGCTGGCCCGGATCGTCGAGCTGACCGACAACCACGACGGCACGCTCTCGCTGCTCTGCACGCTCGTGGAGTCCGCGGCCCCCTACCGCACCGACTTCGCCGACCTGTCGCAGACCGGACTCGCCGCCCTCTACCGCGAGCTCGCGTTCAACTCCCCGGGAGCCCGCGCGACGCTCTCCGGCGAGCCGGGCGACCGCAACGTGGAGCTGCTGCTGAAGAAGCGCTGACCGCCGCGCTCACCGCGGGAGCACCACCACCCACGACGCGGGGTTGCGGTCGGCCGCGGCCATCAGGGCGGTACGGACGACGGTGGCCTGCTGCTCCAGGGACTCCCGCAGCTTGCGCGGCGTGATGTGCACGACCGAGATGCCGAGCCGCTCCAGGTGCTCGCGCTTGCGGGCGTACTCGCCCCACAGGGCGTCGTCCTCCTGCCGGGGCACGCGGGCGTCGAGCTCCACCGCGACCGCGTGCTCCGGCCAGTAGGCGTCCACGCCGCCCAGGTGCGGGCCGCCCGGCAGCCGCAGGTCGACGTTCCACAGCGGATCGGGCAGCCCGAAGCAGCGCACCATCGTGTACAGCCGGTTCTCGGCGATCGACCGGCCCTCGGCCACCAGTGCGTCGACAGCCTCCACCACGTGCGGCCGGGACAGCAGACGGGCCCGGCTCAGCTCCCCGACCAGCGCCGTCGCCTCGCAGTGGCCGCCGCGGACCGCCTCGGTCAGCACCTGGCGGACCGACCGGGCGTCGTCCAGCTCCTCCACCGCGTCCGCCAGCGCCCGGGGCAGCGGCGCGCACGGCATGCCCTGCACCTCCCGCGGCCGGGGCAGCGCGGTGGTGCGCACCAGCCCCACGTCGCCCACGGCGCGCAGCCTGCGCTGCCGGGTCACCAGCAGGTCGATCCGGTCCAGGCCGACCAGCGGCGGCACCGAGGAGAAGCGGTGCAGGGCGAGCGCCGCGAGGCCCGTGACCATCGCCTCGCGGCCCGCGTAGAGCAGCGCCGCCCGGACCCGCTCGTCGCCGGTGGGCCGCCCGCGGTGCAGGACGTACACCCGGGGCAGCACCTCCTGCCAGGGGCCGCCGGGGCGGCAGCGCTCGGCCAGCGTCTCGGGGGTGACGCCGTGCTCCCGCAACTGCCGGGCCGACAGCACCGTCGGCCGGGTACGGGAGAGGTGGTCGAGGGGGCGGGGGCTGAGGGGGATGTTGTGGTTCATGCCGGGTGGATTCCCGCATCCCTCAGGGAGCCTAACGGCTGTTACCGTACCGTCGACAAATGCGGACATCCCCGCACTAAAGTTCAGACGTTCGGTTGCCGAGCGGCATTTTTCACCTATCCGAGTGACCGGCCTTGCCTCACCTGCCCTCGGCCCTGGCGATGCTGCCGCACCACCGGGGCCGGGCGGTACCCCACGTACGCCAATGGGGTGACCGGTCACCTGTTCCCTTCCGGGAGGGGGCCTCAGACCGCCCCCGCCGCCGCGTCCCGCTCCTGGGCCCGCAGCGCCCGGGCGAGGTCGTCACGGCACTCGGCGACCAGCCGGCGCAGCGCCGGCGGCGCGTCCGCGTGCCCGCCCAGCCAGGCGTCGGCGGCGTCGAGGGTGGCGGGCCGGTCCTGGTGGTGCGGGAAGAGCCCGCGGACGACGGCCATGCCGATCTCGATCGAGCGCTCCTTCCAGACCCTCCCGATCACGTCGAAGTAGCGGTCCGCGTAGGGGGCGAGCAGCTCGCGCTGGCCCGCCTGGTCGAAGCCCGCGATGGTGGCCTCGACGAGCGCGTTGGACAGCGCGTCGGACTCCACGACCGACGCCCAGCACTGCTCCTTGACGGCCACGGAGGGCCGCGCCGCCAGGCAGCGCACCTGGTGCCGCTTGCCCGAGGCGGTGTCGTCGCGGGCGAGCTCCGCCGCGACGGCGGCCTCGTCGGCCGCGCCGCCGGCGGCCAGCGCTTCCAGGAAGGTCCAGCGCAGCTCCTGGTCCACCTCGAGCCCGTCGATCTTCCCGGTGCCGTCGAGCAGCCCGCGCAGCACGTCCGCCCCGGCGTCCCCGGAGGCGACGGCCGCGTAGAAGCGGGCCCAGGCCAGCTGGTGGCCGCTGCCCGGGGCCGCCGCGCGCAGCTCGCGCAGCGCGCCGTCCGCCAGCTCCCGCCCGCCCTGCGCGCGCCAGGCGGGTGCCGCGTAGTCGTTCAGGGCCGTACGGGCCTGCATGTGCAGCCCCTGCAGGACGCCGATGTCGGTCTCGGCGCCGGCGAAGCGCAGCACCAGGCCGAGGTAGTCGCGGGCGGGCATCAGGCCGTCGCGGGTCATGTTCCACACCGCGGACCACGCCAGGGCGCGGGCCATGGGGTCGGTGAGCGAGCCCAGGTGCTCCCGGACCGTGGCCAGGGAGTCCTCGTCGAAGCGGATCTTGCAGTAGGTCAGGTCGTCGTCGTTGACCAGCACCAGGTCGGGCCGCTCCGCCCCGGCCAGCTCGCCCACCACCGTGCGCGGGCCCGCGACGTCGGTCTCGGCGCGCGCGTAGCGCTCCACGGTGCCGTCCGCGGTGTGCCGGTAGAGCCCCACCACGACCCGGTGCGGGCGCAGCTCGGGGTGCGAGGGCGCGGCCTCCTGCACCACGGCCAGCTCGGCGATCCGCCCGTCGGCGTCGTACGTCACCTGCGGGGTCAGCGAGTTGACGCCCGCGGTCTGCAGCCAGGACCGGGACCACCCGGCCATGTCGCGCCCCGAGGTCTCGGCCAGCACCGACAGCAGGTCGCCCAGCTCGGTGTTGCCGTAGGCGTGGCGCTGGAAGTAGCGGCGCGCGCCCTCCAGGAAGGCGTCCCGTCCGACGTAGGCGACCAGTTGCTTGAGCACGCTGGCGCCCTTGGCGTAGGTGATGCCGTCGAAGTTGAGCTTGGCGTCCTCCAGGTCGCGGATGTCGGCCGTGACCGGGTGGGTGGAGGGCAGCTGGTCGGCGCGGTAGGCCCAGGCCTTGCGGCGGTTGGCGAAGGTGATCCAGCCCTCCTTGTAGCGGGTGGCCTCCACCAGCGAGAACGCGCCCATGAAGTCGGCGAAGGACTCCTTCAGCCACAGGTCGTCCCACCACCGCATGGTGACCAGGTCGCCGAACCACATGTGCGCCATCTCGTGCAGGATGACGTTCGCCCGGCCCTCGTAGGACGCCTGGGTGACCTTGCCGCGGAAGACGTACTCCTCGCGGAAGGTGACCAGCCCCGGGTTCTCCATCGCGCCGATGTTGTACTCGGGCACGAAGGCCTGGTCGTACTTCCCGAAGGGGTACGGGTAGCCGAAGTGGTCGTGGAAGAAGTCCAGGCCCTGCTTGGTGACGGTGAAGATCTCCTCGGCGTCGAAGTGACGGGCGAGGCCCTTGCGGCACAGCGCCCCCAGCGGGATCTCCAGCTCGGAACCGTCCGGCAGCGCGCGCCGGTAGGTGTCGTGGACCATGTGGTACGGCCCGGCGACGACGGCCGTGATGTACGTGGAGATCGGGCGGGTCGGCGCGAAGTGCCGGGTCTCGCCGCCGTCGCGGACCTCGGTGACACGCTCGTTGCCCAGCACCACCCAGGACTCGGGCGCCGTGACGGAGAAGGTGAACGGCGCCTTCAGGTCGGGCTGCTCGAAGTCGGCGAAGACCCGGCGGGCGTCGGCGGGCTCGTACTGCGTGTAGAGGTAGACCTCGCCGTCCTCGGGGTCGGTGAAGCGGTGCATGCCCTCGCCCGTCCGGCTGTAGGCGCACTGCGCGTCCACGACCAGGACGTTCTCGGCGGCCAGGTCGTCCAGCGCGATTCGCGTCCCGTCGAAGACCACCGCGGGGTCCAGTTCCCGGCCGTTGAGCGTCACCGACGTGACGGAGGGCGCCAGCAGGTCCGCGAAGCTGGACGCGCCGGGCTCCGTGCAGCGGAACCTGACGGTGGTCACGGACCGGAACGTCGGCTCCTGCGGACGCAGCGCCGACCGCAGGTCGAGGGCGACCTCGTAACCGTCCACGGCCAGCAGCCGTGCCCGCTCTCGGGCCTCGTCACGCGTGAGGTTCTCACCGGGCACGGGGTCTCCATCCTTCGCACGCCGTCGTGGGATCTGTCTTGTGGACGCCACGCATCTTCGCACGTCGGCCCGACGGCGGCGCACGGGAATGGGGATGGCACCGAGGGCGTTGCGCGTTGCGGAGCGCGTGTCACCGCATCATGCCCAGAGGAGAGAACCGTGACCGAGACCACGACCACCCCCACCCCGGTGGACTTCTGGTTCGACCCCGCCTGCCCTTGGGCGTGGATGACCTCACGCTGGATGCTGGAGGTGGAGAAGGTGCGCCCCGTCGAGGTGCGCTGGCACGTGATGAGCCTCGCGGTGCTCAACGAGAACCGTGACGAGCTGCCCGAGCAGTACCGGGAGTTCCTGACCACGGCCTGGGGCCCGGTCCGCGTCTGCATCGCCGCCGAGCAGAAGTACGGCAGCAAGGTGCTCGGCCCCCTCTACACCGCGCTGGGCACGCGTATCCACAACCAGGGCCTGGGACACAAGGACCACGACGTCATCGTCGCCGCCCTGGAGGAGGCGGGCCTGCCCGCCGACCTCGCCGACTTCGCCCGCAGCGACGCCTACGACGAGGAGCTGCGCGCCTCCCACCAGGAGGGCATCTCCAAGGTCGGCCAGGACGTCGGCACCCCGGTCATCGCGGTGCCCGGCGCCGACGGCGAGCAGATCGCCTTCTTCGGTCCGGTCGTCACCCCGGCGCCCAAGGGCGAGGCCGCGGCCCGCCTGTGGGACGGCACCCTGCTCGTCGCGTCGACCCCCGGCTTCTACGAGATCAAGCGGACCCGCGACCAGGGCCCCGTCTTCGACTGAGGCTGCCGGTCCGGTTCAAAAGTGCCGGAGCAGTTCGGGGAAGGCCGTCAGCCGCAGCACCCGCCCGTCGGCCGGGTCGAGCTCGGACTGCTCCAGCACCCAGGTGTTCTCGTTGGGGATGAACACCGCGCTCATCCCCGCCTCGCGCGCGGGCAGGATGTCCGACTTCGGGGAGTTCCCGATCATCCAGCTCCTGCCCGGCGCGTAGCCGTACTCCGCCAGCAGGGCGCGGTAGGTGTCCGCGGCCTTCTCCGGCACGATGTGCACCCCGCGGAAGCGGTCGGCCAGCCCCGAGGCGGCCACCTTGCGCGCCTGCTCATCCTCGTCACCCTTGGTGAGCAGCAGCAGCTCGTGGCGGGTGCCCAGCTCCTCCAGCGTGCTCGCCACGCCGGGCATCAGCTCCACCCGGTGCTCCACGAAGGCCACCGCCAGCTCGTCCACCCGCCGGAGCTCGGCCTGCGTGACGGGCCGCTCCCGCAGCCGCTCCAGGAGCTCGCCGAGGCTGCGCAGGAAGACCTTGCTGCCGTAGCCGTGGACGACCGCGTTCGCCGCCTCGATCTCGTTGAGCAGCGCCCTGATCTGCGCGCGGTCCAGGACGGGATGGTCCACCCAGTCCAGGAAGTCCTCTATCACCCGCTCGAAGACCACGTTGTTCTCCCACAACGTGTCGTCCGCGTCGAAGACCAGTACCTGTCCGGTCAGCTGTGCCTCGTCCATCCCGCGAGCGTATCCAGCACCTGCCGCCGGGGCCGCGCATTTTCCGCGCGGCGCTACGCGTGCCGTCCGGCGAGGGCCGCGTCCAGCTCCGCGCGGGACGGCGGATCGGCGCCCACCCGCGTGCAGTTGAGCGCCGCGGCCGTGACGCAGCGCTCCAGTACCGCGGCGAGCTCCTCCCGGGAGGCCGGGACGCCCTCGCCGGCGATGGCGTCGAGCAGCGCCGCCTGGAAGGCGTCGCCCGCGCCGATGGTGTCGACGACGTCGACCTCGGGCGCGGCCACCCGTACCAGGGCGCCGTCGGTCACCGCGAACGCGCCGTCCGGACCCAGCGTGACGACCGCGAGCCGCGGCCCCTCGGCGAGCAGCGCCCGGGCGGCCTCCTCCGGGGCGAGCCGCGGGAAGAGCCAGGCCAGGTCGGCGTCACTGGCCTTGACCACGTCCGTGACCCCGGCCAGCCGCAGGCACGCCCGGCGGTAGGCGAGCCGGTCGGGCTGGACGGCCGGCCGCACGTTGAGGTCGGCGACGACGGTGCGCCCCGGCAGGGCGTGCAGGTCGCGGCAGAGTTCCAGCACCCGCGTCGCACCCGGTTCGACCACCGCGGCGAGCGAACCGGTGTGCAGCACCGCGGTGTCCGCGGGCAGCGGCAGCCGCTCCGGGTCCCACGCGGCCAGGAAGTCGTAGGAGGCGGAGCCGTCCCGGTCCAGGTAGGCCATCGCCAGTGTGGTGCGCCCGGCCGGGCTCGTGGCGCGGACGACCTCGACCCCGGTGGACTCCAGGTGCGCCCGCACCAGCTCGCCGGGCGGGTCGTCGCCCCACGTGGTGACCAGGGTGGTGCGCCGCCCGAGCCGGTGCAGGCCGACCGCGACGTTGGCCGGGCTGCCGCCCGGCACGGGGGTGACCTGCCGCTCCCCGGAACGCCACAGCAGGTCGACGAGGACCTCGCCGACGACGCCGACGCGGGAGGGGGAGGACGGAGCGCTCATGCGGGCAGCATAGGAGGCCGTCGTACGGGCCCCGGAGCGGTGTCGGAGCGGTGCCGGACCCGGCCGGTGGCGCCGCTCCGGCGGCGATTGGAGAAACCCCACTAAGGCCCGGGTGACGAAGCTCACGCCCGGCGCCGCATCCTTGTAGGAAGCCGACCAACGCCGTGATCAGGCCTTTGTGATCGGCGGACGATGATCGGCGGGGGCGACGCGGGTTAACGTCACGGTGTCCCGAACCGACCCTCACCCCGCGGAGTCACCCGATGGCCAGCGCAGTTCCCGCCGCTTCCGCCGTACGGACCCACCCGGTCCTCGCCGACCTCATCCCCGCTTCGCGGTTGCGCGACGTGGCCCTCGTCACCGGTGGCGCCGTACTGACCGGTCTGGCCGCGCAGTTGTCGGTCCCGGTCCCCGGGTCGCCGGTGCCCGTGACGGGCCAGACCTTCGCCGCGCTGCTGGTGGGCACCGCCCTCGGGGCTCGCCGCGGCTTCCTGGCGCTCGCGCTGTACGCGGTCGCCGGTGTCGCCGGCGTGCCGTGGTTCGCGGAGGGTTCGTCGGGCGCGGCGGCGCCGAGCTTCGGTTACATCCTCGGCATGGCGCTGGCGTCGGCGCTCGTGGGCGCGCTGGCCCGGCGGGGCGCGGACCGCAGCGTGTGGCGGATGGCCGGCGTCATGGTGGCCGGCAGCGCCGTCACCTACGCCGTGGGCGTCCCCTACCTCGCGCTGGCCGCGCACCTGACGCTGGGCCAGGCCGTGGCGCTGGGCCTGACCCCGTACCTGATCGGAGACGCGGTGAAGGCCGCCCTCGCCATGGGCGCGCTGCCCGCCGCCTGGAAGCTGGTCGGCCGGCGCGGCTGACCCGCCACGACCTGCGGCGCACCCGGGTGGGGGCGGGGCGAAGGCCCCGCCCCCACCCGTTCTCCGTCAGTGCCGCGGTACCGGCCCGCGCCGGGTCAGCCACAGGCCCGCGCCGCCCGCGGCCAGCAACAGGCCGCCGCCCAGCAGGAGGACGGCCGTGCGGCCGGGAGCGCCGGTGTCCGGCAGCGTGCCGGGCGCGGAGGGACTGGCGCTCGCGGAGGTGTCGGGGCCGAAGGGCACGGGTGGCCCTGCTGACCGCCGCGGGAGCGGCCGCCGCGGCCGTCGCCGTCACCGTCGTCCTGCTCACCGCGCCGCGCACCGGCCATCGCGAGGGCCCCGTGGTCGCGGGCACCAGCCGTCCCCCGTCCACCGGAGCCACCTCGTCCACGGGCACGTCCACCGGCGCGCCCGCCCCCGGGGAGCGCAACGAGACCGGCTTCGCCTGGGAGCCGCCGCGGGGCTGGACGCGCAGCGCCAAGAGCCCTTCCAACGTCCACTACCACGCCCCGGACGGACAGCAGGAGATCGCCGCCTCGTACGCACTCGCACGGGGCGGCGATCTCCTGGAGCAGTGGCGCGCCTTCGAGGCCGGTTCCCACGACGTGCCCGGCTACCGGAAGACCCGGCTGGAGCGGACGTCGTTCCGCGGTCGTCCCGCCGTCGTGTGGGAGTACGCCTTCACCCAGGCCGGCGCGCCCTGGCGGGCACGGCAGCTCGGCTTCACCGAGGGGGGCAAGTCGTACCAGCTGAACGTCTGGTACGCGGCTTCGGCCGGGTCCGCCGCGCTGGCCGCCTACGACCGGGTGGGGGAGTCCTTCCGGCCCTTGTGAAGCAGTTGGCGCACCACCGCGACGGCGACCACGCCGAGCCCCACCAGCACCGAGACGACCACCTGGTCCCGGCCGCCGCCGTCGGCGGTGTCGGTGAGCATGTAGCCGAGCACGAACACGATCATCGCGATCGTCGCCCAGGTCAGGTACGGGTACAGCCACATCCGCACCCGCAACCGCTCCGGGGCCTCCTTCAGGATGATCTTCCGCATGCGCAGCTGCGAGAAGCAGATCACCAGCCACACGAACAGCGCGATCGCACCGGAGGCGTTGAGCAGGAAGAGGAAGACGGTGTCGGGGTACTTGTAGTTGAAGAAGACCGCGACGAAGCCGAAGACGACCGAGCCCAGGATCGCCGCCTGCGGCACGCCGCGCCTGGTGGTGCGGGCGAACGCCTTGGGCGCGTCACCGCGCCGGCCCAGCGAGAAGGCCATGCGCGAGGCCGTGTAGAGGCCGGAGTTGAGGCAGGACAGCACGGCCGTGAGCACGATCACGTTCATGATCTGTCCGGCGTGCGCGATGCCGATCGAGTTCAGCGCGGCGACGTAGGAGCCGTCCTTGGTGATCGACGGGTCGTTCCACGGCAGCAGCGACACCACGATGAAGATCGAGCCGAGGTAGAAGACGCCGATCCGCCAGATCACGCTGTTGGTGGCCTTGGTGACCGCGCGCTCGGGGTCGGCGGACTCGCCGGCGGCCAGTGTGACGATCTCGCTGCCCATGAAGGAGAACACGACCAGCAGCACACCGGTGAGGATCTTGCCGGGGCCGTTGGGGAGGAAGCCGCCGTGCGCGGTGAGGTTGCCCAGCCCCGCGGCGTCGTCGTGGCTGCCGGGCAGCACACCGAGGACCGCGAGCGCGCCGAGCACGATGAAGCCGGCGATGGCCACGACCTTGATCCCGGCGAACCAGAACTCGAACTCGCCGTAGGAGGCCACCGAGGCCAGGTTGGTCGCGGTGAGCACGACCATCACGATCAGCGCCCAGCCCCACTGCGGCACGGCCGGGACCCAGCCCTCCAGGATCTTGGCCCCGGCGGTCGCCTCGACCGCCAGCACCACGACCCAGAAGAACCAGTACAGCCAGCCGATGGAGAAGCCGGCCCAGCGGCCCAGCGCGCGGTCGGCGTAGGCGGAGAAGGAGCCGGAGGTGGGGTTCGCGGCCGCCATCTCGCCCAGCATGCGCATGACGAAGACGACCATGGTGCCGACGAGGGCGTACGACAGGAGGATGCCGGGACCGGCGGCGGCGATGCCGGACGCGGAGCCGACGAAGAGGCCGGCGCCGATCACGCCGCCGATCGCGATCATCGACAGGTGGCGGTTCTTGAGCCCGGCCTTCAGGCCCGAGCCGTCCTGCGGTTCCGTCGTGGCCTCGTGGGCCGCAGCGGTGGAGCCGGCCACTGGGGTGGGGGGACGTGTACTCATGGGGTGGCATGAAACACGGCCCGGCGCGGCCGGGGAACCTTTGATTCCGTTTTGTTGTCTTATCCTCAAGCCACCCTCAAATCCCCCTCACGCAGCACCCACGGCATGTCGCCCAGCGTGCCCGTGCGACACTCGTCCGTATGCGCGTGTACCTCGGTTCCGACCATGCCGGCTTTGAACTCAAGAACCACCTCGTGGAGTGGCTCGAGGCCAACGGGCACGAGCCCGTCGACTGCGGCCCGCACATCTACGACGCCCAGGACGACTACCCGCCGTTCTGCCTGCGCGCCGCGGAGCGCACCGCCGCGGACCCCGGCTCCCTCGGCATCGTGATCGGCGGCTCGGGCAACGGCGAGGCCATCGCGGCCAACAAGGTCAAGGGCGTCCGGGCCGCGCTCGCCTGGAGCCAGGAGACCGCGACCCTCGGCCGCGAGCACAACGACGCCAACGTCATCAGCGTCGGCGCCCGCATGCACACCACCGACGAGGCCACCAAGTTCGTCGAGGTCTTCCTCGGCACGCCCTACTCGGGTGAGCCGCGCCACACCCGCCGCATCGACATGCTCACCGCGTACGAGACCACCGGCGAGCTGCCCCCGATCCCGCCGCACCACCCGCAGGAGGGCTGATCCGGGCATGCCCGAGGGGCATACGATCCACCGCCTCGCCGCGGACCACGAGGCACGCTTCGCCGGCCGGGTGGTCCGCGCGAGCAGTCCGCAGGGCAAGTTCTCCGACGGCGCCGCCCTCCTGGACGGCGCCGTGATGGAGTCCGCGGAGGCCCACGGCAAGCACCTCTTCCTGGGGTTCGGCCCGGTCGGCTGGGTCCACGTCCACCTCGGGCTGTACGGGAAGTCCGGTTTCGGCACCGGGCCGGGCGGGGCCCCCGTCGGCCAGGTCAGGCTGCGCCTGGCCACCGACGAGCACCACGCCGACCTGCGCGGGCCGACCGCCTGCGAGCTGATCACCGGGGCCGAGAAGCAGGCCATACACGACCGGCTCGGCCCTGACCCGCTGCGGCCCGCCGACACCGGGGAGCGCGCCCGGGCCCGCATAGCGCGCAGCCGCACCAGCATCGCCGCGCTGCTGATGGACCAGAAGGTCGTCGCGGGCGTCGGCAACGTCTACCGCGCCGAGGTCCTCTTCCGCCACGGCGTCGACCCGTACCTGGCGGGACGCGACCTGGACCGCGCGCGGTGGGACGCGATCTGGGCCGATCTGGTGGCCCTGATGCGCGAGGGCGTGCGGAACAACCGCATCGACACCGTCCGCCCCGAGCACACCCCCGAGGCCATGGGCCGTCCGCCGCGCGTCGACGACCACGGCGGCGAGGTCTACGTCTACCGCCGTGCGGGGATGCCGTGCCACGTCTGCGGCACCGAGGTGCGCACCGCCTCCCTGGTGGCGCGCAACCTCTTCTGGTGCCCCGTCTGCCAGCCCGTCCGGGGCTGACGCCCCGCTCGGACCAGGGGCCGGCCGGGGACACGCCCAAGGGAGCGCCCCGGCCGGTGGACACGGGCCCGAGCGGGGACCTAGAAGCCGTGCGGCAGCCAGGGGGCGACGTCGCCGCCGAAAGCCACCGTGGTCTCCCGCAGCGCGCCCTGCCGCAGTTCCCGCACGCGTCCGGCCCGCGCCAGCGCGGTCAGCGAGACGTCGCCCAGGTAGGCCGCGCCCAGCTCGCGCACCGACAGTGCCAGGTCCGCGGCGTCCGTCGTCCGCTCGCACGTGGCGCCCTTGGCGTTGCCGCCGAGCCGCCAGCGGCCCTCGTTCCAGGGGCAGAACGGGTCCGAGACCTCCAGTACGACGTCCAGCGGGGCAGCGTAGGTACGGGCCGACAGGGCCGCGCCCACCTCGACCGGGCGCAGCAGCAGGCCTTCCCTGACGCGCACGCCGCAGCGGCGCACGTCGTCGACCAGGTGCAGGACCGGGTCGTCGGCGGGACGGTTGCGCGCGGTGATGCGGCAGGTGAGGTCGATGCCGAACAGGTAGCGCCACAGGGCGGCGTATGTGTCCGGATCCAGTGCCTCCAGGTCGCGCAGCACCACCGTTCCGTCCGGTCCGGCCGCGTTCCAGGCGGACTTCACCGCGTAGCGCGTGTAGCCCCGCACCTCCCCGTCGCGCTCGGCGACCACGCAGAGCAGTTTCGACGCGCCGTCCCGGAACGCCTCCGGGTCGAGCACGCCCTTGCGCTCCCAGTTCGGCCGCCGCTCCAGCATGCCCGGCCGGGTGGGCACCCGCCGCGCGTAGACCTCCTCGCAGGCCGCCAGGGCCTCCTGCGGGTCGGCGAAGCGCAGGGTGACCCCGTCGGCGCCCGCGGGCACGGTGAGGCCGGCGCGCAGGGTGTCGACCTCCAAGGTCGTCTGGCGGGTGGCGACCTCGTAGCCGTACCGGCCGTAGATCGCCGGCTCGGACGCCGTGAGCACCGCAAGGGGCTCGCCCCGTTCGTGCACCTCGTCCAACTGCCGCCGCATCATCGAGGTCAGCAGCCCGCGGCGGCGGTGCGTCGAGGCGACGCTGACCATGGTGACGCCCGCCGCCGGGACCACGGCGCCGCCGGGCACCGCCATGCGGAAGGAGAACGCCCCCGCGGTGCCGACGACCTCCGCGCCGTCCCAGGCCGCGATCGACCGGGAGAACTCGGTCACCCCGCGGTCGAACTCCCGCTCCTCCGCCGGCCAGACCGCGCTGCCGAACGTGCGTTCCAGCGTGCTGAACCACTCGTCCCACTGTTCGGACTCGAGAACCCGCAACTCCACCGTCATGTGCCCTGCCTACCAGTCGCCCCAAGGGCGGGCGAACGGTTTTCGCCGGTCGTGGCGGCGAATCGGCGCACCATGAGGGGCACCTCCGATGCGGAGAACGGGTGAGGGTGGATAGGGTCGCCGGGAACATGGCACGACGCCCGGTAGGAGACGGATTCGGGGCCCGGTGGCGCAGGACGGTCCACCGGGCCCGCGTAGGCCTGCGCAAATCCGCCGTGGACTACTTCCGCGGCGACGCGGCCGACTGGCTCGCCCTGGCCGTCCTGACGATCAGCGTCCCGCTGATCGCCTGGGCCACGGTGCTGGCGCCGCAATGGTGCCCGCCCACCACCTTGGTGCTGCCCGTCCTCGTCGGCGGCCTGCTGCTGCGCCCCTCCAGCCTCCTGCTGCTGTACGGGGCGAGCGCCGCCGCGATGGTGGTGGAGTCCGCCGTCCTCGGCCCGTACCGCGACGGCGTCGGCAGGGTGACCCCGGGCACCGTGCTGGTGGTGGCGGCCGTGGCGCTGGCCGGGCTGATCGTCGCGCAGTTCCGCGCCCGGGTCGGCGTGCCCTGGATGCGCGGCGGCACGATGCTCTTCGACCTGCGCGAGCGCATCCGGGTGCAGAGCAGGCTGCCGCGGCTGCCCGACGGCTGGCACGCCGAGATGGCGCTGCGGCCGGCCGGCGGCCAGTCCTTCTCCGGCGACTTCGTGGTGGCCACCCGCACCTCGGGCGGGCGGATCCTGGAGGCCGTCCTCACCGACGTGTCGGGCAAGGGCATGGACGCCGGCTCCCGCGCCCTGCTGCTCTCCGGCGCCTTCGGCGGCCTGCTCGGCTCACTGCCGCCGCACGCCTTCCTCACCGCCGCCAACGGCTACCTGCTCCGGCAGAACTGGGACGAGGGCTTCGCCACCTCCGTCCACCTGGTGCTGGACGTGGAGACCGGCGACTACGAGCTGCTCTCCGCGGGCCACCTGCCGGGCATGCAGCTCAGCGCGGGCACCGGCCGCTGGGAGGAGAAGGCGGCCGAGGGGCCGCTGCTGGGGGTGTACGACGGCGCCGAGTTCAACAGCGTGAAGGGCACGCTGCGCTCCGGCGACGTCCTGCTGCTCTTCACCGACGGCCTGGTCGAGGCCGCCGGCCGCGACATCACCGAAGGCATCGACCGGCTCATCGGCGAGGCCGACCGGTACGTCGCGCACGGCTTCCGCGGCGCGGCCTGGCAGCTGATCGAGGCGGTCGCCAAGGACGTCAACGACGACCGCGCCCTGCTCATCGTGTGCCGGGACTAGCCGCCGGCCGGAACGCCCAGGACATCTTCGGCTCCATCGCGAAGCGGAACAGCCGCTGCACCGCAGGGGTGCACAGCGCGGTGACCACCACGACGGCGATCGCGGTGACCGCGACCTGGCCCAGCGGGGTGTGGATCCAGTCGTGGTCGTACCAGCTGCCGAAGCGGGAGCCCTTGGCGAGGAAGCCGTGCAGCAGGTACCCGTAGAGCGTGCCGGCGCCGAGGGCCGTGAACCACATGCGGCGGCGCGGCACCCAGGCGAAGAAGCACACCGTCAGCGCCAGGGAGCAGCAGAACAGCGCCAGCGTCATGACCGGCCCCGTCCACCAGGGCGCGCCCAGCTCCTGGGCGCTCGTGCGGTGGTAGAGCCAGGCCCGGTCCATCCGGGGCACCACCCAGTAGGAGACGACCAGCGCGGCGAGCCCCACCGGAACGGACAGCACGCGCACCACCCGGCGCCGGGCAAGGTGGAAGTGCTCCGCCTTCAGGCACATGCCGAGCACGAAGAAGGGCAGGAACTGCAGGACGCGCTGGAGTTCCAGGTCGTCGCCGATGGTCGGGGTGACGGACGCGAGGGCCGCGATCACCAGGGCGACGGCGACCGGCTGCCGGACGATGCGCCAGATGGGGGCCGTAAGGCGCCAGATGAAGAGGGCGGCGAGGAACCAGGTGAGGTACCAGGGGTCGAGCAGGCTGAGCGGTTGCGGCGCCGCGTCGTCGGCCCAGTTCCTGAAGAGCGAGTAGGCGGCCTCGAAGAGCAGGTACGGGACGGCGATGCCGGTGATCAGTCTCCTGACGCGGTCCGGGCGGGCGTCGAAACTCTTCGAGAAGTAGCCGGAGATGACGATGAAGGCCGGCATGTGGAACGCGTACACGAGGATGTAGAGCGCGCCGGCGGCCCTGCTGTGCCCAGTGAGCGGTTCCCAGGCGTGGCCCATCGCGACCAGGACGATCGCGAGGTACTTGGCGTTGTCGAAGAACGGGTCGCGCCCGGCGGAGGGCGCGGAGGCGGTGGCGGGGGCGGCGGACCCCGCGGGGGCGGCCGGCCCGGGGGCGGGGGCGGCTTCCGTGCGGGGAGCGGGGAGAACGGAATTCCCGGTCTGGGTCCTGCCGGGGGACAGGGTGTTCGTGCGGTGGGGCTGGAACATTTGATGCACCATAGCGGGCGCCTCTGCCTGAGTAAATTCTCGATCGGAATGGCGGTAGCGGCGCTGCTACCCCGGAATGCATGTGTCATGCCACTGACCGTTCCGTGACGCTATGGGCAGTCATATAAGGGTTGAACGGGGCATATCGGCAGACGGGTTGGCGTCTGTGCAGGTTTTTTGATGATCGTTTGTGTGGCAAGTGCATGTGCGGGGAAATAGTTTGGGGGAAATTCACTCGAACGTGCCGTGCAATTGCGAGATTGTCCTCATCCGAAGTGATCAGAAGTGATCGCGATGTCCTGCGTCACAGGTGTGCGACCCCGACGCGCGGGGAAGGGGTGTCCCGCGGGGTCACGGTGTCGGTGGCAGGTGGCACGATGGACGTCGCGGGGGTGCGGCTGCGTTGCTCCCCCGGAACGGTGAGGCGTCAGACCGAGGATGTGATCCCCAGTGGCCATCTCCCTGTCCGTGGTGCTGTTGTTGGCGATCATCATGATCGTCCTGATAAGGGGCAAGACGCTCAAGGTCGGTCCGGCCATCGTCGCCGCGCTCTTCGGCTTCTTCCTTGCCTCCACGGGCATGGCGCCGGCGATCAACAAGTTCCTCGACTCGTTGGCGGACACCATCAACCAGATAAACCTCTGAGCGGTCCCCGTCACATGTCACAGGTCACCCGTCACCCGGCGCGGTGGCCGCGCCGGGTGACGGGGAGTCAGGCGACGGCCGGTGTGCGGTCCTCGGCCGTCCCGATGATGCGGCGCAGCGCGGCGGCCCGCTCCTGCGGGTCCCGGGCGGACAGCAACGCCGCCAGTACGGCGATGCGGGCCTGCCCCGCGCGCAGCGTCCCGGCCAGCACGCCGCCGGCCGCGGCGAGGTCCACCGCGCCGCCCCCGGTGTACATCGGCGCCACCGGCCCGGCCGCCACCCGGGTGCTCACGGCGACCAGCACCCCGGCGTCGACCGCGCGGCGGACCGCCGCCACGAAATCGGGCGTCGCGTTGCCCGCGCCGGTGCCTACCAGCACGATGCCCTGGGCCCCCGCACCCAGCGCGGCCTCGAAGAGCACGGGGTCGGCGTCCACGTGGTGCATGACGACGTCGACGCGCGGCGCCGTGACGTGTGCGTCCGGCAGCGGCAGCGCCGTGGCACGCGGCCGGGGGGCGCCCCAGGCGATCTCGCCGAACTTCACCCGTCCCAGCGGCCGGCCCGAGGGGTCGGCGAAGGCCTGGACGTCCAGGGTGTGCGCCTTGACCGTGCCCCGGGCGGCGTGCACGAAGCCGCCGAAGGTGATGACCACGCCGATGTCCTCGCCGGTCGCGGCGGTCAGCAGCGCGTCGTAGAGGTTGCCCGCCGCGTCCCCGTCCACGGCGTCCAGCGGGAGCTGGGCGCCGGTGAAGACCACCGGGCGCCGGTCGCCGTGGTGGAGGTCCAGGAGGAAGGCGGACTCCTCCATGGTGTCGGTGCCGTGGGTCACCACGACGCCGTCCACGCCCGGGTCCGCCAGCACCTCGTGGACCGTCCGCAGCAGTTCCAGCTGGTGGGCGGAGGTCAGCCGCGAGCTGTTCACCGTGAACAGGTCGCGCACGGTCACCTCGACGCCCTCGGGGACCGCGCCCGCCGCCAGCACCTCGTGGCCGGCGGCCTCGGCCGCGTACCCGGCCCCCTGCCACCGGCTGGCGATCGTGCCGCCGGTGCCGATCACGACGATGTGCTTCACGTGTCCCTCACTCGCGTGTTCGCCTGCTCCTCCGCGGCAAGGATATGCGGTGAACCCCGGCATCGGATTGCCAATCAGCCCGCGTAGATCGGCCAAGCGTGGTATCTATCGCCCCTATGGATGCCATTGACAGAAGAATCTTGCGCGAGCTCCAGGCCGACGGCCGGCTCACCAACCAGGAACTGGCCGCCCGCGTCGGCCTCACCCCCTCCCCGTGCCTGCGCAGGGTGCGCCAGCTGGAGGAGGACGGGGTGATCCAGAGCTACCGGGCCGTCGTCGCCCCGGCCGCCGTCGGCCGCGGCTTCGAGGTCTTCGCCTCCGTCGAGGTACGGCGGGACCGCGAGTCCGTCGCCGCCTTCGAGGAGCAGGTGCAGGCCATCCCCGACGTCGTCGAGGCCTACCGGCTCTACGGCGCGCCCGGCTGCCTGCTGCGGATCGCGGTGGCCGACAGCGACGCCTACGAGCGCTTCTGGACCGAGAAGCTGATCGCCCTGCCGGGCGTGAGCGAGGTGAACTCGCAGATGATCATGAAGCGGATCAAGGGCCCGCAGGGCGTGCCGGTCGGTTAGGGCCGGGGTTCGCCGGGGTCCGGGTTCAATGGGCCGGTGGACTACCAGCGTTTCCTCGAACAGGCCATGGCCGCGGCCCTTCCGGAGCTCGGCCGCGGCAAGGTCGCCGACTACATCCCCGCCCTCGCGGCCGCCGACGCCGGCGCCTTCGGCATGGCCCTGGCCACCGTCGGGGGCGAGGTCCACGGCGTCGGGGACTTCGCCGAGCCGTTCTCCGTCCAGAGCGTCTCCAAGCTCTTCACGCTCGCCCTGGCGCTCCACCACGGCGGCGACGCCCTGTGGCGCCGTGTCGGCCGCGAGCCCTCCGGCAGCCCCTTCAACTCGCTCATCCAGCTGGAGACCGAGCAGGGCATCCCGCGCAATCCCTTCATCAACGCCGGAGCCCTGGTCGTCACCGACGCCCTGCTGACCCTCACCGGCGACGCCTCGGGCGCGGTACGCGAACTGCTGCGCGCCGAGTCGGGCAACCCGGCCCTGACCACCGCCCCGGCGGTCGCCGCCTCCGAGGCCGCCCACGGCCACCGCAACGCCGCCCTGGCGCACTTCCTCGCGCACTTCGGCAACCTGCACAACCCCGTGGACACCGTCCTGGAGCACTACTACGCCCACTGCGCCCTTGAGGCCTCCTGCCGCGACCTCGCCCTTGCGGGCGGCTTCCTCGCCCGGCACGGACTGCGCGCCGACGGCGGCCGGCTACTGTCCCGCACCGACGCCAAACGCCTCAACGCCGTGCTGCTCACCTGCGGCACCTACGACGCCGCGGGGGAGTTCGCCTACCGCGTGGGCCTGCCCGGCAAGAGCGGCGTCGGCGGGGCCATCCTCGCCGTCCTCCCTGGCCGGGGCGCCCTGTGCGCATGGAGCCCCGGCCTCGACCCGGCCGGCAACTCCGTCGGCGCCATGGCGGCCCTCGACGCGTTCACCACCGC
Organism: Streptomyces sp. NPDC001902; assembly: GCF_042891295.1. Lineage (NCBI taxonomy): Bacteria > Bacillati > Actinomycetota > Actinomycetes > Kitasatosporales > Streptomycetaceae > Streptomyces > Streptomyces sp. NPDC001902. The sequence goes on along the minus strand of NZ_JBIATA010000007.1, from coordinate 223,362 downwards.
CACCGGGCTGTCGGTGTTCTAGACGGAGCCCGGGGCGCGGCCCAGCGCGTCCCGCACCGCCTCCTCGGAGCGCGCTACCACCGCCGTGCCGTCCTCGGCGGTGATGATGGGACGCTGGATCAGCCGCGGGTGCGCCGCCAGCGCCCCGATCCAGCGGTCCCGCTCACCCGGCCCGCGCGGCCACTCCTTCAGTCCTAGTTCCTTCGCCTCGGCCTCCTGGGTCCGCACGATGTCCCACGGCTCCAGCCCGAGCCGCTCCAGCACCGCCCGGATCTCGTCCGCGTCGGGCGGATCCTCCAGGTAGCGCCGCACGGTGTACTGCGCGCCCTCGTCGTCCAGCAGGTGCAGCGCGGAGCGGCACTTTGAGCACGCGGGGTTGATCCAGATCTCCATGCCGCCAATGTAGTGAGGCGCTCAGGGGTCGTCGCGCCCGTCGTCGCGCAGTCTGCGCCAGATGCGGGTGCGGTGGAGCACGTAGACGGCGACGGACAGGACGAGCGCCTGCAGTCCCACGGCGAGCAGCCAGAAGACGACCTTGCTCTCCAACTCGTCGGTCATGTAGGTGAAGTTCATGCCGAAGAAGCCGGTCAGGAAGGTCAGCGGAAGGAAGATCGTCGACACGATGGCCAGCCGGTTGATCACACCGTTCTGCTCGCCGGACACCAGGGAGGAGTAGCTGGCGAACGCCCGCCGGGCGGCGTCCTGGAGCGACTCGATGCTGGAGAGCACCATCCGCGCGGCCCGCTGGTACGAGGCGGCCAGCCGCTGCCGCTCCTCCGGGAAGCTGCCGCTCATCATCCGCCGGGTGATGGTCTCGTCGGTCGCCTGCAGGTACGGCAGCAGGGCGTGGTGCAGCAGCGCCGCGCGCCGCCGCAGCTGTGCCAGCCGGTACACCTGCCGCGGGTTCCGGCTCTCGAACATCTCGTCCTCGAGGTCCTCCACCTGCAGCAGCGACTCCACGGCGGACTTGCGGAAGGTCTCCAGGGCGTCCTCCAGCAGCAGGAAGAGCGCGGCGGTGGTGTCCGCGGGCCGTTCGTGCGGCAGCCGGGTGATGAACCGCCCGACGAGCGTGTTCGGCCCCCGGCGGACCGTGACCAGGTACCGTCCGGTCACGAAGACGTGGAGGTGGGCGACCTCGTCGTCCTCGATGACCGGTACGACGAACCGGGCGTTGTCCCCGTGGAACTCCGCCCGCGCGCTCTCGCCCGCCCTGCCCAGCCATGCCAGGTCCTCCGCCTCCAGGCCGAGTTCGTGGGCGATCGGCGCCTCGTCGGGCCGTCCCTCCCCGGGCACCTCGATGTCCACGAGCAGGAAGCGCGACGCCGCGAGCCGCTCCCGCGCCTCCGACACGGCGGCGCGGGCGACGGTGCCCTCGGGCATCGACACCACCGTAACGATCATCGTTCCTCACCGTGGATCACCGGCACATCTCCCAGCCTGCGCAGACTCCGGCGTCCACGCATGCGGAGGTGCCCGGTCCAGGGGATCCGCGGTACCGGCGGGCCGTCTTTTAACCAGCCCCCGACCACATGTCAAGCCCCGAAATGCAGCGACGTGACGCGGGCCGAACGCCGGGGCTTACTGGAGTCAAGAGGTCGCGCAATACCGACCGAAAGGAACCACCGGGACATTCCCCCCGGTGCCGGAATACCCGAAAAGGGGTCATCCGGAATCCCCGCCCCGCATCGCCTGAGGAGAACCGCCATGTCCCGCACCCGCAAGATCGTCATGCTGACCGCCGCCACCACTCTTGCCGCCGGTGGCGCCCTGCTCCCGACCAGCGCGTTCGCGGCCGCCCCCGCCCACGTCAGCGCCGTCCAGGCCGCACCCCAGCAGCAGAGCCTTCACGTCGGTGACGGCGGCGGGGTGAACAACAACATCCCCCTCTTCAACAACACCGGTGGCTTCTTCGGAGGCCAGGTGAACAACAACATCCCGGTCTTCAACAACGGCGGCGGTGGTTTCTTCGGGGGCGGGGTGAACAACAACATCCCGGTCTTCAACAACGGGGGTGGCGGTTTCTTCGGGGGCGGGGTGAACAACAACATCCCGGTCTTCAACAACTGATCCCCCAGACTGATCCCCCAGCCCACCACCCAGGCGCGGCCGGCCCCCACCCCGGCCGCGCCACCCCGTCGGGGTGGTCCGGCAAGTGGCCCGCACGCCCACGGGCTTCGGGCGGCGGGGAACGGACGAGGCCCCGGGCCGGCGAACATGCCGCTGACCTGGGGCCTTCGCCTGCAGAGCGGGCGACGGGAACCGAATCCGCGTAGCCAGTTCGGAGGACGACGTACGCGCCGCTTCCCTACCCCTGGTCGCGGTACGGGTGCCCGGGAGCGGTGTCGCGCCCGGGATTCCCCGCTGTTCCCCCTCGATGGCCCTCGTTACGGGCACGTGGCGGGCACGAGGCCTCTGGCTGCGAGGCCCCCACCGCACAGCCCACAGGTGGTGGGGGCTCCCTCCGCCGCGCGGTGGCTGATGAGCGCACGAGACGGCCCCCGGCGCTTCTCGGCGTCGGGGGCCCGGCTCTCGGCCGAGGGGGCCGTCGGGGTGGAGGTGACGAACCCTCATGCACGGGCCCGATCCTGCCCCCCGCGGGCTGCGGCTGCCAGCCGGGGGACCCGGGCAGGCGACAGGGGCGACCCCGGGAGTACCCCGATCGGCTGGCCGACGGGCGTCGGGCTCGGCTGGGCCTGCCCGCATCCACAGAGTCGAACGTGTGCGCGCGTGGCGTGATGCGGTGAAGGTGTCGCTCCGGGAGCCCGGGGAGCCTCCCGTGTGCGTCGAGCCCGTCCCGGAGTACCGCTGGCAGCGCATGGGCTTCCAGTTCGACGGCCGCCTGTACCGCGGTGCGGCGACCGAGCGCCGCGAGCCCGTAGTGCACACCCTGCTGTGGTCGGAGGAGATCCGCGAACCGGATGACCTGTCCTCGGCGGCCCCGGTGACCGAGCGGGAGCGGGAGTTCGCAGAACTGCTGATGGACCAGCTCGCAGGGGTCAACTCCGGCGAGCCGCACGACGATTACGCGGCGGCACTTGAGTAGCTGGTGGTGGCGAAGATGACCGGCGCGGGGCCGCATGAGCCGGAAGAGCGGGCACCGGCCGTGGCTGGAGGAGAGCGTCCGGGAAGCGGGCAACCGCTGGCGGGGGCCCTGCGGTGCGCCGATAACCCTGTGCCCTTCTGCCTCTGCGTCGTGACCACCGCCTCACCAGTTCGTGCACAGCTGTATGTGTGCGCTGCCACCGCAGCGGCCGAGGGCAGGCATCCTGCTACCGCCAAAGTCCCGCGCATACGGTTTCGTTGTCGTTATCTCCTGCCGTGAGGAGCCGCAAGGCAGACCGGCATCCCGTCGATGCCGGTCGCACTCGGGAGGGATTCCTACCCTGGGCACGCCGGAGCCGGTCGATCCCCGGACGCGGCTTCACTCCGTCCCGGTGTGCTCATGCCGGCGCCGTCAAGCACGGCGGAGCAGTTAGCCCTTGGCCAGCGGCCCACTGTGCCCGCTCGAGGTCCGGCACGCCGGCAGATGACCACCGAGGTGCCCGGGCTTCCGCCTGTCGGACCTGGCCCAATGCCCCCGGTTGCGCGGAGACGCCACCAGCAGAGTGAACCAGGCGCGACCCATAACTCCTTTGGCTCTCCGCGCATATGCCCTTTATAGGATCATTGCTAGCTTTTGGCTGGTGAGCGGCGGTTTGTCGCTTTCTCCGGTGAGCACTTGCTCGCCGGCCCCCTTTGGTCGCGGACCGCTGATTTGGACACGCGACTGAGGTTCGGCGACCGGAGCTCACTACCCACGTTCGAAGTCCCCCTCGCAGGGGTGGCCGGGCTCGGCCACAAGAAAGGGTCTCTCCCTACGTCAGAGGTTTCCGTCCTGCCCGCTCCGCCCGGCAGGCGACGTATACGCGTACACAAGGGGCTCAAGGCACCGATGCTCTTGATACCTATCGCGGTGCTGATGGCGACGCTCACCATGATCACGACCCTCGCCCACGCCGTATCACCTCCGGCGGTGGGACTGGGAACCGCCAAGACCTACGGGGTCCTGGCCGGTTCAACGGTCACCAACACGCTCGGAACCATCATCATCGGGGATCTGGGGCTCAGCCCCGGCACTTCGGTAACAGGCTTTCCGCCCGGACGTGTCATCGGAGCGACGCACGTAGCCGACGCTGTCGCCGGTCAGGCGAAGTCAGACTTGGTCACGGCCTACAACGACGCGGCCGGCAGGCCGTCCAACGGCGTCGCGGGACCCCAGCTCGACACCCAAGCCTATTTTCCCGGCGTCTACTCTGCCGGGACGGCGCTCGATCTCGCCGTCAACGGGACTGTCACTCTCGACGCACAGGGCGACCCCAACGCCGTCTTCATCTTCCAGGTCGGCTCCACCCTGGTCATGAACGTGGGGAGCACCGTCCGGCTCATCAACGGAGCGCAGGCCTGCAACGTGTTCTGGCAGGTGGGCAGCTCCGCCACCATCGGGACCAATGCCGACTTCAAGGGCACCATCATGGCCCTGACGGACATCTCCGTGGGCGCCGACGCGGCGATCGCGGGCCGGTTGCTGGCGCGAAATGGCCAGGTCACCCTGATCAGGGACAACATCACGGTCCCGACTTGCGGTGTGGCTGGTCCGACCGGACCCACCGGCCCGACCGGACCCACTGGTCCGTCCGGTCCTGCCGGTCCCTCTGGTCCTCCCGGTGACACCGGCCCGACCGGCCCTGCCGGACCCACTGGTCCCTCTGGCCCTGCCGGCCCCTCGGGTCCTGCCGGTCCCTCTGGTGCTCCCGGTGACACTGGCCCGACCGGTCCTGCTGGACCTGCCGGACCTGGTGGTCCGGCTGGCCCCGCCGGCCCGTCCGGCCCGTCCGGCCCGTCCGGTCCTGCTGGTCCGAGTGGTCCCGCCGGCCCGACCGGTCCTGAAGGTCCGGCAGGTCCTGAAGGTCCTCCCGGGCGTCCCGGGCGTCCCGGCTACCCCGGCGGCTTCCCCGGCTACCCCGGTCTCCCCGGCGGTCCGGGCCTTCATGACCACCGCGACCACGACGGCAAGTACGACCACGGCGGCAAGTACGAGGACGGCGACGAGTACGACGACGAGCACGGCAGCAACTGCCACGCCAAGCCGCCGTGGAAGGAACCGGACGACGACGAGTTGGCATGGAGCTTCCAAATGACGTGCCGGGACTGAGCCAAGCCCCGTCCTCATCGCCTTGAGGAAGGAAGACCCCAGGGGGTGCCCCGAACAAGGGGCGCCCCCTGGGGTATCTGCGGCTTCGGCGAGTCCGCGAACCATTCGCTTGCGAGGCCGACGCTTCTCACACCCGTGCGCGGCGGGACCGGCGGCGTTGGGGCGGGCGCAGTCGCCCACGCCCCCCTTCGCGGTGGTCACGGCGGTCGTGCCTGACGGGAGGCGGCGCCGGCGGCGCCGGCGTGGTCGGTACGGTCCCGACCGGGAGGCGCGGGCCATGACCGCGTGTTCCCCCGTGCTGTGTGTCGCGCAGATGATTCATGAGCGCTCTCAGGGTGTTCGCCGCGTCAGCGAGGGCAGCGGTGACGCCGGCGTCCGAGCCCCTCATGTGCTTCCCGCCATGTGCGAGCGCTCCACTGCCAACAAACCGCCGGCGGTGGCGCTGATGCGGGGATCGGCTGCGGCGGACAACAAGCGGGCGGCGGTGTCGGAGTCCGTCTCCGGCGCAATGACCAGAAGGTCCCAGCGTCCGGCATCGCGGGAGAGCAGCAGGAGCTTGTGGGGGTCCTGGTCCGCTGTGAACCAATCGACGGGCACCACGTGCCCGGCCACGGCCACCCTGCGGGGGACGGCCGGCCAGAAGTGCGGGTTCACGGCGACACGGGCGATCCGCCCCCATGGGGCGTCCGGAGTGGCCGTAAGTGCGGAGATTTCCGCCGCCAGATCCCGTGAGCGGGGCCACCAGGCTCCGTCGAGGGGGCCCGAGGCGGCGCTGACCGGCTTCAGTGAGAGTCGTACGCCGTCAGGGCCGAGGGATTCATCGTGGGTCGTGTGATCAAGGATCAAGCCCATACGTTCACTTGCCCGGCTAGGCATTCGCCGAAAACGACGCCGGCACGGTAGCCGGGGTACGGAATGCCTTCGGTTCGTCCACCGTACTCTGCTGATGAGGCTTCCGTGCTTGCCGCATCCGGCAACCATGAGTGCACCTGCGGCCCGCTCCGGTGGTGGGCCGCAGGCATGTTCGGGCCAGGCTCCGTAACGGCGGCACGGTGCGCACCCCAGAGCGGCCTGGCGTCCATTTCGGAGGCTTTCGCCATTGCTGAGGCCATGCACCCGCGGTACAAGGCGCTCGTCCTCCTGGTGGCCTTCTACGGCGTCCGATGGGGTGAGTTGATCGGCTTGCGTCGTCACGATGTTGACCTCGACCACGGCATGATCCGCGTACGCCGTTCGGTGGCCGAGCTCACCAGAGACCGGCGCCACCGGGCGTGTCTTCGTCGGGGTGAAAGGCGCCACCCCGCGCCGGAATCACTTCAATCGGTGGTGGCACAAGGCATGCGGCAAGGCCGGCGTGAACGGCCTTCGAGTTCATGATCTTCGGCACACCGGCAACACCTTGGCGGCCTCGACGGGCGCGAGCACGAAGGAACTCATGACCCGGATGGGGCACAGCTCGCCCCGTGCCGCGTCTATCAGCACGCCAGCGCCCAGCGAGAACGCGTGATCGCCGACGCCGTGAGTGCCCTTATCGAATCGGCTCGCCAACGGCCGACGTGATCCGTGTGGCACGTGTGTGGCACGGTGGCCCGGATCGGACCGTGAACGACGTAGGCCCAGGCCGGGGAAAACCACCCCTGACCTGGGCCTACGTCCTGCAGAGCGGGCGACGGGAATCGAACCCGCGTAGCCAGTTTGGAAGACTGGGGCTCTACCATTGAGCTACGCCCGCAACGGCCAGTCATTCTGGCACATCAGATCGTAGCCGATCGACCCGGCTCCCGCGCACGGCACATATGGCCTTCAGGGTGTGCGGAGGCATGTACTCTACGTGTCGCACCGACGGGGTGTGGCGCAGCTTGGTAGCGCGTCCGCTTTGGGAGCGGAAGGTCGTCGGTTCGAATCCGGCCACCCCGACCAGTGCTCGGCCGCCCTGTGCCGAGCAGGGCCCGGCCGCAGGATTGTGGTACCGGTAGGATGGGTCGTCGGCCACTGAAACGCGGAAAAGCCAGGTCGAACACCAGCCGCCCCGCACGATCGCCGAGCGGCCGCCCATCAACGTAAAGCCCCCAAGGAGACCCAACCGTGAAGAGCGCCGTCGAGACTCTGAACCCGACCCGGGTTCGACTCACTGTCGAGGTGCCCTTCGAGGAGCTCAAGCCCAGCCTCGACGCGGCGTACAAGAAGATCAACCAGCAGGTCACGGTGCCGGGCTTCCGTAAGGGCAAGATCCCCGCGCGCGTCATCGACCAGCGGTTCGGCCGTGGCGCGGTCCTCGAAGAGGCCATCAACGACGCACTGCCGAAGTTCTACACGGAGGCGGTCAACGAGGGCGAGCTCAACGTCCTCGGCCAGCCCGAGGTGGACATCACCGAGTTCAACGACGGCCAGGAGCTGAAGTTCACCGCCGAGGTGGACATCCGCCCGGTCATCGAGATCCCGGACTATTCCGGCATCGAGGTCACCGTCGACGCCGTCGAGGTGTCCGACGAGGACGTCGACAAGGCCCTGGAGCAGCTGCGGGAGCGCTTCGCCTCCACCACCGTCGTGGAGCGTGCCGCCGCCGACGGCGACGTCGTCGTCGTGGACCTGGAGGCCTCGGTCGAGGGCGAGGTGCTGGAGGACGGCGTCGCCAGCGGCGTCACCTACACCATCGGCTCCGGCCAGCTGCTCGACGGCATCGACGAGGCCGTCACCGGCCTGGAGGCCGGCGGTTCGGCCACCTTCACCTCCGAGCTCAAGGGCGGCTCCGCCGCCGGCAAGCAGGCCCAGGTCAAGGTGGACGTCACCACCGTCCAGGCCCGTGAGCTGCCCGAGCTGGACGACGACTTCGCCCAGCTGGCGAGCGAGTTCGACACCCTCGAGGAGCTCCGCGCCGACGCCGTGAAGCGCCAGGAGCGCATCAAGCAGTACGACCAGGCCACCCAGGCCCAGGAGAAGGTGCTGGACGCCCTCCTGGAGCTGGTCGACATCCCGCTGCCGGAGAAGCTGCTCAAGGACGAGATCGAGACCCGCGTCCACAACCTGGAGCACCACCAGTTCCCGGCCATGGGCCTGGACTGGGACTCCTTCCTGGAGAACGAGGGCAAGACCCGCGAGGAGTACGACGAGGAGATCGAGGGGCAGGCGAAGAAGGGCATCAAGACCCAGTTCGTCCTGGACGAGCTCGTCTCCACCGAGAAGCTCTCGGTCAACCAGGAGGAGCTCACCGAGCACCTCATGCGCCGTGCCGCCTCCTCCGGCATGAGCCCGGACCAGTTCGCCCAGGCGGTCGTCGAGGGCGGCCAGGTGCCGCTGCTCGTCGGCGAGGTCGCCCGCGGCAAGGCGCTGGCCCTGGTCGTCGAGGCCGCCACGGTCAAGGACACCAACGGCGAGGTCGTCGACCTGGAGGACGAGGAGGACGAGACCGGCGAGACGGTCGAGGCCACCTCCGAGGACACGGACGCCGAGACCGCCAAGGGTGAGGGCTCCGAGGCCTGAGCCTCGCCCCGCAGCACCATCCGACGGGCCCGGACGACCAGTTCGTCCGGGCCCGTTCTGTTCGGTTTCGCTCTCCGCTTACACCCTGCCTGCGCTGACAGCGAACAGTTCCGCGTGGGGGATTGCTGGGCCCCACCTGCGCGTTAGGGTCCGTAAGTACGAGGGCCCGTGCCCTACGAGAAGACCCTGTGACGGCGTCCGCGCCGTCCGACAACGAGCAGGTGGATACGTGACGACTCCGATGCCTTCCGCCGCCGGCGAGCCGACCATCGGTGGCCTCGGCGACCAGGTCTACAACCGGCTGCTCGGCGAGCGGATCATCTTCCTCGGCCAGCCGGTGGACGACGACATCGCCAACAAGATCACCGCGCAGCTGCTCCTCCTTGCCGCCGAGCCGGACAAGGACATCTACCTCTACATCAACAGCCCCGGCGGTTCCGTGACGGCCGGCATGGCGATCTACGACACCATGCAGTTCATCAAGAACGACGTGGTCACCATCGCCATGGGCCTCGCGGCCTCCATGGGCCAGTTCCTGCTGACGGCCGGCACCCCCGGCAAGCGCTTCTCGCTGCCGAACACCGACATCCTGATGCACCAGCCCTCCGCCGGCCTCGCCGGCTCGGCCTCGGACATCAAGATCCACGCCGAGCAGCTGCTGCGCACGAAGAAGCGCATGGCCGAGCTCATCGCGGAGCACTCCGGCCAGAGCGTCGAGGCGATCACCCGTGACTCCGACCGCGACCGCTGGTTCTCCGCCGAGGCGGCCAAGGAGTACGGCCTGATCGACGACGTCATCACGCACGCCGTGAACGTGCCGGGCGGCGGCGGCACCGGGGCCTGACCGGGCCTGACGCCCGTACTGCCCCGCAGGACCGACCCCAGCCCACTGCTCATCTTCAGGACGGTGAACGTGACCACCCAGAACTTCCCCGGCAGCGGCATGTACGACCGCACGAACGCCGCCGAGGCCCGCTACGTGGTGCCGCGCTTCGTGGAGCGCACCTCGCAGGGCATCCGCGAGTACGACCCGTACGCGAAGCTCTTCGAGGAGCGCGTGATCTTCCTCGGGGTGCAGATCGACGACGCCTCCGCCAACGACGTCATGGCGCAGCTGCTGTGCCTGGAGTCGATGGACCCGGACCGCGACATCTCGGTCTACATCAACAGCCCCGGCGGCTCCTTCACGGCGCTGACGGCCATCTACGACACGATGCAGTTCGTGAAGCCCGACATCCAGACGGTCTGCATGGGCCAGGCGGCCTCCGCCGCGGCCGTGCTGCTCGCCGCCGGCACGCCCGGCAAGCGGATGGCGCTGCCGAACGCCCGCATCCTGATCCACCAGCCGTACAGCGAGACCGGCCGCGGCCAGGTCTCGGACCTGGAGATCGCCGCCAACGAGATCCTGCGGATGCGGGCCCAGCTGGAGGAGATGCTGGCCAAGCACTCCAGCACCCCGATCGAGAAGATCCGCGACGACATCGAGCGCGACAAGATCCTCACGGCCGAGGAGGCCCTCTCCTACGGTCTGGTCGACCAGATCGTCTCGACCCGCAAGGGTTCGGCGGTCGCGGTCTGACGCCCGGCAGGGCATTCTGCGACAAGAAGTCCCCTCTTGGAGCCGCGGGGTTGTGCAGGTCACGGCCCAGTAGCTCCAAGGGGGGCCCGCACTGGGGGCGCGGCAAGGTACCGTCGATAGGCAAGCACCAGGACTCGTCGAACTGACGGGACCCAGGCGAAGGGGAAGCACCTCGTGGCACGCATCGGTGACGGCGGCGATCTGCTCAAGTGCTCGTTCTGCGGAAAGAGCCAGAAGCAGGTGAAGAAGCTCATCGCAGGACCCGGTGTGTACATCTGCGACGAGTGCATCGACCTCTGCAACGAGATCATCGAGGAGGAGCTCGCCGAGTCCTCCGAGGTGCGGTGGGAGGACCTGCCGAAGCCGCGCGAGATCTACGAGTTCCTCGAGAGCTACGTCGTCGGCCAGGAGCCGGCGAAGAAGGCGCTCTCCGTGGCGGTCTACAACCACTACAAGCGGGTGCAGGCCGGTGAGAACGGCGGCGGCCGCGGCCACGACGACGGCATCGAGCTCGCCAAGTCCAACATCCTGCTGCTCGGTCCCACGGGCTCCGGCAAGACCCTGCTCGCCCAGACCCTGGCCCGGATGCTGAACGTGCCGTTCGCCATCGCGGACGCCACCGCGCTGACCGAGGCCGGGTACGTCGGCGAGGACGTCGAGAACATCCTGCTCAAGCTGATCCAGGCGGCCGACTACGACGTCAAGAAGGCCGAGACGGGGATCATCTACATCGACGAGATCGACAAGGTCGCCCGCAAGAGCGAGAACCCGTCGATCACCCGCGACGTCTCCGGCGAGGGCGTGCAGCAGGCGCTGCTGAAGATCCTGGAGGGCACCACCGCCTCGGTGCCGCCGCAGGGCGGGCGCAAGCACCCGCACCAGGAGTTCATCCAGATCGACACCACCAACGTGCTCTTCATCGTCGGCGGTGCCTTCGCCGGGCTGGAGAAGATCATCGAATCACGGGCCGGCGCCAAGGGCATCGGTTTCGGCGCGACCATCCGCTCCAAGCGGGAGATCGACTCCGCCGACCAGTTCTCCGAGGTCATGCCGGAGGACCTGGTGAAGTTCGGCATGATCCCCGAGTTCATCGGCCGTCTGCCGGTCATCACCAGCGTGCACAACCTCGACCGTGAGGCGCTGCTGCAGATCCTGGTGGAGCCGCGCAACGCCCTGGTCAAGCAGTACCAGCGGCTCTTCGAGCTCGACGGCGTCGAGCTCGAGTTCGAGCGCGGCGCCCTGGAGGCCATCGCCGACCAGGCCATCCTCCGCCAGACCGGCGCCCGCGGCCTGCGCGCCATCATGGAGGAGGTGCTGATGTCGGTGATGTACGAGGTGCCCTCGCGCAAGGACGTCGCCCGCGTCGTCATCAGCGAGGACGTCGTCCACTCCAACGTGAACCCGACCCTGGTCCCGCGCGAGCCCCGCATCATCGGCAAGGGCGAGCAGAAGAGCGCGTAGCGCACCCCGGCACACGAAAGGGGGCGCCCGGCAGCTGCCGGGCGCCCCCTTCGCCGTACGGGGCGGGTCACTTCTTGACGCGGACCTCGTCGCGGATCTTCACGGTGCTGTCCGCCCACTCCGTGAGGGAGGGGGGCTCGGTGGCGCCGGTGATGTCGACGTTCATGTCCATGGCCATGGCGACCGTGCTGTCGTCGGCCCATGCGCAGTACGGGAAGCTGACCCCGGCCGAGCCGATCGTGCCGCACTTCATGATGTCGCCGTCGAAGCCCGTGGGGTGGACCTCCTTCGGGGCCTCGCCGCCGGAGCTGCCGGCCTTGGAGGTGAAGGCGGCGAGCATCTTGTCCAGCACGCTGCCCGGGTCGCTGACGTCACCGTAGGCGCCGGTGACGATCAGCTGCTCGGTGGCGCCCTTCTTGTAGTTTCCGGAGACCGTGGTGGCGTCGTCGATGCCGGTGTCGTCCCCGGTCTCGCCGTTGCTGAGTCCGGGGTCGTTGCCGGACTTGGTGTACTGACCGTCCAGCAGCGTGGCCGGCATGGCGAGCTTGTGGTCACTGCCGCTGCCGCCGCTGCCCGTGAGGGCGAGGATGCCGCCGCCTATGACCGCGACGGCGACCACGACGCCGACCACGATGCCGATGATCTTGCCCTTGCCCCCGGACGGCGGCGGCGGGGCACCCCAGGCGCCGGGCTGCTGACCGTAGGGGCCCGGCTGCTGGGCGTACGGGCCGGGCTGCTGACCGTACGGGCCGGGCTGCTGCGGGTAGCCGTAGCCGGGGGCCGGCTGCGGGGCCGTGGGCTGCTGCGGGTAGCCGTAGCCCGGTGCGGGCTGCTGGGGCGGGCCGGGCGGGACCGGTGGCTGCTGGGGGTGGCCGGGCTGGCCCCCGTAGCCAGGCTGGCCGCCGTAACCCGGCTGCGGCGGCTGCTGGTTGAAGCTCATCGGTGAGTCCCCTCGTTGAACTGCTGTCTCCTCGTACTCATCCTTGCGGATTGTTTAGGCCGTCTTTACACCGACGTCGTCAGGACTTGGTAACAAGACGGTGCAGATGCCCGGTTGATCACCCTGACCACCGGTGCGGACGGGTACCACCGACCCGTCCGGTCTGCCGGTTTCCCGTCAGGAGTCGCTCGTCCGACGGTGGTTCGGAGGCGGTGGCCCATCCCCGGGGACCGGCGGGGGTCTCCCGGCTCCCGGCTCCCGGCACCACGCGCCCCCGGAACCGGACCGCGAGCGCCCCCGCCGGGCCCCGCGGCGGGCGTGCGTCGTCGGGGGCCCCGTCCCCGCGTCTCGCGCCCGGGCACCGGCGGATTCGTAACGGGGCCCGCCCCGCCCGTAAACTGAGCGCCGTGACCGACAACACTCAGCAGGCCGCCGAGAGCGGACCGAACAGCGCGACCCCCGAACTGCCGACCCAGTACGCGCCGGCCGAGGTAGAGGGGCCCCTGTACGAGCGCTGGGTAGAGCGCGGTTACTTCGAGGCCGACGCCAAGAGCGACAAGAAGCCGTACACCATCGTCATCCCGCCGCCGAACGTCACCGGCAGCCTCCACCTGGGCCACGCCTTCGAGCACACGCTGATCGACGCCCTCACCCGCCGCAAGCGGATGCAGGGGTACGAGACGCTGTGGCAGCCCGGCATGGACCACGCCGGCATCGCCACGCAGAACGTCGTCGAGCGCGAGCTCGCCAAGGAGGGCAAGTCCCGCCACGACCTCGGCCGCGAGGCGTTCATCGAGCGCGTCTGGCAGTGGAAGGCGGAGTCCGGCGGGCAGATCTCCGGGCAGATGCGGCGCCTCGGTGACGGCGTCGCCTGGTCGCGTGAGCGCTTCACCATGGACGAGGGCCTGTCCAAGGCCGTCCAGACCATCTTCAAGAAGCTCTTCGACGACGAGCTCATCTACCGTGCCGAGCGCATCATCAACTGGTGCCCGCGCTGTCTGACGGCCATCTCGGACATCGAGGTCGAGTACCAGGACGACGACGGCGAGCTGGTCTCGATCCGCTACGGCGAGGGCGAGGACTCCATCGTCGTCGCGACGACCCGCGCCGAGACGATGCTCGGCGACACCGCCGTCGCCGTCCACCCGGAGGACGAGCGCTACCGGCACCTCGTCGGCCGCGAGATCGAGCTGCCGCTGACCGGCCGCCGCATCCCGGTCGTCGCCGACGAGCACGTCGACCCGCAGTTCGGCACGGGCGCCGTCAAGGTCACGCCCGCGCACGACCCGAACGACTTCGAGATCGGCCAGCGCCACGGTCTGCCGAACCTCGCCGTCATGGACGAGCGCGCGGTCATCACCGCGCACGGTCCCTTCCAGGGACTGGACCGGCTGGAGGCCCGCTCCGCCATCGTCGCCGCGCTGCGCGCCGAGGGCCGGATCGTCGCCGAGAAGCGCCCGTACGTCCACTCCGTCGGCCACTGCTCGCGCTGCAAGACCACCATCGAGCCGCGGTTGTCCATGCAGTGGTGGGTCAAGGTCGGCCCGCTGGCGAAGGCCGCGGGTGACGCCGTCCGCGACGGCAAGGTCAAGATCCACCCCCAGGAGATGGAGAAGAGGTACTTCGACTGGGTCGACAACCTCCACGACTGGTGCATCTCGCGCCAGCTGTGGTGGGGTCACCGCATCCCCGTCTGGTACGGACCGGACGGCGAGATCGTCTGCGTCGGTCCCGACGAGGAGCCCCCGGGCGGCGAGGGCTGGACCCAGGAGACCGATGTCCTCGACACCTGGTTCTCCTCCGGTCTGTGGCCGTTCTCCACGCTCGGCTGGCCCGAGGAGACCGAGAGCCTCGCGAAGTTCTATCCGAACTCCGTCCTGGTCACCGGGTACGACATCCTCTTCTTCTGGGTCGCCCGGATGATGATGTTCGGTCTCTACGCGATGGACGGCACCCCGCCGTTCCACACCATCGCCCTGCACGGCATGGTCCGCGACCAGTTCGGCAAGAAGATGTCGAAGTCCTTCGGCAACGCGGTCAACCCGCTGGACTGGATGGACACCTACGGCTCCGACGCGCTGCGCTTCACGCTCGCGCGCGGTGCCAACCCCGGCACCGACGTGCCGATCGGCGAGGACTGGGTCCAGGGCTCCCGCAACTTCACCAACAAGATCTGGAACGCCACGCGCTTCGCGCTGATGAATGGCGCCACGGTCGAGGGCGACCTGCCCGCGCCCGAGGAGATGTCGGCCACCGACCGCTGGATCCTGTCCCGGCTGAACGCCACGGTCGCCGAGGCCGACGAGCTCTACGACGACTACCAGTTCGCCAAGCTCAGCGACGTCCTGTTCCACTTCGCGTGGGACGAGGTCTTCGACTGGTACGTCGAGCTGTCCAAGACCACCTTCCTGGCGGGCGGCCGCCCGGCCGAGGTCTCCCGGCGCGTGCTGGGCGAGGTCCTGGACAAGCTGCTGCGGCTGCTCCACCCGGTGGTCCCCTTCGTGACCGAGACGCTGTGGACCACGCTCACCGGGCGCGAGTCGGTCGTCATCGCCGACTGGCCGGCCGACTCCGGCTTCCGCGACGCGGCCGCCGAGAAGGAGATCGCGGCGGTGCAGTCGCTGGTCACCGAGGTCCGGCGGTTCCGCGCCGACCAGGGCCTGCAGCCGGGCCAGAAGGTCCCGGCCCGGCTCGACCTCGGCTCCACCGGCCTGGAGGCCCACGAGGCGGCGGTCCGCCAGCTGCTGCGCCTGCAGCCGGAGGGCGAGGGCTTCACCGCGACGGCGACCCTCCCGGTCGCGGGCGCGACGGTCGCGCTGGACCTCTCCGGGGCGATCGACGTCGACGCCGAGCGGAAGCGGCTCGCGAAGGACCTGGCCGCCGCCGAGAAGGAGAAGGCGCAGGCCACGGCGAAGCTGGGCAACGAGGCGTTCCTCGCGAAGGCACCGGAGCCCGTCGTCGCCAAGATCCGCACCCGCCTGGCGGCGGCCGAGGCGGACATGGCCCGCATCACCGCGCAGCTGTCCTCGCTGCCGCAGGGCTGACGCACCCGGGGTGGGCAGGCGGAAACGCCTGCCCACAACCCGGATCCACCTGGCCGCTTCGTACAATGTGGTCGTGAGCAACCCGCGCCCCGAGAACGACGAGCCCCTTTCCGACCCGCTGGCCGCGATGGGTCTGGGCGGCGACGAGGACGACGCCGACATCGACCCCGGCCGCGAGGCCGACCTGGCGGTGATCGAGGCGGGCAGCCGTACCCTCCGGGCCGGAGGACCGGTGCCGCAGGACGACGGCGTACCGGCCCGCCCCGCCGACCCGGAGGTCGACAAGGCCCTCCGCGAGGTCGAGGCGGAGCTGGCCGGCCGCTGGCCGGAGACGAAGCTGGAGCCGTCCCTGGACCGGATGACCGCGCTGATGGACATCCTGGGCGAGCCTCAGCGCTCCTACCCCTCGATCCACATCACCGGCACCAACGGCAAGACCAGCACCGCCCGCATGATCGAGCAGCTGCTGCTCGCCTTCGACCTGCGCACCGGCCGCTACACCAGCCCGCACGTGCAGTCCGTCACCGAGCGGATCAGCCTCGACGGCCGTCCCATCGCGCCGGAGAGCTTCATCGAGACGTACCGCGACCTCGAGCCGTACGTGCAGATGGTGGACGCCTCGCAGCCGTACCGGATGTCGTTCTTCGAGGTGCTGACCGGCATGGCGTACGCCGCCTTCGCCGACGCCCCGGTGGACGTGGCCGTCGTCGAGGTCGGCATGGGCGGCAGCTGGGACGCGACCAACGTGGTGGACGGCACGGTCGCCGTCGTGACCCCGATCGACCTGGACCACACCGACCGCCTGGGCGAGACGGCCGGCGAGATCGCGGTGGAGAAGAGCGGGATCGTCAAGAAGGACGCCACCGCCGTGCTGGCCCAGCAGCCCGTGGAGGCGGCCCAGGTGCTGCTGAAGCGGGCCGTCGAGGTGGACGCGACGGTGGCCCGGGAGGGCATGGAGTTCGGCGTCACGCACCGCGAGGTGGCCGTCGGCGGGCAGATGCTGACCCTGCGCGGTCTGGGCGGGGAGTACGAGCAGGTCTTCCTGCCGCTGCACGGTGAGCACCAGGCCCACAACGCGGCGGTGGCGCTCGCCGCGGTGGAGGCCTTCTTCGGCATCGGCACCCTGCACGCCCGCACCCTGGACGTCGACACCGTCCGCACCGCCTTCGCGGGCGTCACCTCGCCGGGCCGGCTGGAGGTCGTGCGCCGCAGCCCCGCCGTGGTGCTGGACGCGGCGCACAACCCGGCGGGGGCCCGGGCGGCGGCCGCCGCGCTGGGCGAGGCCTTCGGTTTCACCCACCTGGTGGGCGTGGTCGGGCCGAGCGGCGACAAGGACGTACGGGGGTTGCTGGAGGCCTTCGAGCCGGTCTTCACCGAGGTCGTGGTGACCCAGAACTCCACCCACCGCGCCATGGACGTGGACGAGCTGGCCGCGCTCGCGGTCGAGGTCTTCGGCGACGAGCGTGTGCAGGTCGAGCCGCGGCTGGACGACGCGATCGAGGCGGCCGTGACGCTCGCCGAGGATCAGGGGGAGTACTCCGGCGCCGGGGTGCTGATCACCGGTTCGGTGATCACCGTGGGAGAGGCCCGGCTGCTGCTGGGCCGGAAGTGACGAGCGGGAAGCGGAACCAAGCGGATGCGGACCCTGTGCGCGAGCACCCTGATCGGTGAGTTCTTCGTGATCGGCTTCGCCGGTCTGGTGGCGATGAAGCAGCCGGAGCTGACGGCCGGCACGGTATGGACGGTCAGCGGCATCGCCATGGCCCTGTGCGTGCTGCTGTGCGGCATGCTCGGGCGCCGCGGCGGGCTGGCCGTCGGCTGGCTGCTGCAGGCCGGGCTGATCGTGAGCGGCTTCGCCGTCCCGGTGATGTTCTTCCTCGGCGCGGTCTTCGCCGCCCTGTGGTGGGCCGCCGTCCACTTCGGCCGGAAGGTCGACGAGGCCAAGGCGGCGCGGGCCGCGCAGCCGGCCTGATCGCACGCCTCGTGCCCCGGACCCAGGGGGTGCCGTGGGCCGTGGGGATCCCCGGTAATGTCGTCGTACCCGCACCCCGCACATAGGAGTCACACCGTGTCCCAGCGCACCCTCGTCCTTCTCAAGCCGGACGCCGTACGTCGCGGCCTGGTCGGCGAGATCCTCGGCCGCATCGAGCGCAAGGCGGGCTGGAGCATCACCGCGCTGGAACTGCGCACGCTCGACCGCGCGATCCTCGAACAGCACTACGCCGAGCACGTCGGCCGGCCCTTCTACGAGCCGCTGGTGGAGTTCATGGCCTCCGGCCCTGCCGTCGCCCTCGTCGTCGAGGGCGAGCGGGTCATCGAGGGACTGCGCACGCTGGCCGGCCCGACCGACCCGATCGCCGCCGCCCCCGGTTCGATCCGCGGCGACTTCGGCACGATCGTCCGGGAGAACCTGATCCACGCCTCGGACTCCGAGGAGTCCGCCGAGCGCGAGATCAAGATCTTCTTCCCCGGCCTGGCCTGATCCTCCGCGACGATTCGCCCCGAATTCACTGCTGACGCCCGATCAGCTCAACGGGCGGCCGGAAATTTCCCGGCCGCCCGCAGGCATATGCCGGGGGTTCGGGGGAACCAATTCCGCCGACACGGCGTCACCATTGCAGAGGACAGCTGTGTGTTCTGATGACAATGGCGGCGGAACCCTGACCCCGTGCCCTGTCGGGCGCGACTACCATGGAATCTCCGCACCTCCGGCTCAGCGCACAGCAGCGCATCCGCCGTGCTCACCCCCACATCGCTCCAGCTCGGGAAGGCCAGACGTATCCTCATGGCGAACAACATGTCGTTCATCGGCCGTGACATGGCTGTCGACCTCGGCACCGCCAACACGCTGGTGTACGTCAGGGGTCGCGGGATCGTCCTCAACGAGCCATCCGTCGTCGCCATCAACACCAATACGGGCGGCATCCTGGCGGTCGGCTCCGAAGCGAAGAAGATGATCGGCCGGACCCCCGGCAACATCGTCGCGGTCCGTCCTCTCAAGGACGGGGTGATCGCGGACTTCGAGATCACCGAGCGCATGCTGCGCTACTTCATCCTCAAGATCCACAAGCGCCGCTACCTTGCGCGCCCCCGCGTCGTGGTCTGCGTGCCCTCCGGCATCACCGGCGTCGAGCGCCGCGCCGTCATCGAGGCGGCCACCCAGGCCGGCGCGCGCCAGGTGCACATCATCGAGGAGCCCATGGCCGCCGCGATCGGCGCCGGGCTCCCGGTCCACGAGGCGACCGGCAACATGGTCGTCGACATCGGCGGCGGCACCACCGAGGTCGCCGTCATCTCGCTCGGCGGCATCGTCACCGCGCAGTCCATCCGGGTGGCGGGCGACGAGCTGGACAACGCGATCATCCAGCACATCAAGAAGGAGTACAGCCTCCTGCTGGGCGAGCGCACCGCGGAATCGATCAAGCTCACCATCGGCTCGGCCTTCGCGGTCGAGAACGAGGAGCACACCGAGATCCGCGGCCGCGACCTGGTCTCCGGCCTGCCCAAGACGGTGGTCATCTCCGCAGCCGAGGTGCGCAAGGCGATCGAGGAGCCGGTCAACGCCATCGTCGACGCGGTCAAGACGACCCTCGACAAGTGCCCGCCCGAGCTGTCCGGCGACATCATGGACCGCGGCATCGTCCTGGCCGGCGGCGGTGCGATGCTGCGCGGCCTGGACGAACGGCTGCGCCACGAGACCGGCATGCCGATCCACATCGCCGAGTCCCCGCTGGACTGCGTGGCCCTCGGCGCCGGCAAGTGCGTCGAGGAGTTCGAGGCGCTGCAGCAGGTCCTGGACGCGCAGCCGCGCAGATGAGTCCTCACGATCCGTCGTACGGGTGAAGTCCCGCCCGTACGCCGGATCGTTCTACCTCCCGGCACGGCCCATCGGGCCCACGGGCTCACACGCTCTGACGAGGAAGGCACGGACTGGCCCCCGTGAGGGACACACGAGAGAGCCGGCTTCTGCTGGTACTGCTGGTGGCGATCGCTTTCGCGCTGATCACCGTCGACATCCGCGGCGGTGAGGACTCACCGCTCGACGGCGCCCGGTCCGCCGCGGCCGCCGTCTTCGGCCCCGTCGAGGACGGGGTCGCGGCCGCGGTCGACCCGGTGGACAACGCGGTGGACGCGGTACGCGACTCCGGCGACCGCAGCAGCCGCATCAGCGAACTGGAGCGGGAGAACGCCGAGCTGAAGCAGCAGCTCGGCAGCAAGGACGTCACGCGCGAGCGGGCCCGCGAACTAGACAAGCTGCTCAAGCTCGCCGGAGCCGGTCAGTACCGGGTCAAGGGCGCGCAGGTCATCGCGATAGGAGCCGCCCAGGGCTTCTCCTGGACGGTCACCATCGACTCCGGCGCCAACGACGGCATCCAGCGCGACATGACGGTCGTCAACGGTGACGGACTGGTCGGCCGGGTCACCACCGTCGGCCCCTCCACCTCGACCGTCCTGCTCGCCTGCGACCCGGACTTCACGGTCGGCACCCGGCTGGAGAAGTCCTCGGAGCTCGGCTTCGCCACCGGCCAGGGCAACCGGCCGATGCGGGTGCAGCTCCTCAACGGCAAGGCCCACGTGAAGAAGGGCTCCCGGCTGGTCACCTTCGGCTCGCAGGCGGACAAGCCCTTCGTCCCCGGCGTGCCGGTCGGCACGGTCGCCAAGGTCGACCCCGCGGGCGGCGGCCTCACCCGTACGGTCGAGGTCACCCCGTTCGTCGGCTTCACCAAGCTCGACATCGTCGGCGTCGTCGTCCAGGGCCCGCGCAAGGACCCGCGTGACGCGGTGCTGCCGGCCGGGCCGAAGCCGGTCCCGACGGTCACCGTCACGGCGACGCCCAGTGTGAGCCCCTCTCAGTCCTCGCTCTACGGACAGGAGGAGGTCCGATGAAGCGCGCGCTGCTCGCCACCGGCCTCGTCGTCGCCGGCATGGTCGTCCAGGTGTGTGTCCTGGCCCGCCTCCACCTGCCCGGCGCCGTCCCCGACCTGCTGCTGCTCGTCGTCCTCGGCCTCGCACTGACGTACGGCCACGTGGCCGGCTGCCTCATCGGCTTCGGCGCCGGCCTGCTCGCCGACCTCGCCCCGCCCGCCGACCACGCCGCCGGCCGCTACGCCCTGGTGCTGTGCGTCGTCGGCTACATCGCGGGCCTGGTCAAGCCCGACGGCGGCCAGCTGCGGTCGGCCACCCGGCCGATGCTGGTCGTGGTGGGCGCCGCCGTCGGCTCCACGGTGCTGTACGCGGCCGTGGGCGCCCTCGTGGGCGACACCGCGGCCCAGCACGTCGGCCTGGGCAAGCTGCTGTTCACCGCCGCCCTGTACGACCTGCTGCTCGCGCCGTTCACCGTGCCGTGGATCATGGCACTGGCCCGCCGGTTCCAGGGCGACCCGCTCGGGGAGGACGCCTCCGGCCCCGGCTTCGGCGCACGCATCGGCGGCCAGCGTTCGAGCCTTCTGGGCAGGGTGGGGAGCGTCGCCAAGGGAGGGCGGCGCTTGTGAGCGACGCACGCGAGGCCGCCGGGCCGCGGCCGACGACGAAGCGCGCGGTGTCGTGCCGGGCGGGCGGAGAAGCGGGAGTGGCGGCGTGAGCAACATCCCTGAGACGGGGCGGACGCCGCGGGTCACGATCCGGCTGGTGGTCCTGCAGATCCTCGTCCTGTCCCTGCTGTTCACCCTCGGCGGGCGGCTGTGGTTCCTGCAGATCCGCAACGGCCAGGAGTACACGGCGCAGGCCAACAGCAACAACGTCCAGGAGGTCGTCGCGCCCGCCGTCCGCGGGTCGATCCTGGACGACAAGGGCGTGGCGCTCGCCGACAACGAGACCCGGCTGGTGGTCTCCGCGAGCCGCACCGACCTGCTGAAGCAGAAGGACGACGGCAAGGCGGTGCTGACCCGGCTCGCGGACGTGCTGCACATGAAGCCGGAAGAGGTCCTGGGCAAGGTCCGGCTCTGCGACTCGCAGACCCCCAAGCCGTGCTGGAACGGCTCGCCGTACCAGCCGATCCCGATCACCGACGAGGCCACCACCCAGCAGGCGCTGCAGATCATGGAGCGCCGTGAGGACTTCCCCGGCATCACCGCCGAGCCCACCGCGGTGCGCCGCTACACCTCCCCCTTCGGGTCCAACACCTCCCAGGTCCTCGGCTACCTCTCGCCCGTCACGGACGACGAGCTGACCGCCGCGGAGAAGAAGGGCCGGTCCCTGCTGCGCTCGGACCAGATCGGCCGTTCCGGCCTGGAGCGCACCTACGACAGCGAGCTGCGCGGCAAGGCCGGCGTCACCCGCTACGAGGTGGACAACCTCGGCCGGGTCATCGGCAAGGCGGGCGAGACCGCCGCGGAGCCCGGCAGCCACCTGGTCACCAGCATCGACGCCCGCGTCCAGAGGGTCGCCGAGAAGGAGCTCGACGAGGCGATGAAGGTCGCCCGGAAGACCTTCGACAAGGTCACCGGCAGCCTCTACAAGGCGGACTCCGGCGCGGTCGTCGTCATGGACGTGCACACCGGCCAGGTCATCGCGATGGCCAGCGCGCCCACCTACGACCCGAACGTCTGGGTCGGCGGCATCTCCGCCAAGGACTACGCCAAGCTGACGGGCAAGAAGTCCAACTTCCCGCTGCTCAACAGGGCCATACAGGGTCAGTCGGCCCCCGGCTCGACCTTCAAGGCGATCTCCACCTCGGCCGCCGTGAAGGCCGGCTACGACATCAACGGGCGCTACCCCTGCCCGTCGTCGATGACCATCGGCGGCCGGGTCTTCAACAACTTCGAAGGGGAGAGCGCGGGCTCCATCACCCTCGCGCACGCCCTGGAGATCTCCTGCGACACCGTCTTCTACGGCCTGTCGTACGACCAGTGGCTGAAGGACGGCGGCACCAAGCCCAAGAAGCACCCCAAGGACTGGTTCTACAAGACCGCCAAGGAGTACGGCCTCGGCTCGGTGACCGGCATCGACCTGCCCTCCGAGGTGACCGGCCGGATCCCGGACCGGCAGTGGAAGCGGGACTACTACGAGGCCAACAAGAACTACTGGTGCAAGGTCGCCAAGAGCGACAAGCAGGACTACGCGAGCCAGATCGCGCGCGAGAACTGCGTCGACGGCTACGTGATGCGCGCCGGTGACTCGGTCAACTACGCCATCGGCCAGGGCGACACGCTGGTCACCCCGATCCAGATGGCCAACATCTACTCGGCCATCTCCAACGGCGGCACGCTCTACCAGCCCACCATCGGCAAGGCGATCATCAGCGCCGACGGCAAGAAGGTCACCCGGATCAAGCCGAAGGTGAACGGGCACGCGCCGGCCACCAAGAACACGCTGAAGTACATCAACGAGGCCCTGGAGGGCGTCGTCACGCACGGTACGGCCGCGTGGCGGTTCGGCGGCTGGCCGCAGGACAAGATCCCGCTGCACGCCAAGACCGGTACCGCGGAGGTCGCCGGCAAGCAGACCACGTCGTGGTTCACGACGTACAGCAAGGACTACGCGATCGTCATGACGATCTCCCAGGGTGGTACCGGTTCCGGTGGTTCCGGTCCGGCCGTCCGCAAGATCTACGAGGCGATGTACGGCGTCCAGGAGGACGGGTCGATCGACAACAAGAAGGCGCTGCTCCCGCACCCCTTGAGCAAGCTGCCGAAGATCGACTCCGACGGCACCATCAAGATCACCAAGGCCTCCTGGGCCGACGTGCCGCAGGTGCCCTCCGCGCCGCGGGACACGGCGCTGGCCGCCGCCGCGCTGCCCCCGGAGCGCACCGAGAAGCTCCTGCTGGGCAGGAGGTACTGGTCATGAGCGCGCACGGCTACGCGACGCGTCGCTTCACCCCGGAACGCGGCACCCTGGGCAAGCTCCTGGCCCGGGACTCGATACTGCGCCGGATGGACTGGCTGCTGCTCGGCGCCGCCCTCGCGCTGTCCCTGATCGGCACGGCGCTGGTGTTCTCCGCGACGCGCAACCGCACCGAGCTCACCCACGGGGACCCGTACTACTTCCTGCTGCGGCACATCCTCAACACCGCCATCGGCTTCGCCCTCGCCGCCGGCACGGTGGCGCTGGGCCACCGGCGGCTGCGGGGCGCGGTGCCGGTGCTCTACGCCATCTCGGTGCTGCTGGTGACCGCGGTCCTCACCCCGCTGGGGTCCACGGTCAACGGCGCGCACGCCTGGATCGTGCTGGGCGGCGGCTTCTCCCTGCAGCCGTCCGAGTTCACCAAGATCACCATCATCCTGGGCATGGCGATGATGCTGTCCGCCCGCGTCGACGCGGGCGACCGGCTCTTCCCCGACCACCGCACGGTCGCCCAGTCGCTCGGCTTCGCCATACTGCCGATGGCGATCGTCATGCTGATGCCCGACCTCGGCTCGGTCATGGTGATGGCGGTCATCGTGCTCGGCGTGCTGCTGGCCTCCGGCGCCTCCAACCGCTGGGTCCTCGGCCTGATCGCGGCGGGCGCCGGCGGCGCCATCGCGGTCTGGCAGCTCGGCGTCCTGGACCAGTACCAGATCGACCGCTTCGCCGCCTTCGCCAACCCCGCCCTCGACCCCGCGGGCGTCGGCTACAACACCAACCAGGCGCGCATCGCCATCGGCTCCGGCGGGCTGCTCGGCAAGGGCCTGTTCGACGGCAGCCAGACCACCGGGCAGTTCGTGCCCGAGCAGCAGACCGACTTCGTCTTCACCGTGGCGGGGGAGGAGCTCGGCTTCGTCGGGGCGGCCCTGATCATCGTGCTGCTGGGCGTGATCATGTGGCGCGGCTGCCGCGTCGCCCGGAACGCCACCGACCTGTACGGCACGATCATCGCGGCCGGCATCGTCGCCTGGTTCGCCTTCCAGTCCTTCGAGAACATCGGCATGACCCTCGGCATCATGCCCGTGGCGGGTCTGCCGCTGCCGTTCGTCTCGTACGGCGGATCGTCGATGTTCGCGGTCTGGATCGCCATCGGGCTGCTCCAGGCCATCCACATGAAGCGGCCCATGTCGGCCTGACCCCTTCCACCGGGTGAACGCACCATTGCGGCCGGGCGAACCCGCGATTAGGTTCCTGACATGGGGAAGCGTGTCGCGGAGACCGAGCGCAAGTACGAGGCCGCCGAGCAGACCGGTGAGCCCGATCTCGAAGGTCTGCCCGGGGTCGCGGCGGTGCGCGTCCTGGAACCGGCCGAGCTGGACGCCGTCTACGTCGACACCTCCGACCTGCGGCTGGCCACCCACAAGATCACGCTGCGGCGCCGCACCGGCGGCGACGACGCCGGCTGGCACCTGAAACTGCCGAGCTCACAGGCCGACACCCGCACCGAGGTGCACGCGCCCCTCGGCAAGCAGGGCCGCAAGGGCGGCCCCAGGGTCCCCAAGTCGCTGCTCGCCGAGGTCGCCGCCATCGTCCGCGACCGCGAGCTCGTCCCGGTCGTCCGGCTGCGCAACACCCGCAAGCGGGTGCACCTCGTCGACGCCGGGGGCGCACCCCTGGTGGAGATCGCCCACGACCACGTCCGGGCCACCCTCCTCGACCACGGCGACGGTTCGGAGACCGCCTGGACCGAGGTCGAGACCGAACTCATCGACGGCGACACCGCCCTCCTCGACGCCGTCGAGAAGCGGCTCCGTGCGGCGGGCCTGCGGCGCTCGAAGTCCCCCTCGAAGCTCGCCCGCGCCCTCGGAAAGCGCCTGGCCGACGCACCCGGGCCGCCGCAGCCGCCGTCCTCCACCGACACCGCCGGGGACGCCGCCCTGGCCTACGTGCACCAGCAGGTCGCCGCGATCACCGGCTGGGACCCGGAGGTCCGCCGCGACGAACCGGACTCCGTCCACCAGATGCGGGTCTCCACCCGGCGGCTGCGCAGCGCCTTCAAGTCCTTCCGCCGCGAACTCGACCGCGAGGCGACCGACCCCGTCGGCGACGAGCTGAAGTGGCTCGCCGGGGTGCTGGGCCTGGAACGCGACCGCGAGGTCCTCGCCGAGCGCCTCCGCGACCGCGAGGCCGAACTGCCGGAGGAACTCGTGACGGAGGTCCTCACCGCGCGCATCGGCGGCGACGCCCCCGTCCACGAGGGCGCCCGCAAGGAACTCCTGCGCGAACTCGGCGGCAGGCGCTACTTCCGGCTCCTGGACACCCTGGAGTCACTGCTCGCCGACCCGCCCCTGCTCGACGCGGCCGCGGCCCCGGCGACCGACGCCGTCCCCAAGGCCGTGCGCCGCGACCACCGACGGCTGCGCACCCGTGTCGAGTCGGCCCTGGAGATGGAACCAGGCCACGAGCGCGACCTCGTCCTCCACGACGCCCGCAAGGCCGCCAAGCGGGCCCGCTACAGCAGTGAGGCGGCCCAGGCCGTCCCGGCGCTGCGCAAGCCCGCCAAGAAGCACACCAAGCGCATGAAGGCCGTCCAGCAGCTCCTCGGCGAGCACCAGGACAGCGTCATCTGCCGCGACGCCGTCCTCCGCCTCACCTCGGACGCCCGCGAGGCCGGCGAGGACACCTTCGCGTACGGCGTGCTCTACCAGCTCGAACGCGACCGCGCGGCCGCCGCCGAACGGCAGCTCCCGGAGGAGTGGCCCCGGGCCGACCGCGGCACGCTGGCCGGCTGAGCCGGCCCGGGACGGCCACCACCGCGCCGCCGCGTCCCGGAGCGCCCGGGCCCGGCGCCGCGCGGACGCGGCCTGGAAGCCCTCTGTGACGCGTTACGCTGAATGGTCACCCTTGCCAGCTCACGAAAGACACCTCTGATGCCTGTCGAGTCGGTCTTCCCCCAGCTCGAGGCCCTGCTGCCGCATGTGCAGAAGCCGATCCAGTACGTCGGCGGGGAACTGAACTCCACCGTCAAGCCCTGGGACGAGTGCGACGTCCGTTGGTCCCTGATGTACCCGGACGCCTACGAGGTCGGGCTGCCCAACCAGGGCGTCATGATCCTCTACGAGGTGCTGAACGAGCGCGAGGGGGTCCTCGCCGAGCGCACCTACAGCGTGTGGCCGGACCTCGAGGCGCTGATGCGCGAACACGGCGTGCCGCAGTTCACCGTGGACGCCCACCGCCCGGTCAAGGCCTTCGACGTCTTCGGCCTCAGCTTCTCCACGGAGCTCGGCTACACCAACATGCTCACGGCCCTGGACCTCGCGGGCATCCCGCTGGAGGCCCGGGACCGGACCGAGGACGACCCGATCGTGCTCGCCGGCGGCCACGCGGCCTTCAACCCGGAGCCCATCGCGGACTTCCTGGACGCCGCCGTGATCGGCGACGGCGAGCAGGCCGTCCTGGAGATCACCGACGTGATCCGCGCCTGGAAGGCCGAGGGGCGCCCCGGCGGCCGCGACGAGCTGCTGTTCCGGCTGGCCCGCACCGGCGGGGTGTACGTGCCGAAGTTCTACGACGTGGAGTACCTGGCCGACGGCCGGATCGCCCGCGTCGTCCCCAACCGCTCCGGCGTGCCGTGGCGGGTGTCCAAGCACACCGTCATGGACCTCGACGAGTGGCCGTACCCCAAGCAGCCGCTGGTCCCGCTCGCGGAGACGGTCCACGAGCGCATGTCCGTGGAGATCTTCCGCGGCTGCACCCGCGGCTGCCGCTTCTGCCAGGCCGGCATGATCACCCGCCCGGTGCGGGAGCGCAGCATCACCGGCATCGGCGAGATGGTCGACAAGGGCCTGAAGGCCACCGGATTCGAGGAGGTCGGCCTGCTGTCGCTCTCCTCCGCCGACCACACCGAGATCGCCGAGGTGGCCAAGGGCCTTGCCGACCGGTACGAGGAGGACAAGATCGGCCTGTCCCTCCCCTCCACCCGCGTCGACGCCTTCAACATCGACCTGGCCAACGAGCTGACCCGCAACGGCCGCCGGTCCGGTCTCACCTTCGCCCCCGAGGGCGGCTCCGAGCGCATCCGCAAGGTCATCAACAAGATGGTCTCGGAGGAGGACCTGATCCGCACCGTCGCCACCGCCTACGGCAACGGCTGGCGCCAGGTGAAGCTGTACTTCATGTGCGGGCTGCCCACCGAGACCGACGAGGACGTCCTGCAGATCGCCGACATGGCGAAGAACGTCATCCAGAAGGGCCGCGAGGTCACCGGCCAGAACGACATCCGCTGCACCGTGTCGATCGGCGGGTTCGTGCCCAAGCCGCACACCCCGTTCCAGTGGGCCCCGCAGCTCGGCGTCGAGGAGACCGACGCCCGCCTGGAGAAGCTGCGCGACGCCATCCGCGGCGACCGCAAGTACGGCCGCAACATCGGCTTCCGCTACCACGACGGCAAGCCCGGCATCATCGAGGGCCTGCTCTCCCGCGGCGACCGCCGCGTCGGCGCCGTCATCCGCGCCGTCTACGAGGACGGCGGCCGCTTCGACGGCTGGCGCGAGCACTTCTCCTACGACCGCTGGGCCCGCATGTGCGAGAAGGCGCTCCCGGAGCAGGGCGTCGACCTCGACTGGTACACCACCCGGGAGCGCACCTACGAGGAGGTCCTGCCCTGGGACCACCTGGACTCCGGCCTGGACAAGGACTGGCTCTGGGAGGACTGGCAGGACGCCCTCGACGAGACCGAGGTCGACGACTGCCGCTGGACGCCGTGCTTCGATTGCGGGGTGTGTCCGCAGATGGACACCCACATCCAGATCGGCCCGACGGGGAAGAAGCTGCTTCCCCTCACGGTGGTCAATTCCTGATCACGTTTGCCCCAGGCCCCGCCGCCGTCCCCTGCCCGGGGCCGGCGGCGGGGCCTCGGAGTTCTTCGTTCCGGTGGGGCCCGGGGCGCGGCGTGACGCCCACCTCATGCCCGCCGGTGGGCTCTGGCCATGGGATACCCTTTTTGTAGCCTGCATTCATGGGAGAGACGGTTCCCGTGCACCTCGCGGTCATCGTGTAGCCGAGCCTGGCTCCGGACGACCGCAAATCCGTCTGTTTTGCCGCGCCCGGTGGACGCGTGCGCGGTTCTTCCCGTGGTGACCCTGTACCCCGACTAGAGGTGGCCGTGCCAAGTTTGTCCTCCGAAGCGGCGGAGACCGCGCCGGACGTAAGCGTTGTCGTCATCGTCTACAACGACGCGGAGCGGTTGCCCGTGGCGGTCCGGTCGGTGCTCGACCAGAGCCTCCGCACGGTCGAGGTGATCATCGCCGACGACTGCTCGACGGACGGGTCGTTCGAGGTCGCACGGTCCCTCGAGGCCGCCCATCCCGGCCGCGTGCGCGCCATCCGGCTGCCGGAGAACAGCGGCGGCTGCGGTGAGCCGCGCAACCAGGGCATCGCCGTGGCGCGGGGCAGGTACGTGATGTTCCTCGACAGCGACGACACCCTCGAGTCCGACGCCTGCCGGAACATGTTCGAGGCCGCCGAGCGCACCGGCTCCGACCTGGTCTCCGGGGTCTGCGTGCGGGTGTACGTCGACAGCCGGGACGGCAAGGAGACCGACTGGTACCCCGCGCTGTACCGGTCGACCCGCACCGTCGAGTCCATCGAGGAGGTGCCGGAACTCCTCTACGACACGCTGTCGACCAACAAGTGCTACCGGCGCGACTTCCTGCTCGAGAACGACCTGCGGTTCCCCCGGGGCATCCACTACGAGGACCTGCTCTTCTCGGCCCGGGCCTACATCACCGCGAAGCGGATCACCCTCATACCCAACCGGGTCTACTTCTGGAACGTCGTCCAGAAGTCGGAGGTCAAGTCGATCAGCAACCGGCGCGACGAGATCAGGAACTTCTCCGACCGGGTCGAGATCCACCGGCGCATCGACGCCGTCCTCGCGGCGCACGGGCTCGACGAGCTCAAGCAGCACAAGGACCGCAAGTTCCTCAAGCACGACATGGTGCTCTACCTCCGCGAACTGCCGTTCCTGGGCGAGGAGTACCGGAACCAGTTCACCGAGATAGCCCGCGACTATTTGCGGGGCTTCCCCGACGAGGCGTACGCGGAGACCAACTCGATCCAGCGGATCTGCTCGTACCTCCTGGTGCAGGGGGACTGGGCCAACCTCATGCCCGCGATCGACACGCTGATCAACCGTCAGAAGCTGTCCGCACCGCTGGTCGAGCGGGACGGCAGGATCTACTGGTGCGCCGAGCACCTCGACGACCCGCGGGGCCGCCGGATCCTCGACGTCACCGACCTCGGTTACCACGGGCGCCCGCTGGCGAAGATGAAGCTCCGCAACCGGCTCACGTCGTACACCGAGCAGTCGGGCACGGTCGCGATGTCCGGAACGGTGGTCAACCCGCTCGGCCGGATCACCCCGGACAGCAAGCTCAAGGCGACCCTGGAGTTCCTGCCGCGCAACAGCGGCGCGCGGCCCCTGCGCTTCCCCGTCGGCGCCGTCCGTCACGAGGGCGACGTCATCGCGTGGGAGGCGGAGGCCCCGCTGAGCCGCAAGCTGCGCCCGGTCGGCGTGGTGGACCCGGTGTGGAACGTGCGCCTGAAGCTGACCGTGGACGGCGTGAGCACCCTCAGCCGGATCACGGTGGGGGACACCGAGCTCCCGGAGCAGGGCACGATACGCATCCGGCCCCGGCTCACCCGGCTCGTCGCCGACCACCTCGAACCGGAGGTGTCGACCAAGCACCACCTCGCCTTCGTGCTCTCCCAGCAGGGCAAGGCGGCCCAGCGGGCCATGGCGCTCATGCACCGCAACCTCGACGGGTTCGTGGGCAGGCCCGCCAAGGCGGGCTACCGCATGGTCGCCGGCCTGCGCAAGAGCCTGAACTCCGGCCCGGTCAAGGTGCGCATGTACCACCGGATGCTGCGCGTCCTCCCGGTGCGCAAGGGCACGGTGGTCTTCGAGAGCCAACTCGGCAAGCAGTACAGCGACAGCCCCCGTGCGATCTACGAGGAACTGCGGCGGCGCAACGTGAAGTTCCGGCCGGTGTGGTCCTACGCGGACCGGCCGGAGGACTTCCCGGCGGACGTCCGGCTGGTGCGCCGCTGGTCGTACCGGCACCTGCGGGCCCTGGCCCAGGCGGAGTACTGGATCGACAACCAGGGCATGCCCCTGAAGCTCGGCAAGCGCCGCGGTACCACCTACATCCAGACCTGGCACGGCTCCGCGCTCAAGCGCATGGGCTTCGACGAGGCCGTGTACCGCATGAAGCCCGAGGCCGAGCGCGAGGCCTACCAGCGCTCGCTGGACCGCTTCGACCACTTCGTCCTGCGCAGCGAACACGACGCGCGCACCCTGGCCAGGGCCTACCGGGTGCCGGAGGAGAAGTGGCTGCGCACGGGCTACCCGCGCAACGACGCCCTCGTCCGCGGCCGCAACGCCACCACCCCCGACCCGGCGGTGCAGGCGCTCGCCGAACGGCTCGGCATCCGCAGGGACCTGCCGGTGGTCCTCTACGCGCCGACCTTCCGGGCGCAGGAGAACGGCAAGGTCGCGCCCTTCGAGTTCGCCTTCGACCTGCAGCGTTTCGTCGACGAACTCGGCGACCGCTGCACCCTGCTGGTGCGCACCCACTACCTGAACCAGGTGACCCTCCCGCCGTCCGTCGGGAACCGGGTCGTCAACGTCTCCGACGAGCACGACATCACGCCGCTCTACCTGCTGGCCGACGCGCTGGTCACCGACTACTCGTCGGTGATGTTCGACTACGCGCTGCTGCAACGGCCGATGGTGTTCTTCGCCTACGACTGGGAGGAGTACGCCAAGGACGCGCGCGGCACCTACTTCGACCTCCTCGAGCAGGCGCCCGGCCCGGTGGTGCGGGACGCCGACGGGCTGTTCGCGGCCCTCGCCGACCTGGACGGCACCGCGTCGGCGTACTCGGCACGGCTCAAGGAGTTCGTGGAGGCCTACGGGGAGTACGACCAGGGCGACGCCGCGGCTCGGATCGTCGACCGCTTCTTCGGTGCGAAAGGGGAGCCCCGATGACGGGCCGGGACATATTCTTCGTCGCCAACGAGGTCGACGAACTCGGCGGCGTGGCCCGCTGGCAGACCCAGATGGCGCGGTTGCTGGCAGGCCGTGACCACCAGGTGCGCGTCATCGGGATCGCGCCGGCGCGCAATCCGATGGACCTCGGTCAGGACCCGGGCTTCGGGACGGAGACCCTGCACGCCGTCCGGCCGAGGCCGAAGCGCCGCAAGGGACGGCCCCTCGGGCTGCTCGACGTCGTGGGCCTGTGGCGGGACGCCCGGCGGAAGGCCGAGGTCCGCAAGGCCGTGGACCGGCTGTCCGAGCTGTTCCGCGCCGCCCGCCCCGGTGCGGTGATCATCGTCACCCAGGTGTGGGCCATGGAATGGGTCCGGCTCGCGGACACCGCCGGGCACACGGTGATCGGCATGAGCCACGAGTCGTACGAGTACTCCCGCATGTCCTCCCGGTTCCGGCGTGTGGAGGAGTACTACGCCGAGGCCGACCGCCTGCTGCTGCTGACGCAGGAGGACGCCGACCGCTGGATCCGGCGGGGCCTGAACAACGTCGGGTTCATGCCCAACCCGCTGCCGATGATGCCCGGGTCGTCCTCCCCGCGGACCGAGAAGGTCGTCGCCAGCGTCGGCCGGCTCGACGACCAGAAGGGCATCGACATGCTGCTCGACGCCTGGGCGGAGGCGGCTCCGCAGGTGCCCGGCTGGAGGCTGCGGCTGTACGGCACCGGCGAGCTGGAGGCCGAGCTGCGCGCGCAGTGCACCGCACTGGGCCTGGACGACAGCGTCGAGTGGATGGGGCAGACCGACGACGTCGTCGGGGCGCTCCACGGCGCCTCGCTGTTCGTCCAGTCCTCCCGCGGCGAGGGTTTCCCGCTGGCGCTGATGGAGGCGATGGCCTGTGGGCTGCCGTGCGTGGCCTTCGACTGCGCCCCCGGCGTCCACGAGATCGTGCAGGACGAGGTCGACGGCCTGCTTGCCGCGCCGGGCAACGTCTCCGAGCTGGCGCGTCAGCTCGTGCGGATGATCCTCGACCAGGACCTGCGCGACACCATGGGCGAGCGGGCACGGGTCAACGTCCAGCGGTACTCGCCGGAGCGGATCACCGACCGCTGGGAGGAGCTCTTCGCGTTCATGGAGCGCTGAGCGGAAGCGGCCCGAGGGGCGCGCGGGGTGCGGACGGCACCCGGCGCGCCCCTCGGCGCGTCCAGGACCGCGTGGACGGCCCGGTCCGGACGGCCCCGGCGAGCCGTCCGGAACCGGAAGGCCGGAACCCCCAGTAATCTGGAAGGCACAAGCAACCCCGTCCGGGGTGACCAGACGTACGAAGGACTGAACGACACTGGGCAAGCGACAGCCCGAAGGCCCGCCGCCCGCACCCGCGGTGCAGCGCATTCGACTGCGCTACACCAAGCGCGGCCGCCTCCGGTTCACCAGCCACCGCGACTTCCAGCGCGCATTCGAGCGGGCTCTGCGCCGCGCCGGGGTGCCCATGGCCTACTCGGCGGGTTTCACCCCGCACCCCAAGGTGTCGTACGCCAACGCCGCACCCACCGGCGTCGGAAGCGAGGCCGAGTACCTGGAGATCGCGCTCGCGGAGGCACGTGAGCCGGAGAAGCTGCGCCTGCTGCTGGACGAGTCACTGCCGGACGGCCTCGACGTGGTCGAGGCCGTCGAGGCCCGCACGTCGGGGCTCGCCGACCGGCTGGAGGCGTCCGTGTGGCAGCTGCGGCTGGACGGTGTGGAGCACGCCGAGGCCGAGCGGGCCGTGGCCGCGTTCCTCGCCGCCGGCACCGTCGAGGTCCAGCGGATGACGAAGAACGGCGTGCGGACTTTCGACGCGCGCGAGGCCGTGACCCGGCTCGAAGCGGTCGATCCGCAGGTGGCCGGGGCCCAGGACGGCATTCTCGAACGGGATGCCGATAGGCCGACACCAGGAGCTTGTGCGATACTGCGGCTGGTTGTTCGGCATGTGACACCTGCTGTACGACCCGACGACGTCCTGTCCGGCCTCCGCGCGGTGGCCGACCTCGCGCCGCCGGTCCCCGCTGCGGTGACCAGGCTGGCGCAGGGGCCGCTCGATGAGGAGACCGGCACGGTGAACGATCCGCTCGCGCCTGACCGCGATGTCGCGGCGGCGCCGGAGGGATCCGCCTAGGACCGTCGTCGTCGTGCGGCCGACGCATCCGGGGAAACCCGGGTCCGGCAGCACACATCAGACGAGACTTTCGTCGGTCCGTCAGTGCGGTGCCGACGAGCTACACGACAGTTCCCGTGTGGCGCCCGCGCCCCCGGGCGGCGGCCCCGCTGAGACGCGGGCCGCCGCGTACCGGACCAGGACGCGGCGCCCGGGAACGCGACGGGAGAAATGCCCGCATGCTCGAGACCAACGAGCCGAACGAGGCGCCCGAGAACGGCGCCACCGAAGCCGCCTCCGGCGGCACCGACACGGAGGCGACGGTCGCTCCGCGCCGCCGTCGCCGCGCGGCCAGCCGCCCCGCGGGACCGCCCGCGGCCGGTGAGGCCGGTCAGGACCTGACGTCCGGCGCCCCCGCGGGGGCCGCCGAGCCGCCGGCCATACCGGCCGAGGCCCCATCCGCCGATTCCGAGGCCGAACCCGCCCCCGCGCGCACCCGGCGCCGGGCGACCCGCAAGTCCTCCGCCCCGGAGCCGCAGCCGGCCGGGTCCGCGGAGGAGGCGGCCGAGGCCGCCCCCGCCCCGGCCCGTCGCCGCGCGACGCGGAAGGCCACCGCTCCTGCGGCCGCTCCTGGGGCCCCCGCCGCGGTGACCCCTGCCGTGGAGGCCCCTGCCACCGAGACCTCCGGGGCCGAGCAGGCCGAGCAGCCTGCGGCTCCGGCGCGTACCCGGCGCCGTGCCACGCGCAAGGTGACCAGCCCCGAGCCGGTCGCGGGCGGCGAGGAGACGGCCGGCCCCACGGCCGCCGCCGACACGCAGGCCAAGGAGCTCCAGGCCGACCTGCCGCTGCACGCCGAGGCCGCCCCCGGGGCGGAGCAGGCCGAGCAGCCTGCGGCTCCGGCCCGTGGCCGGCGCCGTGCCACGCGCAAGGTGACCAGCCCCGAGCCGGCCCCGGCCGAGGACGCGGCCGTGGTCGCCGCCGACGCGCCCGCGAAGGCCCTGCAGGAGGAGCCCGCGGAGAAGCCGAAGCGGGGCAAGGCCGAGAAGCCCCAGGCCGAGAAGTCCAGGACGACCCGTTCGCGGCGGCGTACCGCTCCGGCCGCCTCCTTCCTCGCCGCCGACGACGGCTCCCGCCGTCTGAAGCCGGGCGCTCTCGCGCCGCGTGACGAGGCAGCGGCCCAGGCCGGGGACGAGGCCGCCGAGGGCGCCGCCCCTGAGCAGCGCACCTACACCGCCAAGGCCGTCCCGGACGGTTCCGGCTGGGCCGTCGAGGTCGAGGACGCCTACGAGATCCGCGGCTACGGCGACACCGTCGAGGAGGCCCGCGTCGCCGCGGTCGCGGCCGTCGCGGAGGCGTTCGGCGTCCCCGCGGACACGATCGTCATCGAGGTCCGGGAGGCGCAGGGCGCCGAGCCCGCCGCGGTCCCCGAGGCCGAGGCCGCCCCTGAGGTCGAGCCCGAGGCGGAGCCCGCCCCCGTGCGGGGCCGCCGCCGGGTCGTACGGCCGCCCATGGCCGTGTTCCAGGCTCCGGTGTTCCAGGCCCCCGGTGTGGTGCAGGCGGAGCAGCCCGCCGAGCGCGAGGAGCGCGAGGAGCAGGAGGAGCCCGAGGCGGACGAGTACGCCGCCGAGACCGGTGGGCGCCGTCGTCGCCGCCGCCGGCGCGGGGAGCCCGTGGAGGCCGCGGAGGCGGTCGTGACCGAGCACGCCCCCGAGGAGCCCGCCCCCGCGCAGGAGGACGAGGCGGAGGACGAGGCCGACGAGCACGAGGCCGACGAGCACGAGGGAGAGGGCGGCGAGCGGCCGTCCCGCCGTCGCCGCCGCGGTGGCCGCCGCCGTCGTCGCGGCGAGGCCCTCGACGGCGAGGAGGGCGCGGTCGGCGAGGACGAGGAGGGCGAGGACGCCGGGGACGAGTCCGAGGAGGACGAGGAGTCGGCCGAGAGCAGCAGCACCAGCCGCCGCCGTCGCCGTCGCCGTCGCCGTGGTGGCGAGGGGACGGCCGAGGAGAGCCTGGGCGAGGACGCTCCGGAGCGCACGGTCGTCAAGATCCGTGAGCCGCGCAAGCCGGCGGAGCCGGTCGACGAGGTGCAGTCCATCAAGGGCTCCACCCGTCTGGAGGCCAAGAAGCAGCGGCGCCGCGAGGGCCGCGAGCAGGGCCGCCGGCGTGTGCCGATCATCACCGAGGCCGAGTTCCTGGCCCGCCGTGAGGCGGTCGAGCGCGTCATGGTCGTCCGTGAGAACGGCGACCGGACGCAGATCGGCGTGCTGGAGGACGGCGTCCTCGTCGAGCACTACGTCAACAAGGAGCAGGCCACCTCGTACGTCGGCAACGTCTACCTGGGCAAGGTCCAGAACGTGCTGCCGTCCATGGAGGCCGCGTTCGTCGACATCGGCAAGGGCCGCAACGCGGTGCTGTACGCCGGTGAGGTCAACTTCGAGGCGCTGGGCATGGGCAACGGCCCGCGGCGCATCGAGGCGGCCCTCAAGTCCGGCCAGTCGGTGCTGGTCCAGGTCACGAAGGACCCGATCGGCCACAAGGGCGCCCGCCTGACCAGCCAGGTCTCGCTGCCCGGCCGCTACCTGGTCTACGTGCCCGAGGGCTCGATGACCGGCATCAGCCGCAAGCTGCCCGACACCGAGCGCGCCCGGCTGAAGCAGATCCTCAAGAAGATCGTCCCCGAGGACGCGGGCGTCATCGTGCGCACCGCCGCCGAGGGTGCGAGCGAGGACGAGCTGCGCCGTGACGTCGAGCGGCTGCAGTCGCAGTGGGAGGACATCCAGAAGAAGGCCAAGAGCGGCAACGCCCCGTCGCTGCTCTACGGCGAGCCGGACATGACCGTCCGGGTCGTCCGCGACATCTTCAACGAGGACTTCGGCAAGGTCATCGTCAGCGGTGACACCGCCTGGGAGACCATCCACGGCTACGTCTCGCACGTCGCGCCGGACCTGGCCGAGCGGCTGGGCCGCTGGACCTCCGAGGTCGACGTCTTCGCCACGTACCGGATCGACGAGCAGCTGCTGAAGGCGCTGGACCGCAAGGTCTGGCTGCCGAGCGGCGGCTCGCTGGTGATCGACCGGACCGAGGCGATGGTCGTCATCGACGTCAACACCGGCAAGTTCACCGGCCAGGGCGGCAACCTGGAGGAGACGGTCACCAGGAACAACCTGGAGGCGGCCGAGGAGATCGTGCGCCAGCTGCGGCTGCGCGACCTGGGCGGCATCATCGTGATCGACTTCATCGACATGGTGCTGGAGTCCAACCGCGACCTCGTCATGCGCCGGCTGCTGGAGTGCCTGGGCCGGGACCGCACCAAGCACCAGGTGGCCGAGGTCACCTCGCTGGGCCTGGTTCAGATGACCCGCAAGCGGGTCGGCCAGGGCCTGCTGGAGTCCTTCTCCGAGACCTGCGTGCACTGCAACGGCCGCGGCGTCATCGTCCACATGGACCAGGCCACGGCGGCCGGTGGCGGCGGCAAGCGCAAGCGCCGTCGTGGCGGCGCGGCGGAGGAGCCGGCGGTCGCGGAGACCGCCGCCCTCACCGAGGCCGAGGAGGCCGCGGAGGAGGCTCCCGAGCTGGAGCCGGTCGCGGTCACCGAGGCCGAGCTGGTGCCCGCCGTCGGCGGGGACGAGGACTGGTACGGCAGCCCGGCCGAGGCCGAGGCGGCGGCGGGCCGGCGTTCCCGGCGGCGCGCCTCGCGGCGGGTCACCGCCCCCGTGAGCTCGCCGGACGCCACGGCCGAGATCGTCACCGTCGTCCCGTCGGCCGCCCCGGTCACCGAGCCCCAGGCGGCGGAGGCCGCGACGGCCACCGCCCCCGAGGCGCCCGCCGTCGTGGGCACCGCCGAGGCGGCGCAGGAGCCCGCCGCACCGGTCCGCGGCCGGCGCCGGGCGACCCGCAAGGCCACCGCGCCGAGCGCCCCCGCCGGTGAGGCCGCCACCGTGGTCGTCCCCGCGGCGGAGCCGGCCGTTCCGGCCCCGGCCCCGGCCCCCGAGCCGGAGCCGGTGGCGGAGGTCCAGGCGCCCGCTGCGCCGGTGCGCCGTCGCGCCACGCGCAGGGTGTCCGCCCCCGCGGGCGCGCCGTCTGCCGGCGAGGAGGCCGCGGTCGTGGTCGTCCCCGGCACCGAGGCGCAGCCGGAGGAGACCCCGGCGGCAGAGGCCGGGACGGAGGCCGCCGAGGCCGGGCAGGCGGAGCCGAAGAAGCGGGCCGCGCGCAAGACGGCCGCGAAGAAGGCACCGGCGAAGAAGGCCGCCGCGAAGAAGACGGTCGCCAAGAAGACCGCCACCAAGAAGACGGTGGCCAAGAAGACGACGGCGAAGAAGGCCGCCGCCAAGGCCACGGCCGAGGCGCCCACCGAGGCGTCCTGACCCCGCGTCACCGTCCGCGGGCCGTTCCCCACCGGGGGACGGCCCGCGGCGCGTACGGGGTCGCGCAGGCCCCGGTTTGACCCCATCGGGGACGCCCCGTAACCTTGACCTTCGGCGTTTTGACGCCCATTCCTGAGCATCTTCCTACCGGCCACGGCCGGCAGAGGCCCCCCAGCACCGCAGGGACGGCTGGCGTCAGGAGTGACGATCCGAGCGAGAGAGTGAGTTCCGCGTGTACGCAATCGTGCGCAGCGGTGGCCGCCAGCACAAGGTGGCCGTCGGCGACATCGTCGAGGTTGACAAGATTTCCACTGGCAAGGTTGGCGACGCGGTCGAGCTCTCGACGCTCCTCGTCGTCGACGGCGACGCCGTCACCAGCGACCCGTGGGTGCTGGCCGGGATCAAGGTCCAGGCCGAGATCGTGGACCACCACAAGGGCCAGAAGATCGACATCCTGCGGTACAAGAACAAGACCGGCTACCGCCGTCGTCAGGGTCACCGTCAGCAGTACACGGCCCTGAAGATCACCGGCATCCCCGCCGCTGCGAAGTAAGGGACTGAGGAGAGATGGCACACAAGAAGGGCGCATCGTCCACCCGGAACGGTCGCGACTCCAACGCCCAGCGGCTCGGCGTCAAGCGCTTCGGCGGCCAGGTCGTGAACGCCGGTGAGATCATCGTCCGCCAGCGCGGCACCCACTTCCACCCCGGCTCGGGCGTCGGCCGTGGCAAGGACGACACGCTGTTCGCCCTCGCCGCCGGTGCGGTCGAGTTCGGCACCAGCCGTGGTCGCAAGGTCGTGAACATCGTCCCGGTCGCCTGATCGGCCGCGATACGACTTCACCGAGGGCGGACCCTGTTTCCCGGACCGGGAAGCAGGTCCGCCCTCGGCGCGTTAACCCACAGACATTCCCGTACGCATCTGGAGGAACATCCGCATGACCACCTTCGTGGACCGCGTCGAGCTGCACGTCGCCGCGGGTAACGGGGGCCATGGCTGCGCCTCCGTGCACCGGGAGAAGTTCAAGCCGCTGGGCGGCCCGGACGGCGGCAACGGCGGCCGTGGCGGCGATGTGACGCTGGTCGTCGACCAGTCGGTCACCACGCTCATCGAGTACCACCACCACCCGCACCGCAAGGCCACCAACGGCAAGCCCGGCGAGGGCGGCAACCGTTCCGGCAAGGAGGGCACGGACCTGGTCCTGCCCGTCCCGGACGGCACCGTCGTCATGGACGGGCACGGCAACGTGCTCGCGGACCTCGTCGGCCACGGCACCACCTTCATCGCCGGCCAGGGCGGCCGCGGCGGCCTCGGCAACGCGGCGCTGGCCTCGGCGCGCCGCAAGGCGCCGGGGTTCGCGCTGCTGGGCGAGCCCGGTCAGAGCCGGGACCTCGTCCTGGAGCTGAAGACGGTCGCCGACGTGGCGCTGGTCGGTTACCCGAGCGCGGGCAAGTCCTCGCTCATCTCCGTGCTCTCGGCGGCCAAGCCGAAGATCGCGGACTACCCCTTCACCACGCTCGTCCCCAACCTGGGCGTGGTCACGGCCGGTTCGACCGTCTTCACCGTCGCCGACGTCCCCGGGCTCATCCCGGGCGCCAGCGAGGGACGCGGCCTGGGCCTGGAGTTCCTGCGGCACGTCGAGCGCTGCAGCGTCCTGGTGCACGTCCTGGACACCGCCACCCTGGAGTCCGAGCGCGACCCGCTGAGCGACCTCGACGTGATCGAGGCGGAACTGCGGGCGTACGGCGGTCTCGAGGACCGTCCGCGGATCGTCGTCCTCAACAAGGTCGACATCCCCGACGGCCAGGACCTCGCCGACATGGTCCGCCCCGACCTCGAGGCGCGCGGCTACCGGGTCTTCGAGGTGTCGGCGGTGGCCCACAAGGGCCTCAACGAGCTGTCCTACGCCCTCGCCGGCATCGTGGCCGAGGCGCGCGCCGCCCAGCCGGTCCAGGAGGCCACCCGTATCGTCATCCGGCCCAAGGCCGTGGACGACGCCGGCTTCACCGTCACCGCCGAGGACGGCTTCTACCGCGTCCGCGGTGAGAAGCCCGAACGCTGGGTGCGCCAGACCGACTTCGCCAACGATGAGGCCGTCGGCTACCTCGCCGACCGGCTCGCCCGCCTCGGTGTCGAGGAGCAGCTGGTCAAGGCCGGCGCCCGTGAGGGCGACGAGGTCGTCATCGGTGCCGAGGACGACG
Organism: Streptomyces sp. NPDC001902; assembly: GCF_042891295.1. NCBI lineage: Bacteria > Bacillati > Actinomycetota > Actinomycetes > Kitasatosporales > Streptomycetaceae > Streptomyces > Streptomyces sp. NPDC001902. The sequence goes on along the minus strand of NZ_JBIATA010000007.1, from coordinate 183,137 downwards.
CCGTGGTCTTCGACTGGGAGCCGTCCGTCGCGGCCGGCGCGGAGATGCTCGGACGCCGCGGCGAGGACCACCGCTTCGACGAGCCCCGGCCGGCCGCGCAGCGCCGCAAGGACCGGGACGCCGAACGGGACGACGTCCAGAAGGAGTTCGAGGGTTTCGACCCGTTCGACTCCTGAGCCGCGACCGCGAAGGACAAGGGCCGGCCCCCTCACCGAGGGGGCCGGCCCTTGTCCTTGCACGGCCGGCCGGGGGACCGGCCGGCGAGCGGTTCAGCTCATGGACGTCTGCAGAGGCGTCGCGCTGTCGCTCTCGTGGTACGAGCGGGCCTCCTCGTCGAGGTCGGCCATCACGCGCTCGAAGTCGCGCGTGGAGAGCAGCAGCTTGTAGATGATGGCGAACTCGAAGATCAGCAGCAGCGCGGCCGCGGCGATCGTGGTCCCGATGATGGCACCGGTCAGCGGCGCGATGATGAAGACCGCCATCTGGAACTCGATGCCGCTGATCAGGTGCGGCCGGACCCGGTGCCGGATCAGGAAGTCGCGGAAGGCCGCGTAGGGGCCGAAACGGTCCTTGAACGTCACCTGAAGGTCGATGACCCGTCCGGGCGCGGCGTCCGAAGCCTGGTCGGCCGGGGTGGCGGCGTCCGCCGCGACCGTGGCGGCCGGCCGGGCGGCGTCAGGACCGGTCCACTGCGCGGGGACGGTCCGCACGGACGCGTCCGCCTCCGTCTCGGCCTCGTTCCTGGCCTCCGCCTCGGCCTGCGTCTCGTCCTCCGAGCGCTCGCGCAGCAGGTCCTCCATGAAGGCGTGCGGCTTGGCGGAGTCGAGCTCCTGCAGGCGCTTCTGGATCTTCTTGCGCATGCCGTGCCGCACCTTGAAGATCTGCAGCGCGTCGAGGTACCGCAGCGCGTCGAGGAAGATCACCGCGAGGGCGAGCCACATGTAGACGGGGTTGTCCGTGCGGTAGAACTGGCCGCCCATGAGGGCCGCGGCGCAGCACACCACGCGGATGCGGTCGAAGATGTAATCGAGCCAGCCGCCGAACTCGGAGCCCTTGCCGGTGAGCCGGGCCAGCTTCCCGTCCATGCAGTCCAGGATGAAGCTGAAGTGGTACAGCACGGCGCCGATGATCAGGTACTTCCAGTCGGCGAGCGCGAAGCAGGCCGCGGCTCCCAGGCCGAGGAAGAGGGCGCCCCAGGTGATCTGGTTGGGGGTGAGTCGGGTCCACCTGGCCGTCCAGCGCACCAACGGGGTCGCCACGGGGTCGACCAGGAAAACGGTCCACCAGGCGTCCCGCTTCTTCTCGGTGAGGCGCCGTACTTCCGCGAGCGGCGGTATTTCCATGGACCAGAACCCTTTCGAGGCGAATCAGGCACCGAACCGGGGCAGCGGATCGGTTGAGGCTGGGACGCGTCCGCGATGCTGCGCGGGCCGTCGGGCGAGCGGTGTCCCGCGGTGGGGCCTGCTCCAACCGTTCCTACGACGCGGGGCGACGGCAAACGGTTGTGTGGATGAATGGATAGTAAACAAAAAGTCGGCGGAGTGTACCGCGGGGCCCGTCCCGCAGGGGGTTCGGGGCCGCCGTGGGAGAGCCGTTAGGATGCGTCGGATGACGTGGTTGATTACTGGCGGTGCCGGATACATAGGGTCGCATGTGGTGAAGGCCATGGTCGACGGCGGCGAGCAGGTCGTCGTCGTGGACGACCTGAGCACCGGCGACCCGCAGCGGCTGCCCGCCGGGGTGCACCTGGAGAAGGGCTCCGTGCTGGACGCGGAGCTGCTGGACCGGGTGCTGCGCGATCACTCGGTGCGCGGGATCGTGCACATCGCGGCGAAGAAGCAGGTCGGAGAGTCGGTGGAGCGTCCGCTCCACTACTACCGGGAGAACGTCCAGGGCCTGCAGACCGTCCTGGAGGCCGCGGTGCGCGCCGGGGTGACCAGCTTCCTGTTCTCGTCCTCCGCCGCGGTCTACGGGATGCCCGACGTCGACCTGGTGACCGAGGAGACCCCGTGCGCGCCCATGAGCCCGTACGGGGAGACCAAGCTCGTCGGCGAGTGGATGGTCCGGGCGACGGGTGCCGCCCACGGCATCGCCACCGCCTGCCTGCGCTACTTCAACGTGGCCGGCGCGGCCACGCCCGAGCTGGGTGACGCGGGGATCTTCAACCTCGTGCCGATGGTCTTCGAACGGCTCTCCCAGGGGAAGCCCCCGCTGATCTTCGGCGACGACTACGAGACCCCCGACGGCACCTGCGTACGCGACTTCATCCACGTCGAGGACATCGCCTCCGCCCACGTCGCCGCCGCGCGCCGGCTGGCGGAGGACCCGACCGCCGCCCTGGTGTTGAACATCGGCCGCGGCGAGGGCGTCTCGGTCGCCGAGATGGTGGGCATCATCGGCTCGGTCACCGGCCGCACCGACGCGACGGCGCAGGTCATCGAGCGCCGCCCCGGCGACCCCGCCCGGGTCGTCGCCTCCGCCTCGCGGATCGAGGAGGAGCTGGGCTGGACGGCCCGCCACGAGGTGCGCGAGATGGTCGCCTCCGCCTGGGCCGGCTGGTGCCTGCGCCACCCGGAGCAGGCCCGGCACTGAGTTCCGTCCCCAAGACCGCGGGAGGGGGGGGGGGGGGGGGGGGGGGGGGGGGGGGGGGGGCGCCCCCCCCCCCCCCCCCCGCGACCGGGGTCACTTCACCCGTCCGTACCAGACGCTGCGGCTCCAGATCTTCTCCAGCCGCACCCGCCCGCCGGGTTTGGGGGAGTGCCAGATCTTCCCGTGCCCGGCGTACATCCCCACGTGGTACACGTTGCTCCCGTAGTGGAAGAAGACCAGGTCACCACGGGTCCGTGAGGACTTCCGGATGTGCCGGACGCTGTTGTACTGGGCGCCCGCGGTACGGGGGAGCTTCTTGCCCGCCTTCTTGAAGGAGTAGAAGGTGAGCCCGGAGCAGTCGAACCTGCCGGGGCCGGCGGCCCCGTACTGGTACGGCGCGCCCCTCTTGGATGCCGCGATCTTCAGCGCCTTGGCGGAGACCGCCGCCGCGTCTGCCTGCTGGGCGAGCTCCGGCAGTACGGCGGGACCGGCCACGGCGGCCGCCGTGAGGGCGGAGACCGCTCCGAGCCGGCACAGGACCCCGGACATGGCTGTTGGCGCACTCATGCGCAACCCTTCGTCGTCCGCCTGCGAAGGATGACCTGTCGGGTTCGGGCAGGCGAAGATGCCCGGCCGCGGCTGCGGCTTCACCCCAAGGGTCCGGCGACCGGACCCGTAGTGCTCGGGTCCTCCGCTCCTGCCGATGAGTCGTCGTCGACCTGGCATCCGCGCGGCGGCAGGATTCGGCGTCCGCGCGGACCGCCCCGCCGGGATGACGGGGGCTTGTCGTCGAAGGGATGATCACCCACCGAAGCGGCCGATTCCCAGCACAACCGGTCGAATGTGAGTCTGTTCACGACTCACCTATTCGGGTGGACTCCGCGACACGGGACCCGGACTGACGACTCGAAAGGAGTCGAACACCAGGGACGGAGCGTCAGATTCCGGATGTGTGCGGCCATATCGCGCAACTCGGGGCCACTCGGCCGTCCACGGCAGATACAACGATCGGGCGAGTCCATTCGGTTCGAGTTCGCGCCGCCCGAACGGACCAGTGTGTCGTGACGCTCCGTCAGCACGGCCGTGATGGCGGCAAGGTGACCTGACCGGTGCGCCGTTCGCCGTCCAGCACCCGCAGCGCCCGTTCCATCGTCGCCGTGTGCACCTCGCCCTCCCCGCGCATGTGCATCAGCGTCAGCGCGTCCCGCAGCTCAGCCGCCCTCCCCACCAGGGCCTGCGCGGCGCGCAGCGCCCCGTAGGTGTCCCGGGAGCGGGACGGGTTGATCCGGCCCAGCAGGTCCACGACCTGCAGGTAGGTGTCGATCAGCTCGCCCTCGGCCCGCGTCAGTGCGGGGAGCGGGGGCAGTTCGGGTACCACGGCCCGTCACCGCAGGGCGCGCGGGGCGCGGCCGGCGCCGTCCTTGCGGCTCAGCGTCAGCCGGTCCACCAGGCCGTAGGCGAGGGCCGACGGTGCGTCAAAAATGGTGTCCCGTTCGATGTCGGCCCCGATCCGCTCCGGTGCCTGACCGGTGTGGCGTACCAGCAGTTCCTCCAACTGCTCCCGACGGCGGAGCAGTTCCCGGGCCTGGATCTCCAGGTCCGCGGTGGTGCCCTGGATCACCTCCGCGAACGAGGGCTGGTGGATCAGCACCCGCGCGCCGGGGGTCATCAGCCGCTTGCCGGGCGCTCCGGCGGCGAGCAGGACGGCCGCCGCCGAGGCCGCCTGGCCGACGCACACCGTCGACACGTCGCAGCTGACGAACTGCATGGTGTCGTAGATCGCGGTCATCGCGGTGAAGGACCCGCCGGGAGAGTTGATGTAGAGCGAGATGTCCTGTTCCGGGGCGGCGGCCTCCAGGTGGATGAGCTGGGCCATCACGTCGTTCGCCGAGATGTCGTCGATGGGCGTCCCGAGCAGGACGATCCGCTCCTGGAGCAGCTTGGAGTACGGGTCCATGGTCCGTACGCCCTCGCTGGTGCGCTCGGTGAACTCGGGCAGGACGTGGCGGGCGGTCGGTCGAAGCATCGCTGCACCTCCGTGGGCACCCGGGCAGGGGTGCCCGTCGCTGTAAAAAATGTACAGGACGTACATCTCGTTATGATGGGGAGCATGGCCCATGAAGTCCCGGTGACACAAGCGCGTGCGGAGCTGGCGGAACTGATCAACCGCGTCGTCTACGGCGGTGAGCGGGTGGTCGTGACGCGTCACGGCAAACCGCTCGTCGCCCTGGTATCCGCCGCTGACCTGCAACGACTCCAAGAACTGGACGCCGCTCCCGAGGAGGCGGTGGTCAGTACGGTCTCCTCGGTGCGCGGGGTGGTGTCCGCCACGGGCGAACGCCGCCGGTTCGGCATCGCCGCGGAGCACCGCGGTACGACGGACGCCCATCACGACGGGGTCTGAGCGGTTCGTGGCGGCGCGGACCTGAGGGAGCCGATCCGCCGGCCGTCCCCGAGGGGGTCGTGTGCCGGCTCGCCCGGCGGCCGGGGCAGGGGTGCGCCCGGGTGGTCGCCGGACTCGTGTCGTACGCGGAGGAGCGGGAAGGCCGTGGCATGCTGCCGGAGGAGGCCGGGCCCGACGAGGTCGCCCGCACCCCGCTCCCCCGCGCGCCCGCCGGCTTCACCCCGGAGCCCGGGAGTTAACGCGGACGAAACGCCGCCGAACTAGCCTGCGGCTGCCGGACAACGGCAGGGCGGATCTGCCGGCCGGGGACGCCCCCGTGGGTCCGTTCACCCGGGACGACTGCGAGGTGTGGCCATGCAATTGACCCCCCACGAGCAGGAACGCCTGCTCGTCCATGTCGCCGCGGACGTGGCGGAGAGGCGGCGGGCCAGGGGCCTGAGGCTGAACCACCCCGAGGCCATCGCCCTGATCACCTCGCACCTCCTCGAGGGCGCCCGGGACGGCCGCAGCGTCGCCGAACTCATGGCCTCCGGCCGCAAGGTGCTCACCAGGGACGACGTGATGGAGGGCGTGCCGGAGATGATCCACGACGTCCAGGTCGAGGCCACCTTCCCGGACGGCACCAAGCTCGTCACCGTCCACGAGCCGATCGTCTAGGGGGCGCCGCGTGATTCCCGGGGAGATCCTCCACGCGGGTGGGCCCGTCGTGCTCAACGCGGGCAAGCCGGTCACCCGGCTGACCGTGCTCAACTCCGCCGACCGGCCGGTCCAGGTCGGTTCCCACTACCACTTCGCCGAGGCCAACCCGGGTCTCGTCTTCGACCGCGCCGCCGCCCGCGGCAAGCGCCTGGCCGTCGCGGCCGGGACCGCCGTGCGCTTCGAGCCCGGCATCCCCGTCGAGGTCGAGCTCGTGCCGCTGGGCGGCGCGCGGATCGTGGCGGGGCTGCGCGGAGAGACCGGAGGTGCCCTCGATGGCTGAGCTCTCGCGTGCCGTCTACGCCGACCTGTTCGGGCCGACCACCGGGGACCGTATACGGCTCGCCGACACCGACCTGCTGATCGAGGTCGAGCGGGACCTGTCGGGCGGCGCCGACGGCTCGGGCGACGAGGTCGTCTTCGGCGGCGGCAAGGTGATCCGCGAGTCGATGGGGCAGGCCCGGGCCACCCGGGCCGAGGGCACCCCCGACACGGTGATCACCGGCGCCGTCGTCCTGGACCACTGGGGCGTGGTCAAGGCCGACATCGGCATCCGCGACGGGCGGATCGCGGCGCTGGGCAAGGCCGGCAACCCCGACACCATGGACGGCGTCCATCCGGACCTCGTCATCGGGCCCGAGACGGAGGTCATCGCCGGCAACGGCAGGATCGTCACCGCCGGGGCCGTCGACGCGCACGTCCACTTCATCTCCCCGACGATCGTGGACGAGGCGCTGGCCGCCGGCATCACCACGCTCGTCGGCGGCGGCACCGGCCCGGCCGAGGGCACCAAGGCCACCACCATCACGCCGGGGCCCTGGCACCTGGAGCGGATGTTCGCGGCGCTGGAGCACTACCCGGTCAACATCGGCCTGCTCGGCAAGGGCAACACCGTCTCCCACGAGGCGATGCTCTCCCAGTTGCGGGGCGGGGCCGTCGGCTTCAAGATCCACGAGGACTGGGGCGCCACCCCGGCCGCCATCGACGCCTGCCTGACGGTGTGCGAGGCGACCGGCGCGCAGCTCGCCGTCCACACCGACACCCTCAACGAGGCCGGCTTCGTCGAGGACACCCTCGCCGCCATCGCCGGCCGGGGCATCCACGCGTACCACACCGAGGGCGCGGGCGGCGGGCACGCGCCGGACATCATGACCGTCGTCGCCCACCCCAACGTCCTGCCGTCCTCGACCAACCCGACCCGGCCGCACACCGTCAACACCGTCGAGGAGCACCTCGACATGCTGATGGTCTGCCACCACCTCAACCCCTCCGTGCCCGAGGACCTCGCCTTCGCCGAGTCGCGGATCAGGCCCGGCACGATCGCGGCCGAGGACGTCCTGCACGACCTGGGGGCGATCTCGATCATCTCCTCGGACTCGCAGGCCATGGGACGGGTCGGCGAGGTCGTCCTGCGCACCTGGCAGACCGCGCACGTCATGAAGCGGCGGCGCGGGGCCCTGCCCGGCGACGGACGGGCCGACAACCTGCGCGCACGTCGATATGTCGCCAAGTACACCATCAACCCCGCCGTCGCCCAGGGCCTCGACGGCGAGATCGGCTCGGTCGAGAGCGGCAAGCTCGCCGACCTGGTGCTGTGGGACCCGGCGTTCTTCGGCGTCAAACCGCACCTCGTGCTCAAGGGCGGCCAGATCGCCTACGCGCAGATGGGCGACGCCAACGCCTCCATCCCGACCCCCCAGCCGGTCCTGCCGCGCCCGATGTTCGGCGCGATCGGCCACGCTCCCGCCGCCAACTCCTTCACCTTCGTGACGCACACCGCCCTCGACGACGGCCTCCCCGAACGCCTCGCCCTCGGCAAGCGGTTCCTCCCGATCCGCGACACCCGGCGCGTCACCAAGGCGGACATGCGCGAGAACGACGCCATGCCGCACGTCGAGGTCGACCCCGACACCTTCACCGTCCGCATCGACGGAGACGTCGTCGAACCCGCCCCGGCCGTGGAACTCCCCATGGCCCAGCGGTACTTCCTGTTCTGAACGGAGCAGGGGGACGATGAACCGCGCCGCGCTGCTGCTGCTCGCCGACGGCCGCTTCCCCGCCGGGGGCCACGCCCACTCCGGAGGGGCCGAGGCGGCCGTCACGGCGGGCCGCATCACCGGCCCCGGCACGCTCGAGGAGTTCTGCCGGGGCAGGCTGCACACCACGGGCCTGGTGGCCGCGGCGCTCGCCGCCGCGGCCACCGCGGGCGCCGACCCGCTCGCACTGGACGAGGCCGCCGACGCCCGTACCCCCTCGCCCGCGCTGCGGCAGACCGCCCGCCGCCTCGGCCGCCAGATGACGCGGGCCGCCCGCGCCGCCTGGCCGTCGCCCGCGCTCGACGCGCTCACCGCCGCCCGGCCGCGGGGGGCCCACCAGCCCGTCGTGCTCGGCGTGACCGCCCGGGCCGCCGGCCTCACCCCGCTGGACGCCGCCCACGCGGCGGCGTACGAGGCCGTGACCGGCCCGGCCACCGCCGCCGTACGCCTGCTGAGCCTCGACCCGTTCGCGGTGACCGCCGTGCTGGCCCGGCTCGCCCCGGACCTGGACGAGGTCGCCGGCCGGGCCGCCGACGCCGCCCACCGATGCCTCACCGAGGGCACCGACGCTCTGCCCGCCGCCTCCGCGCCGCTGCTCGACGTGTACGCCGAGGCCCACGCCGGGTGGCCCGTCCGCCTCTTCGCCTCCTAGGGGGACCCCTCATGCACCTCGACCACGACCACACCGTCTTCCCGCAACGGCACACCTGGGCCACCCCCACCGCCCGCCCCGACGGCAGCCGCCGCGCCCTGCGCATCGGCCTCGGCGGCCCGGTCGGCTCGGGCAAGACCGCCACCGTCGCCGCGCTGTGCCGCGCGCTGCGCGAGGAGTTGTCCATCGCCGTCGTGACCAACGACATCTACACCCGCGAGGACGCCGACTTCCTCCTGCGTAAAGCCGTGCTGCCGCCCGAGCGGATCGCCGCGGTGGAGACCGGTGCGTGCCCGCACACCGCGATCCGCGACGACATCTCGGCCAACCTCGAGGCCGTCGAGGACCTGGAGGACAGCGTCGGGCCGCTCGACCTCGTCCTCGTGGAGTCCGGTGGCGACAACCTCACCGCCACCTTCTCCAAGGGCCTGGTCGACGCCCAGGTCTTCGTGATCGACGTGGCCGGCGGCGACGACATCCCGCGCAAGGGCGGCCCCGGGGTCACCACCGCGGACCTGCTGGTCGTCAACAAGACCGACCTCGCCCCGTACGTCGGCTCGGACCTCGGCCGCATGGCGCGCGACGCGAAGCGGCAGCGCGGCGACCTGCCGGTGGTCTTCACCTCCCTCGTCGCCGAGAACGGCGTCGCCCCCGTCGCCGAGTGGATCCGTACGCGGCTGACGGCCTGGGCGGCGGTCCCCGCGTGAGTGGCGTCCACGCCACCGCCCGGATCACCGCCGTCCCGGACGGCCGCGGCGGCACCGCACTGCCCGAACTCACCGGGGAGGGGCCGCTCGCGCTGCGCCGTACGCGGTCCGCCGATGCACGGGCGGCCCGGGTGACGGTCGTCGGCGCCATGAGCGCGCCGCTGGGCGGCGACCGGCTGGCCGTGCACGTCACCGCCCGGCCCGGCGCCGTGCTCCACGTGGACGCGGCGGCGGCCACCGTGTCGCTGCCCGGCCGGGGCGGGGAGCAGGCGCGGTACGACGTACGGCTCACCGTCGGCGAGGACGCCGTGCTGCACTGGCTGCCGGAGCCGCTGATCGCCGCGGAGGGCAGCGACCTGCTCATGACCACGACGGCCGAACTCGCCCCGGGCGCCCGCCTCGTGCTGCGCGAGGAGCAGATCCTCGGCCGGGCGGGGGAGCGGCCGGGCCGGCTCACCACCCGCCTCACGGTACGGGTCGGGGGCCGTCCGCTGCTGGACCAGCAGCTCTCCTTCGGGCCGGGCGTGGCGGGCTGGTCAGGGCCCGCCGTCCTGCACACGCACCGGGCGGCGGGCCAACTGCTGGTCGTGGACCCCGCGTTCACGGACAAGCCGGTGGAGGCGCGGGTGCCGGTGCGGGACGCAGAACACGGCGAGGCCGTGCTGACCCCGCTCGCCGGTCCCGCCGCGCTGCTGACCGCGCTCGCGCCGGACGGGCTGTGCCTGCGCCGCATCCTGTCGGCTAGCGTGGCCCCGTGACGTCGATAGACACCGAGAACCCGGGCCGTTACGGCCCCAGTGCGACCATCGAGGCCCAGCCGGAGCAGGTCGGCCCCGTCCGCACCGAGTACGCACCCGCCCACGACGGCGACCCCGACCCGGGCGAGATCGTCTGGACGTGGGTGCCCTACGAGGAGAACGACGGCCGCGGCAAGGACCGTCCGGTCCTCGTCGTCGCGCGCGAGCGGACCGACACGCTGCTCGCCGTGCAGCTGTCCAGCAAGGAGCACAACGACGACCGGGAGTGGGTCGCCATCGGCTCCGGCCCGTGGGACAAGTCCGGCCGCCCGTCCTGGGTGAACGTCGACCGCGTGCTGCGCGTCCACCCCGACGGCATGCGCCGCGAGGCCTGCGCGCTGGACCGGGGCCGCTTCAACATCGTCGTGAACCGGCTCAAGGAGCTGTACCGCTGGCGCTGACGCGCACGCGGACCGGCCCCGGGGGCGGCTACCGTCCCCGGGGCCGGGGCCTTCACGGCGTCACGGCTTCACGTCGGCGACGACCGCGTACTGCGTCGACTCGTGCTCCACGATGCACTCGCGCAGCCCGACCCGCCGCGCCTTGAAGTCCTCGCTCGCCAGGTAGGCGAGGTACTGGTCGAGCGACCGCCACTCGCTGGTCACGATCCAGCTGTCCGGGTCCGCGTGGGACCGGCACAGCTGCGAGCTGATGAAGCCGTCTGCCGAGACGATGCCTTGGTGCACGAGGTCGTATGCCGCCGCATACTGATCCCCCTTGCCCTCGTGCAGGCGAATCCGCAGAACGACGCGTGTCTTCGGTGTGCTGTCCATGGGACCTCGATCCTTGGGGGCGCGAGGACCGTGCGCACGCCGCAGCCGCGCTCAGGACGGTGGCGTGGGGCCCGGGCGGGCCGTTCGATCGCACGGGGCGGCGCGGGAGTCGCGTGGCAGGGGCCGTCGAGCGCGGGTCCCGGGACGGTCGCCCGGGGGACCGCCTCGTCCACCCCGGGGGGATGGGGCGCCCAGATACCGCCGTCCCTCGACTGTGCGGCCGTCACCTGGGCGGGGCAAAAGGCACTGGGCCGAACGGGTGAGCCCCGTCGGCCGCTGCGGGCCGGGTGCCCTGGTCAGCAGGCCGGTCAGCACCCTCGCCGCCCCGCCCGCGCCGCCGCGGTGCAGCACCTCCGTACGGCGGACCAGCCGCGGTGCGGTGAGCGGCACCACGGCGACGCCGGGCGCCCCCTGCGGCCGCGGAGCACGGCAGCAGCGCCGGACCGAGTCCCGGCCTGACGAGTCACCGTCCAGACCTCGGGCCCCTCGTGCCGCACGCCCGCCCGGAAGCCCTCCCGGCCGCCGCCGGATGCAGCAGCGCCGGTGGCAGCGCGGCGGCCGGCGCGTCGACCCACAGGGCGTCCGTGAGGTCCGGCCAGCCGCACTCCCCGCCGGCGGGGCCGGCGGGGCCGGCGGATGATCCTCCGCCAGGACCACCGTCAGGTCCGCCTCGGCGCAGCGCACCGCGTGCAGCGGGCCGGCCTCGGGCAGCCGCAGCCGCAGCCGCAGCCGATCGCCGGACGCCGCGCCGTCGACCAGCCCGACGTCGAGCCCTCCCGCTGCCACCCCGGTGACGACCTCCGCGCGGTCCAGTTCCCGCAGCGTCACCCGGGCGCGCGGGCGCAGTTCCCGCAGCCGTGCCAGGGCCCTCGCCGTCCGGGCGCCGGCCGCCAGGGGCGGGGCCCCGGCCACGACCCCGACGGCGAATCCCGGGTCGCCGGACTCCCGGGCCACCCCTTCCACCTGGCGGCCCTCGTCCAGCCGGAGCCGGCCGGCGACGGTCCGGTGCCCCGCGCACGCCGCCAACCGGAGCTCCCGCCTTATGCGTTGGTAAAGAAACACTCATAAGATCTTCTCCCCGGGGCTTCCGGGACGAAAGGATCCCCCTGCAGTTGCGTTCAGGCCGCCACGAGCGGCATCAACAGCAGGGGGAGTTCATGGTGAGACGCACGGCCGTGCTCGGGCTGACCGCGGCCCTGATAGCCGGCACCGTCGCCACGGCGGCACCGCAGACCGCGGTCGCCCGCAGCGCGCCGAAGGCCCACGGACACAGCGGCGCCGCCGAGGCCCGCGGCGTCCGGATCGCCGCCGCGCACGCCGCGAAGAAGGGCATCGACTGGGCCGCGTGCCCGGCCGACTGGGGCATCGCGAACCCCGTCCAGTGCGGCTGGGTGACCGTTCCGGTCGACTACGCCAAGCCCTTCGGCAAGACGATCAAGATCGCCGTGGACCGCATCGGCAACACCGGCACCGCCGCCGAGCGCCAGGGCGCCCTCATCTACAACCCGGGCGGCCCCGGTGGCTCCGGGATGCGCTTCCCGCTCCGCGTGACGACCAAGAACCCGATCTGGGCGGCGACCGCCAAGGCCTACGACTTCGTCGGCTTCGACCCGCGCGGCGTCGGCCACTCGGCGCCCATCTCCTGCGCCGACCCGCAGGAGTTCGTGAAGGCCCCCAAGGCCGACCCGGTTCCCGACAGCGAGGCCGACAAGCGGGCCCAGCGCAAGCTGGCCGCCGAGTACGCGGAAGGCTGCAAGGAGCGCACCGGTGCCGCGATGCTGTCGCAGATGACGACGGCCAACACCGCCCGCGACCTCGACGTCGTCCGCGCCGCCCTCGGCGAGCGCAAGCTCAACTACCTCGGTGTCTCGTACGGCACCTACCTCGGCGCCGTCTACGCCACGCTCTTCCCGTCGCACGTGCGCCGCATGGTCGTCGACAGCGTCGTCAACCCGTCCCGCGACCAGATCTGGTACCGGAACAACCTCGACCAGGACGTCGCCTTCGAGGGCCGCTGGAACGACTGGAAGGCCTGGGTCGCCAAGTACGACTCCGTCTACCACATCGGCAACACCCCGGCGAAGGTCCAGGCGAAGTGGGAGCAGTTGCGGGCCGCCGCCAAGGCGCACCCCATCGGCGGGCTCGTGGGCCCGGCCGAACTGCTCGGCCTCTTCCAGAGCGCCCCGTACTACGACTCGTCGTGGGCGGCCGTGGCCGGGATCTGGAGCGCCTACCTCGCGGGTGACACCCAGGCGCTGGTCGACGCCGCGGCGCCCGACCTGTCGGACACCGCGGGCAACATCTCCTCGGAGAACGGCAACGCGGTCTACACGGCGGTGGAGTGCACCGACGCCAAGTGGCCCCGTGACTGGCGCACCTGGGACCGCGACAACACCCGTCTGCACGCCAAGTACCCGTTCCTGACCTGGTCCAACGCGTGGATGAACCTGCCGTGCGCCACCTGGGGCGTCCCGCAGCAGAACCCCGTGGAGGTGCGGACCGGCCACGGCCTGCCGCGCGTCATGATCGTCCAGAGCACCCGTGACGCGGCGACCCCGTACACCGGCGCCGTGGAGCTGCACAAGCGGCTCAAGGGCTCGCTCATGATCACCGAGAAGGGCGCCGGTTCGCACGGCGTCACCGGCCTGGTCAACCCCTGCATCAACGACCGGGTCACCGGCTACTTCGTGACCGGCAGGCTCGACCGGTCCGACGTGACGTGCGCTCCGCACGCCACGCCGGTGCCGCCCACGAGCTGACCCTCCGCGGTGCACAGGCGGACGGCCCCGCGGCGCCCACAGGGGCGCGGCGGGGCCGTCCGGCGTTCCGGGCCCGGGCGGCTATCCGAGCCGTACCCCGGTCGTGCCCGTGCCCTCGTTGCCGTCGCCGGTGTTGACCGTGCCGCGCGGCTCGAACATCAGGATGCGGGTGCCCTCCTCGGCGCGCGGGCGGTGCGGGACACCGCGGGGCACGGTGAACACCTCGTGCGGGCCGAGGGTCACCGTACGGTCCGGCAGCTCCAGGTGCAGACGGCCGGCGAGGACGAGGAAGAACTCGTCGGTGTCCGCGTGCGCGTGCTCGGTGAAGTCGCCCTCGACGTTGGCCACCTTCACGTCGTAGTCGTTGACCTCGGCGAGGACGTGCGGCATCCACTTCTGGTCCACGGCGTCCATCACGGTGTCGATGTTGCGTTTGTCGCTCATGGGACTCCTCTACCCGGGGAAGGCGGCGGCGAAGGCCGCCCGGGTGGGCGAGTCCGCGCGCCGGTCCAGTACGGCGAAGACGACCCGGCCGAAGCGGTCCGCGAACCGGCCGCCCGGCCCGAGGTGCTCGCGGAAGGCGGCCGCGACCGCGGCCGGGTCGTTGCGGAACACCCCGCAGCCCCAGGCACCCAGCACCAGGCAGGGGTAGCCGTGCGCCGCGGCGACCTCGAGCACCCTGCCCGCCCGCGCCGTCAGGGCGGCCGGCACCCGGTCCGTGGCGCCGGGGTCCTGGCGGGCGATCACCCCCGCGTTCGGCGCGGCGGAGGTGAGGAAGCCGGCCTCGAAGGGCTCGTCCAGCAGGACGCCGTGCTCGTCGCGGAAGACCGGGACGGCGGGGGAGTGGATCACCCGGTCGCTGTAGAAGGGGCTGCGGTCGGCCCGGTGCCAGTCGTAGAACTGCCTCGCCGTGAGCAGCGTCGTGTACAGCGCCGACGCGCGGCACACCGCCTCCTCCTGGGCCTGCGCCCCGTTGAGGTAGCCGCCGCCGGGGTTGCGCGCCGAGGCGAAGTTCAGCACGGCGACCGGGACCCCCGGTGCCTGCCGCACCAGGCGGCGCGCGGCCTGCAGGCTGTCCTCGCCGGTCACCTCGAAGGCCGTGGGCCCGGTGCGTTCCGTGCGGGGGCCGGGATCGACGGGCCCGGGGCCGTACATCCGCGTCCCCCGCACGGCCCGCGCGACGGCCTCCCCGATCGCCACCTCCACGCCGCGTGCCGTGCGGTACCGGCCGGTCGCGACGAGGCCTTCCGTCTCCTTGGCGAGGGCCCGCAGCCGCGCACTCATGTCCGGTCCTTTCCCACGCCCCGAGGCTAGTGGGGCTCTCAGGGCGCGACGAGCGGTTTTCCGGAGGCCAGCCAGCGGTCCTCGGCCGCGTAGTCGAACAGGTCGCCGAACCGGTCGTACGTCGACGCCAGGACGGGGAAGGCCTCCCGCCAGTCCCGCCCGCCGAGCCGCTCGACCAGCCAGGCCACGTTCTCCGGCAGCGACTGCACGTAGCCGGTCACGGCGCGGTAGCCCAGCTCGCGCTCCGCGGCCGACATGTCGAGCACGAAGGGGTGGGCCGTGGTCCACGGGGTGTCGCCGACGTTCTTCGCCGGGGGAGGGCCGTCCACGGTGTACGTCTCCGTCTCGTGGCCCAGCACCGCGCCGACGGCGTCCGCGATCTCCGCCACCGTCGGGGCGTACGGGTCACCGGCGTTGAGCACCCGGGAGCCCGGGCGGCGGGCGGCCAGCCGCACCAGTTCGGCGAGGTTCGCGGCGTGCACCGGGTGGAAGCGACTCTCCCCGCCGTACGCGAGCACCCGGA
Organism: Streptomyces sp. NPDC001902; assembly: GCF_042891295.1. Taxonomy (NCBI): domain Bacteria; kingdom Bacillati; phylum Actinomycetota; class Actinomycetes; order Kitasatosporales; family Streptomycetaceae; genus Streptomyces; species Streptomyces sp. NPDC001902. The sequence goes on along the minus strand of NZ_JBIATA010000007.1, from coordinate 167,917 downwards.
ACGGCCGCCGGTCCACGGCCCGCTTGACGAAGTACAGCTCCCTGGGCCGCAGGCTGTGCGGGCCGTGGACGGCCCCGGCGCGCAGCAGCGTGACGGGCAACCGTCCCTCCGCCGCGAGGAGGTCGCGCTCCAGCGCCACCTTGCGCGGCGAGTAGCCGCCCTCGCCCGGGGCCAGCACCGGCTGTGCCTCCGTGACGGGTACCGGGAAGACGGGCGCGCCGCCGGGCTCCCCGTCGGTGTCCAGGCTGCGGCCGCGGCCGTCCTCGTAGACGGAGCAACTGGACACGACGACCGCGGAGCCGATCCGGTCCGCCAGGTCCGTCAGCTGCCGCGCGTGCTCCGGACCGTAGGCGACGCAGTCCAGCAGCACGTCGCAGCCCTCGCCGAGCGCCGACGCCAGGGCCGCGGTGTCCTCGCGGTCCACGGCCACCGGCCGTACCCCGTCGGGCCAGTCCACGTCACCGCCGCCCCCGCGGGAGGCGGCCCGCACCTCCCAGCCGTCCTCGGCGAGGGCGCGTACCGACGCCCGGCCGATCTGTCCCGTCGCCCCGATCACGAACGCAGTCCTCGTCATGACGGCGACGCTAGGCGGCCGGTGACGGCGGGGCCAGGCCCGTTCGCCGTGCGCGGATCCGCCCAGGGCGCAACCGCCCAGGGTACGACCGGTCAGGGTGCGACCGGTCAGGCGCTGCGGCGCAGCCGGGAGCCGATGCCGGACTGGCCCTGCTGCTCCGCCTTGACCTCGGAGGCGTACCGGTCGACGTACTCCTGGCCGGACAGGCCGAGGATGGCGTACATGATCTCGTCCGTGGCCGAGCGCACCACGAAGCGCTCGTTGTCCATCCCCTCGAAGCGGGAGAACTCCAGCGGCGCGCCGAAGCGGATCGTCACCGGCTTGATGCGCGGCAGCCGCCGGCCGGCGGGCTGGATCTCGTACGTGCCGATCATCGCGCACGGGACCACCGGGACCCCGGCGCGGATGGCCATGGTGGCCACGCCGACCTTGCCCTTGTAGAGGCGTCCGTCGTGGGAGCGGGTGCCCTCGGGGTAGATGCCGAGGAGCTCGCCCTTGGCGAGCACCTTCAGCCCCTCGCGGACCGCCGACTCGCCCGCCTTCCCGCCGGAGCGGTCGACCGGGATCTGCCCGATGCTGTGGAAGAACGCCGCGGTCAGCCGTCCCTTGATGCCGGTTCCGGTGAAGTACTCGGCCTTCGCCAGGAAGGTGATCCGGCGCGGCAGGATCGCGGGCATCAGGAAGTGGTCGGAGAACGACAGGTGGTTGCCCGCGACGATCGCCGCGCCCTCCTCCGGGATGTTCTCCATGCCCTCGATCCTCGGGCGGAACAGCACCCGCAGCAGCGGGCCGAGGACCACGTACTTGAGCACGTAGTAGAACACGGACTGACTCCCAACTGGCGCCGATCGGCTCCGGGGCGGCGTTCTGCCAGGTCACAACGCGGTTCGAGGATGGTCAGTCTAGGCGCGGCGGGTGCCGTGCGTCACCGGGCCCGCACGCGTGCGCCGAGCGATTGGTATGGACATGACTAATCGTCACCTCTAGGCTCGCGGCGACGTCAGTTTTGAGAGCGCTCTCACAACCTCCCCTGCACCACTTCCTCCCACACCAGTTAGGGGAACTGCCATGAGACGCAGGATCAGCGCGCGTGCCGCCCTGTCCGTGCTGCTCGTCCTGGCGGGACTGGGCGCGACCTCCACCGCGCTCACTCCCGCCGCCGCCTCTCCCGCCACGGGGAGCGCACCCGCTTCCGCCGCCGGCACGCCGTCCGCCGGGCTCGTCCGGGCCCTCGCCGGCGACCTGGGCCTGAGCGAGGCGCAGGCGCGCGAACGCCTGCGCGACGAGGCCGCCGCCACCCGCCTGGAGCCCGCCGCCCGGCGTGCCGCGGGCGCGGACTACGGCGGGTCCTGGTTCGACGCGCGCACGGGCGCCCTCGTCGTCGCCGTGACCGGCGAACGCAAGGCCGCGGCCGTCCGCGGGACCGGGGCGGCCGTACGGGTCGTCGAGCACTCCGCGGGCGAACTCGACGCGGCGAAGGCGGTCCTGGACCGCGGGGCCAGGGCGGGGGCCGCTCCGGCGGCCGTGACCGGCTGGCGCGTCGACCCGCGGGCCAACCGCGTCGTCGTCGACGTCCGCGCGGGCGCGCGGGACACCGCGGCGGTGCGCGCCTTTGTCGCCTCCGCCCGCCGGGCCGCACCCGGCGCCGTCGTCACCTCGGTACGCCGGGCCGCGCAGGCACCGGCGACGCTCTCCGCGGGGACGGTCGGCGGGGACCCGTACTACAGCCACAACATCCGCTGCTCCATCGGCTTCTCGGTGTACGGCGGCTTCGTCACCGCCGGGCACTGCGCCCAGCCCGGCGCCGCCGTGTACGGCTGGGACGGCTCCTACGTCGGCGCCTTCCAGGGCGGCACGTTCCCCGGCAACGACTACGGCTGGGTTAACGTCGGCAGCGGCTGGTGGACGGTTCCGGTGGTGCTGGGCTGGGGCACCGTCCCCGACGCCCTGGTGCGCGGCTCCGCCGAGGCGCCGGTGGGGGCGTCGGTCTGCCGTTCCGGGTCGACCACGCACTGGCACTGCGGCACCATCCTGGCGAAGAACGAGACCGTGAACTACAGCCAGGGCAGCGTGTACGGCCTGACGAAGACGAACGTGTGCGCGGAACCGGGCGACTCCGGCGGCTCGTTCATCAGCGGCGACCAGGCCCAGGGCGTCACCTCCGGAGGCTGGGGCAACTGCTCCTCCGGAGGCGAGACCTGGTTCCAGCCCGTCAACCCGATCCTGGCCCGTTACGGCCTGACCCTGCACACCGCCTGAGGCAGGTGCTCTTTCAGTGTCCCGTCGCGCCCTCGCGGGCGCGACGGGGCATCAGGAAGGCGGCCGCCAGGGCCGCGACGAACGCGGCCGCGGCCATGAGCGCCGTCCACTGGGTCGCGGGCACCGTGCCCCCGTCGGCCGCGTACGAGAAGAACGCCGTGCCGAGCACCGCGACACCGACCGAACCGCCCAGCTGCTGAACGGCGTTGAGGACACCCGAGGCCGAGCCGGTCTCGCGCTCCTCGACGTTGGCGAGGGCGATGTCGAAGAACGGCGCCATGACCAGGCCCATCGCGAAGCCGTTCAGCAGGAGGGCGGGCAGCAGCTGCCAGGTGGTGGCCCCCTGGCCCGCCAGGTGCACGGTGAGCGCCAGCGCGGCGACGGCCACCGCCGACAGCGCGAAGCCGGCCTGGATGGTGCGCCGGCCGTACTTCGGGCCGAGGACGGCACCGGAGAGGACCGCGCCGACGACCGTGCCGGCGGACCAGGGGATCATCGACGCCCCGGCGTGCAGGGCGCTGTAGCCGAGCCCGACCTGCAGGTGCAGGGTGAGCACGAGCATCAGCCCGCTGATCGCCGCGAAGAAGGCCACGCCCACCACGAGCGCGGCGGAGAAGCCGCGGTGGCGGAAGAGCCCCGGCTCGACGAGCGGGGAACCGCCCCGCGCCACCAGCCGCCGCTGGTACCAGGCGAAGAGGCCGAGCACCGGGACCGCGCCCGCCATCGACAGGTACGTCCACAGCGGCCAGCCCAGGTCGCGGCCCTGGACCAGGGGGTACACCAGCATGAGCACCCCGAGGCTGACCAGCGCCGACCCCGGCAGGTCCAGCCGCGGCGCGTGCGGCGAGCGGCCCTCGGGCAGGATGCGCAGCGCGACGGCGAAGGCGACGGCGCCGATCGGGACGTTGATCAGGAACACCGAGCGCCAGCCGGAGCCGAACAGGTCGGCGTCGGTGAGGAAACCGCCGAGCACCGGCCCGGCGACCGCGGCGAGGCCCATGACCGGCCCGAAAGCGCCGAAGGCCGCCCCCTGTTCCTTCGGCGGGAACATCTGGCGCAGGATGCCGAGCCCCTGCGGCACCATCATGGCGGCGAACAGCCCCTGCGCGGCCCGCCCGCCGATCAGCATCCCCGCGGAGCCCGCGGCCGCGCACAGCGCGGAGCACACCGTGAACCCGGCGAGCCCGACGAGGAACATCCGGCGGCGGCCCACGATGTCGCCGAGCCGCGCCCCCGTGATCATCAGCACGGAGAAGGCCAGCGTGTAGGCGGCGGTGATCCACTGGATCTGCGTGGAGCTGCCGCCGAAGTCGGCGCGGATCGAGGGCGAGGCGACGCCGACGATCGTGGCGTCGAGCAGATCCATGATCTCGACGGCGAGGATCACGGCCAGCCCGAGCTTGCGCAGGGGGTGGCCGGCGGCCGGGGGCGCCGGCGGGGAGGGGGCTTGGGTGGTCATGGGGGCCTCCGCGGGACGGGACGAACGGCGTTCGGTTTTGACGAACAGTGTTCTAGAAGACGAACAGTGTTCGTGTCAAGTACGCTGTTCGTGTTCCGCTCCCGGAGGTGCGCAGCACGTGACATCGGTCCCCGTCCCGCCCTGGCGCGCCGAGCGCAAGAAGGCCCCCCGCCGCAGCCTCAGCCGCGAGGCGATCGTCAGCGCGGCCCTGCACGTCGTCGACGCCGAAGGCCTCGACGCGCTGAGCATGCGCCGGGTCGCCCAGGAACTGGACACCGGCGCCGCCTCGCTCTACGCGCACGTCGCCAACAAGGAGGAGCTGCTGGAGCTGCTCCTCGACCGCATCCAGGCCGACGTGACCCGCCCCGAGCCCGACCCGCAGCGGTGGCAGGAGCAGATCAAGGAGATGGCCCGGCAGGGCCGCCGCGTCCTCGTCGCCCACCGCGACCTTTCGCGAGCCGCCATCGGCCAGGGCATCCCCTTCGGCCCCAACGCCCTCCTCAACGCCGAGGCCATGCTCGCGATCTTCAAGGCCGGCGGCCTGTCCGACCGGGTCTGCGCCTACGGCGTGGACGCCCTCGCGCTCTTCGTCACCGCCACCGCGGTCGAGGAGGGCCTGCGCAACAGCCAGGGCTTCGGCGGGACGGGCGTCCCCCTCGACGAGCACATCGCCCGCATCCGCGAGTACTTCGGCTCGCTGCCCCCCGCGCGCTTCCCGCACATCACGGGCATGGTCGACGCCCTCATGCGCGACGAGGGCGACGAACGCTTCGAGTTCGGCCTCGACCTGCTCGTCTCCGGCCTCGCCCGCCACGCCCCCGCCTGACGCCGGGCCTCTGCGGCTGCCGCGTGGGGGGCACGTACTCGGCCGGAGCTGAGTACGTGCGCTCTGGCCGGTGCCCGGGCGGGGCGGGACGCTCGGGTCATGCGCCCATCAACAGCGAATCCCGCTTCCCGGTTGGTGCCGATCCTCCTGCCGGCCGTCGTCGCGTCGGCCGACTGGGCTGCCTGGCTGGGCTGGGACAGCCACCGTGATGTGCAGCCCGACGGCACCGTGACCGGTCCCTACGAAGCCTGGCAGGTCGCAGGGCTGGTTGTGACGCTCGTGGCGGTCGTGTGCTGGGCCGCGTCCCGCGGCTTCGTCATGGCCGCCGTGCTCGGCACCACGCTCGGCCTGACCACCGCCGCCTTCGTCGACTGGTCGGACGACTCGAGCGGCCTCTTCGTGGTCGGCGTCGGGATGGTCCTGACCGGGAGCCTCGTCGTGACGGCCGTCATCGCCAAGGTGGTCGCCTCCGTGACAGGGGACGGACGAAGGACGAGGGCCTGACGGCCTGCACCCACGCCAGGGCGTGAGGGGTGGTGGTGTTCATGGGGCCAGAATTCACCGTAACGACGTTGTAATGAAAACATCCAGGGCCCTAGTCTCCGAGCAGGACGGCGACGGGGAGGTCGGCATGGGGACGGGTTCCGCAGCCGCGGACACACGGATGATGGGGATCGTGCACGGCGCGCTCCGCCGTGACCTGGAGCGCACGCGGACGGTGCTGTCCACCGAGCCGCATCCGCAGCCGGGGCAGGGGAGCGCGGTCGGCCGGCACGTCGTGTGGCTGATGGAGTTCCTCCACGCGCACCACATCGGCGAGGACGAGGGACTGTGGCCGCTGGTGCGCGAGCGCGACCCGGCCACCGGGCCGCTGCTGGACTCGCTGGACGCCGACCACCGCCGCATCACCCCGGCGGCCGTGACCGTGACGGACGCCGCCCGGCGGTACGCGGAGACGGCCTCCGACCAGGCGCGCGTCAGACTGCTGTCGGCGCTCGACGCGTTGACGGCCGTCCTCGTACCGCACCTGGAACGCGAGGTCGAGCAGGCCATGCCCGTCGTGTCGGCCACCCTCACGCAGGCCGAGTGGCGTGACTGGGACCAGCGGTACAACGTGAAGTCCAAGTCGTTCAGGCAACTCGGCATGGAGGGGCACTGGCTGCTCGACGGCATCGACCCCGAGGGGCACCGGATCGTGGTCGCTCTGGTGCCCCCCGTTCCGCGCTTCATCCTGCTGCACGGCTTCGCCCGCGCCTACCGGCGGCGCCTGGCGCAATGGTGGCGGCCGCAGGACTGCGAGCGGGGCGGGGCGGTCCGCTGATGGCGGCGCAGGAGGAGCCCCAGGCGCGGCGCGCGTACCGGTCACCGCGACGCGAGCAGCAGGCGGGGGAGACCCGGGCCGTCGTGCTTGCCGCGGCCGTCCGGCTGTTCGGCGAGCGGGGGTGGGCGGCGACCGGGATGCGTGACGTCGCCCGCGAGGCCGGGGTGTCGGTCGAGACGGTGTACGCGGGCTTCCGGTCCAAGGGCGAGCTGCTGATGGCCGCGCTCGACGTCGCCGTGGTCGGCGACGCGGAGCCCGAAGCGCTCGCCGAACGGCCGGAGTTCGCCGGACTCGCGTCGGGGACCCGGCAGGAGCGCATCGCCGCCGCCGCGCGGCTGGTCACCGCCATCCACCGGCGCACCGCCGGTGTGCACCTCGCGCTGCGCGAGGCGGCCGCCTCCAACGGCGACCTGGCGGGGAAGCTGCGGGACAACCAGCGGCGCCGGCGCGTCAGCGTCGAGCAGGGCATGACCGGCGTCACGGGGCGTGCGGTGACCCGGGAGGAGCTCGACGGGGCGTGGGCCGTCCTCGGCGTCGAGGTCTACCACCTGCTGACCGGGATCTCCGGCTGGACACCGCAGCAGTACGAACAGTGGGTGGCCGGTGTCATCGACCGGCTGCTCGACGCGTGAGACCCGAGCACACGACCTGGAGGGGGAGGAACAGTGAGGGGTAACGACAGGGAGCGGGGCGTAGCCCGGACGTGCCGCACCGAGGTGGTCGTCGACGCGCCGGCCGAGGCCGTGTGGCGCGTCGTCGCGGACGTGACCCGGACCAGCGAGTGGAGCCACGAGTGCCACCGGGTCACCTGGCTGCGCGGGGCGAGCACGGCGGCACCCGGCGCCCGCTTCCGCGGCCGCAACCGATCGGGCCGGCTGAGGTGGAGCCGGGTCTGCGAGATCGTGGCGTTCGAGGCCCCGCACCGGATCACGTGGCGCACCGTCGCCACCCCGCTCTTCCCCGACAGCACCGACTGGACCATCGCGGTGGAGCCGGCGGGCACGGGGACACGGGTGGTGCAGACCTACCGGATGCGGAACACGCCCGCCTGGTTCCGGTGGCTCGTGGGCCGGCTGGTCCCGGCCCACCTCGACCGCAGCGGTGACCTCACCGGCGACCTGCGCCGCATCGGGACGATCGCCGCCCGCGACGCGCGGACCGCCGCGGCACGGCCCTGAGGACGGCCCGGCGGCCGGGAAGCCTCAGCGGGGCGTGCGGATCGCGAACACCCCGATCGTGGCCAGGGTGAGGACGACCCAGGCGAACCACACCCATCCGTTGGGGCCGAGCGCCACCGTGTACGCGGTCACGGCGACCAGACACGCCACCGTGCACGTGATCATCGCCTTGGCAGGTGTGGGCATCCCTGGCCTCCTCCCCGGGGGCCGCGCGGCGGCGGCCCGGACTCCATGGTCCCGCCGCCGCCCGCCGTGCGCTACCAGTCGCCGTCGGTGACCTGACCCTCGTCCCCCAGCTGCTGCACCTGACCCGGGTGCGGTGCCACCCACGGCGACTCGTCCTCGCCGAGCCAGTCGCCGACCGGCTTCACCTGGGTGAGCGTGCCGGGCGCCGCCAGGTCGTCGGCGTCGGCGTCGTAGTAGTCGAACCAGGGCAGTCCGGCGGCGGTGTACGCGGCGCGGTCGACCGGGGAGGGGGGAGCCGGTTCGCCGGTGATGCGGCGCCATTCCGGCACCGTCGTCAGGTGGACGTAGACCCGGCCCGAGGGCTTGCCGCGCCAGTCGGAGGGCTTGCGGTCGTCACGGTAGACCTCCTGACGCATGCGGCCGCCGGCGCCCAGCCCCATGGAGACCGGGGACCGTGCCGCGCCCCCCGCCCGGCGCGCGGCGCCGCCCGGACGCGGGACGCTCCCCGGGGCCGGCGGAGGGGCGGCCGCCGGGGCGGCCATCGGCATCGCCCCCGGGGCGCCGCCGTAGCCGCCGAAGGCCGCGCGACGCGTGCTCTCCCGGCGCCGCTGCTCCGCCACCCACGCCGTCAACTGCTCCTCGCCGAGTTCGGTCACCTGCAACTGCACCCCGCCCCAGACCTCCTCGCCGGTGACCTGGCCCTCGACGGTCGCGCCCAGACCCAGGGGCACGGCCACGAACTGCCGGATCGTCCCGGAGCCCGAGTTGATGCCGTCCAGCCACGGCTGGCGCGGCAGCACCAGGTAGTTCTGCGGGTCCTGCGACAGCCGGTCGCTCCACGGCCGCCCCGACACCGCGCACACCTTGCCGACGCCCACTTGGAGCGCGGCCGGCGCGGAGGCCGAGAAGCTGAGCCACATGGCCTCGCGCTGGTAGACGGGCAGCATGACCCCGCCCCGTGCGAGCCATTCCCGGGGGGCGGTGTCGGGGTGGTCCGAGACCCGGCGCAGCGGGAAGGTGCCGATCCCGGGTGGGAGCGGATGCGTCCCCGTCTCCGGTAGCCGCAGGGTGCGCATGAAGCGCACCGTGACACCGCCCGGCAACTGCAGCGCGTCGCCCGATATCCGTACCTGGTCGCCCATCGCGGGCCTCCCTTCGCGGCGGGCGGCCCCGTCAGCCGCGACCCCGTGCCTCCAAGGATGCCAAGTACGCGTTGTAGGCTGCCAGTTCCGCGTCGCCGTCGCGGTCCGCGGCGCGGTCCTTGCGACGCGCCTGGCGCTGGTCGGAGGTGTACCACTGGATCAGCAGCGCCACGAGGACGATCACCGACGGGATCTCGCTGAACGCCCACGCGATGCCGCCGGCCGCGGTCTGGTCGTCCAGCGCGTCGATCCCCAGCGAGGCGGACGGGTGCTTGAAGGCGCCGATCATCGGCTCGCTCGCCATCATCAGGGCGATGCCGAAGAAGGCGTGGAACGGCATCCCGGCGAACAGTTCGAGGATGCGCATCACATGGCTCGGCCGGTTCGGCCCCGGGTCCACGCCCATGATCGGCCAGAAGAACACCAGGCCCACGGCGAGGAAGTGGACCATCATCGCGATGTGCCCGGTCCGGCTGCCCATCAGGGTGTCGAACAGCGGCGTGAAGTAGAGCCCGTACAGGCTGGCGATGAACAGCGGGATGGTGAACGCCGGATGCGTGATCACCCGCAGGTAGCGGCTGTGCAGCAGCGCCACCAGCAGCTCCCGCGGGCCCTTGCGGCCCCGTCCCGCCGTCGGCAGCGCCCGCAGCGTCAGGGTCACCGGGGCGCCCAGCAGCAGGAGGATGGGGGAGACCATGCTGACGACCATGTGCTGCACCATGTGGACGCTGAACATGACCATGCCGTAGTCGTTCAGCGCGGTGCACATCACCAGGGCGATGGACAGCACGCCGGCGACGAAGGCGACGATCCGTCCGGCCGGCCAGCGGTCGCCGCGCCGCAGCAGTCGTACGACGCCCCAGCCGTAGAGCGCGAGCGCGAGCAGACAGCCGGCCAGGAAGACCGGATCCCCGCTGAACTCGAGCCCCCGGCCGAGGGTGAACGGCGGGAGCTCCGCCGTCATCCCGTGTCCGCCGTGGTCCATCCGTCACTCTCCTGTCGTGCCTGCCGCACGCACCGCGCCGTCGGCAATGTGCCGGTTGGGGCGGGTGCGCCCGCACCAGACTAGAACCGCCCCCGGTCGCGCTCGCGACCGGGGGCGGTTCCAGGAGTGTGTCAGCGCGTCACAGCACGCACTCGGCCTCGACGTAACGCTCGGCGGGGACGGTCTTGAGGTGCTCGACGGCGGTGGCGAGGGGCACCAGCGTGATGTCGGTGCCGCGCAGCGCCGTCATCATGCCGAAGTCGCCGTTGTGCGCGGCCTCGACCGCGTGCCAGCCGAAACGGGTGGCCAGCACCCGGTCGTAGGCGGTGGGGGTGCCGCCGCGCTGCACGTGGCCGAGGATGACCGGGCGGGCCTCCTTGCCCAGCCGCTCCTCCAGCTCGATCGAGAGCCTGGTGGCGATGCCGGTGAAGCGCTCGTGGCCGTAGACGTCCTTGACGCCCGACTCGAACTCCATCGTGCCCTCGCGCGGCTTCGCGCCCTCGGAGACCACGACGATCGCGAACTTCTTGCCCGCGGAGAAGCGCTCGCCGACCCGCTGGGTCAGCTCCGCGACGTCGAAGGGGCGCTCCGGCACGACGATCGCGTGCGCGCCGGCCGCCATGCCGGAGTGCAGGGCGATCCAGCCGGTGTGGCGGCCCATGACCTCGACGATGAGCACGCGCTGGTGCGATTCGGCGGTGGTCTTCAGGCGGTCCAGCGCCTCGGTGGCCACCGTCACGGCGGTGTCGAAGCCGAAGGTGACGTCGGTGGAGGCGATGTCGTTGTCGATCGTCTTGGGCACGCCCACGATCGGCAGGCCGTTGTCGGACAGCAGCCGGGCGGCCTTGAGGGTGCCCTCTCCGCCGATCGGGATGATCGCGTCGAGACCCAGGTCGGCGACGTGGCCCTTGGCCCGCTCGACGCCGTCCCGCAGGTGCTCGGGGCGGACCCGGGAGGAGCCGAGGATGGTGCCGCCACGGGCCAGGATGCCGCCGACCGCGTCGAGGTCGAGCTTGCGGTAGTCGCACTCGAGGAGGCCCTTCCACCCGTCGTGGAAACCTATGACCTCGTCCCCGTGGTCGACGACCGCGCGGTGCACGACCGACCGGATGACGGCGTTGAGGCCGGGGCAGTCGCCGCCGCTCGTCAGCACACCAATACGCATTTGCTCGTTACTCCTGAAAGATCGATCCGGGCGCCGGACGCCGTCGTCCGGATGGACCCGCGGCGACGCGCACCGCTGCTCACTACGTTATCGAGCCGGGCGCGGGCGGCGGAAACGCCGCCCGCACTGCGGACACCACCCGGCCCTGGCCCCGTTTCCCCCGGTCGGACCCGCGACGTTGCGGACCTCAGGCGGGCTGGGACGCCGCCGCGATGCGCTCGGCGCGCAGCGCCTCGTACCACTGGTCGTCGACCGGCGGCAGCGCCCTGACGTCCATCGCCAGCTTGATCAGCATGTCCGCGATCTGCGGGTTCCGGGCCATGACGGGGCCGTGCATGTAGGTGCCGAAGACGGTCTCGTTGTACGCGCCCTCGGTGCCGTCGCCGGTGCCGTTGCCGTTGCCGAAGCGGGTCCGCGCCAGGGGGCGGGCGTTCTTGCCGACGTGCGTGACGCCCTGGTGGTTCTCGAAGCCGGTCAGCGGGGGCAGACCGAGGACGGGGTCGATGTCGGCCAGCACGTCGCCGACGCAGCGCTCGCCCTCGCCGCGGACGCTCACGACGTCCAGCAGGCCAAGGCCCGGTTCGGGACGGCCGAGGTCGTTGACGAACTCGTGGCCGATGATCTGGTAGCCGGCGCACACCGAGAAGACGATGGCGCCGTTGTCGACCGCGCGGTTCAGCCCGCCGTCGCGGCGCAGCCGCTCGGCGGCCAGCCGCTGCGGGCGGTCCTCGCCGCCGCCGATGAGGTAGATGTCACCGGAGGTCGGGATCGGCTGGTCGGACCGTACGTCGATCCGGGTGACCGGCACCCGCCGCTGGCGGGCCCGGCGCTCGGTGACCAGGACGTTGCCCTGGTCACCGTAGGTGCTCAGCAGGTCGGGGTAGACCCACACCAGACGCAGGCTGGAGTCGCTCACAGCGTGTTCTCCTGTCGAAACGGGTCTTCGGTCAGTTGCCGACGCGGCGGCGCAGGTCCTGGAAGGCGGTGTAGTTGGCGATGGCCTCGATCCGGCCGGCCGGCGAGGTGCGCACCGCCTCGTCGAAGTCCCGGCACACCTCGAACTGCAGCCCCGCCACCTCGAGCCGGACCGCGAGGTCCAGCTTGCGGTCGCCGATGACCCGGATCGGGTGACCGGCCAGGCGGGTGTAGTCCACGTCCCACAGCCAGGAGGTGTCCGTGCCGTCGGCCCCGCGGGCGTTCACCGAGAGGATCACGGGGGTGGGCGGGCCGTCGATCAGCGAGAAGGTCTCCAGCCAGCCGGCCGGGTTCTTCGCCAGCAGCAGCCGTACGTCGCGGTCCTGGAAGGACACCACGTCGTAGCGGCCGGCGACGGCCTGCACCTTGTACATCCGCTCCAGGGCGACCTTGGGGTCGACCCCGAACGCGGCCGCCGCGGCGGCCGACACGGCGGCGTTGGACTTGTTGGCTCGGCCGGGCAGCTGGAGCTGGATCGGCCACGCGGACCCGTACGGGTCGATCACGTGGTCGCCGGACAGCGCCCAGGTCGGCGTCGGGCGGCGGAAACCGCACTCGCCGCAGAACCAGTCCTCGGCCGGCCGCTGCAGGACACCGCCGCAGGAGGGGCAGGACCAGGCGTCGTCCTTCCACTCCTGGCCCGCCGCGACCCACACGACGGTCGGGCACGAGGAGGCGGCCCAGGTGATCAGCGGGTCGTCGGCGTTGGCGATGATGATGGCGTCCGAGCCGGCCAGGCCCTCGCGCCACTTCTCGGCGAGCATGCGGGTCTCGGCGGCGCGGTCCAGCTGGTCCCGGGAGAGGTTGAGCAGGGCGATGGCCTTGGGCTTGACGTCACGGGCGACGCCGGCCAGGTACTTCTCGTCGACCTCGATCACGCCGTAGCGGGCCTCGGAGCCTCCGGCGAGCGCCGAGGTGATGCCGGCGGGCATGTTGGCGCCCAGGGCGTTGGAGACGACCTCGCCGTTGGCGCGCAGCGCCTCGGCGAGCAGCCTCGTCGTCGTGGTCTTGCCGTTGGTGGCCGAAACGAGCACGACGTCGAGATGGGTCGCCAGCCGGGCCAGCAGATCAGGGTCGAGTTTCAGGGCGACCCGGCCGCCGATCACCGATCCGCTGCCGCGCCCCGCCGCCCGCGACACTGCCGCCGCGGCCTTGCCCGCCGTCACGGCCAGCTTCGCCCGCGGCGACAGTGGCTCCGCATTGCCTGCCATCGTCTCCACATCCTCCTCGCGTCCGGCCCCGCTCACCTCCCCGGCCGTCGGGCCGGAGTGCGTGCCCCGGGCCGTTGCACCGGCCGGAAGGCATCGGTCGCCGATCAGCCTATCCACTTCCCCCACCGGCGCTGAAACGAGCCGCCCCCGTACGCTGGCCCGCATGCCACACGCCCCCATCCCCGGCAGCTCCGGGACCGTCCGCCCGATGCGGCTGCTGGGTGACCCCGGGCTCCGGGAGCCCTGCCGCGACGTGACCGTCTTCGACGCCGAACTCGCCCGTCTCGTCGAGGACTTGTTCGCCACGATGTACGCGCACGACGGGGTGGGGCTGGCCGCGAACCAGATCGGCGTGCCGCTGCGGGTGTTCGTCTTCGACTGCCCGGACGACGAGGACGTCCGGCACCTCGGCTACGTGGTCAACCCCCGCGTCGTGCACAACGAAGGGGTCGTGGTGACCGGCGAGGAGGGCTGCCTGTCGCTGCCGGGCGTCCACGCGGGCACCGCCCGGCACGACGAGACCGTCGTCGAGGGCGTCGGCACCGACGGCGCCCCGCTGCGCGTGGAGGGCACCGGCTTCTTCGCCCGCTGCCTCCAGCACGAGTGCGACCACCTCGGCGGCGGCCTGTTCGTCGACCGGCTCACCGGCCTGCGCCGCCGCCGCGCCCTGCGCGCCGTCCGCCGGGCCCCCTGGGCGCCCGACAGTACCTAGAGACGCGGCGCGCCCGGGCGGTCGCCCACGGCGGCGAGGCGGCCCCAGAGCAGGTCCGCGAGGTGGCGGACGAGGACGTCACGGGCGACGGGGCGCTCGCCCAGCCACCAGTCCCCGGCCGCGTGCATCATGCCGACGATGCCGTGGCCCCAGACCCGGGCCGCCACCTGGCCCTCCGGGCCGAGGTCGAGGCGCTCGGCGATGACGTCGGCCAGTTCCTCGCCCATGCGGCGCAGCACGGGGGCGGAGTGGCGGCCGATGTCGAAACCGCGGTCGGGGTCCGCGGTGCTCTCGGCGGGGTGCATCAGGAAGCGGTAGACCTGCGGCCGGGCCTCGATGGCCGACAGATAGGCGTCGAGGGTGGCCTCCACGCGGTCGCGGCGCTCGTTGGGGGCGTCGAGGGCGGCGCGCAGGTTGGCGAGCAGGGCGTCGGTGTGCCGCTTGGCCAGGGCTCGGTAAAGCCCGCTCTTGTCGCCGAAGTGACGGTACAGAATGGGCTTGGTGATGCCCGCCTCGGCGGCGATGGCGTTCATGGACGCCTCGGGGCCGTCCCGCAGCACGACGCGGTCCGCGGCCTCGAGCAGCTCCCTGCGCCGCTCCTCCGCCGCGGACGGCGTCCGCCGCTCCTGCCGCTGGCTGGTGTCCACCCGAGCCTCCCCGCCCGTTCGAATTTCCTCGCGCCTGCGCAACGTAACACCCCTCGTCCGGTTGACATCCCTTACCAGCCGGTAACACACTGGCGTTACCGCAAGTAACAAGCACGTGGAGGGGACGATGGGCGACTTCTCGCTCGAGCTCAACGACGACCAGAAATCGGTGCGCGACTGGATCCACGGCTTCGCGGCCGACGTCATGCGCCCGGCTGCGGCGGAGTGGGACGAGCGCGAGGAGACCCCCTGGCCGGTGATCCAGGAGGCCGCGAAGATCGGACTCTACTCGCTCGACTTCTACGCCCAGCAGTACTTCGACCCGACCGGCCTCGGCATCCCGATCGCCATGGAGGAGCTCTTCTGGGGTGACGCGGGCATCGGCCTGTCCATCGTCGGCACCGGCCTGGCCGCCGTCGGCGTCCTGGCCAACGGCACCGAGGAGCAGATCGGCACATGGATCCCCCAGATGTACGGCGACGTCAACGACGTGAAGGTCGCCGCCTTCTGCTCCTCCGAGCCCGACGCGGGCTCCGACGTCGGCTCGATGCGCACCACCGCCGTGTACGACGAGGCCAAGGACGAGTGGGTGCTGGCCGGCACCAAGACCTGGGCGACCAACGGCGGCATAGCCAACGTCCACGTCGTCGTCGCCGTCGTCGACCCGGAGCTCGGCTCCAAGGGCCACGCCTCCTTCATCGTGCCGCCGGGCACCCCCGGACTCTCCCAGGGGCAGAAGTTCAAGAAGCACGGCATCCGCGCCTCGCACACCGCCGAGGTCGTGCTGGACGACGTCCGCATCCCGGGGAGTTGCCTGCTCGGAGGCAAGGAGAAGCTCGACGAGCGCCTCGCCAGGGCCCGCGAGCGGGCCAAGGGCGGCGAGCGGGTGAAGAACGCCGCCATGGCGACGTTCGAGGCCTCCCGCCCGGCTGTCGGCGCGATGGCGGTGGGCACCGCCCGCGCCGCGTACGAGGTCGCCCTCGACTACGCCACGACCCGCACCCAGTTCGGCCGCCCCATCATCGACAACCAGGGCGTCGCCTTCCAGTTGGCCGACATGCGCACCCGGATCGACGCGGCCCGCCTGCTGGTCTGGCGCGCCTCCTGGATGGCGATCTCGGGCAAGCCCTTCACCTCGGCCGAGGGCTCGATGTCCAAGCTGTACGCGAGCGAGACGGCGAAGAAGGTCACCGCCCAGGCCATCCAGATCCTCGGCGGCAACGGTTTCACCCGCGAGTACCCGGTGGAGCGCATGCACCGCGACGCCGCCATCTACACGATCTTCGAGGGCACGAGCGAGATCCAGCGCCTTGTCATCGCCCGCACCCTGTCGGGCATGCCGATCCGCTGACGCCCGGCGCGCTCACGCCGCCGTCCCGGTCGGCCCGGCCGCCTGCCCGGCGGTCGCGAGGACGGCGGCGTCGGCCCTCACCACGGGCGGGGAGGGCCTCACGGACGCGTCGACGACGCGGAGCCGGTCGACACCGTGCCGCCGCAGGAACCGCCGCGACTCGTCGGCCCCGTGGACGGCCCGCCGGCGGGTCGGCGGAGCCGCGGCGCCGACCGCACGGGCGATGCGCAGCCCGGTCGGCATCCGGTCCACGTATCGCTCGCCCGCCGGCAGCGCCGGGGCGATCGCCGGCGGCACCGAGGGTCGGGCGACTCCAGCCGCACCGAGCCGCGGCTGTACGGGGTGAGCAGGCCGAACCCGATGGCGCGGCCCCGGGCGGGCCCCACCCGAAACCCGCCCGGGAGGCGTCAGCGGCGGCGGGAGGGGCGAGGGCGGGGGCGGGGACGGGGACGGAGGGCGGTTTCGAGGTCGTCGAGGGTTTCCATGAGCAGTTCGGCGCTGCGGCGGACGATGCGGTCGGCGTCCGAGGGGGGCCATGCGTCGAGCGTGGCGCGGACGGGGGTGAAGTCAGGGGGGCGCCGTTCGCGGACCGCGGTGGCGGCATCCGCGGTGGCCGTGCGCAGGTGCAGGGCGAAGGGGGCGGCGTCCGGGACCGGGTCGGCGTCGGGGGCCGGGAGGTGGGCCTCCATGAGCATGGGGACGCGGCCCATGGCCGACAGGGCCGCGTCGGCGCCGTCGGCGGCGCGGTGGGACAGGCCGCGGCCGCGGACGGGTTCGGCGTCGGCGCGGGCGACCGCCTGGTCCCAGGCGAGCGCGGCCGCGCGGGCGTCCAGCAGGGCCGCGCGCACGGCCTCGCGCCGTCCCCGGGCGGGGGCGGCATGGGCCTCCATCGCGGCGGCGGCGTACCGCCCGGTGGCCTTGATGCGGTCGGCCAGCCGGTTCCGCAGCCGAGGGGTCTCCCAGGCCGGGAAGAGCGCGTACGCGGCCATCGCCAGCATCCCGCCGAGCAGCGTGAGGAGCACGCGGTCGGGCACGGTCTGCGTCCAGCTGGAGCCGGCCATGCCGAGCAGGAAGACCACGTACGCCGACGCGGCCACCTGGGAGACCAGGTAGCCGGTGCGCAGGAGGCCGTACATCAGGGCGACCGACACCACCGCCAGCACGGCGCAGGGGTAGGGCCCCGGGGCGAGGGACTGCATCACGGCGGTCGCCACGGTGACGCCCGCCAGGGTGCCGATGAAGCGGGCCACGCTGCGGCCGTACGTCTGGGAGAAGTCGGGCCGCATCACCAGCACCGAGGTCAGGGGCGCCCAGTAGCCGTGCCCGAGCGGCAGGGCCACGCCCAGGGCGTAGCCCGCGGGGGTGACGGCGGCCAGCCGGACGGCGTGCCGGAAGACGGGCGAGTCGAAACGGGCCTCGCGCCGTACGGTGCGCGTGGCGAGCGGCAGGAGTTCGGCCACGCTGGGACGACGCAGGTGGGCGGTGTCGCTGCTCACCGAGCCGCCGCGGCCGGTGGCGGAGGAGACCGCCTCGCTGAGCAGCGCGACGAGCCGCAGCGCGGTGCGCCGGGCGGGCCCGGTCAGCCGCTCCTCCGGTACGGGCTCGACGAGCACCACGGAGTCCGCCTCCGGCGGTACGCGCACCGGCTGGGCCTCCCGTACCGCGCGCGCCACCGCGTCCAGCACGGAGGCCGCCGCGGCCAGCAGCTCGCGGGCCCGGTCGCGCTCCGGACCCTCGGCGGCGGCGCCGACCGCGGGATCGGCGAGCGAGGCCAGCACGGGACGGATGCGCTCGGCCAGCACCCGCTTGCCGCGCAGCGCGGCCGGGCGCCGCCGCGCCTGCCGGTCGGTGATGACGGCGGCGTTGCGCGCGGTCATCAGCGGCTGGGGGTCGAACGGCGCCACCGGGTCGTGCCGCAGCCGGCGTGCGTAGTCCGCCTCCGCGGCGAAGGCGTCGGCCAGCGCGTCGCGCTGCCGCCCCCAGCGGCGCACCGGGAACAGCACGATCAGCCCCGCCTGCACGACCCCGCCCGCCGCGATGACCAGCGCGTGGCCGAAGGCGCCCAGCACGGAGGTCGGCAGGGTGATCACGACCAGCATGACGGCGACGGTGAGGGACGAGACGATGCCCGCGGTGGGCCCCAGCGCCCAGGCCATGCCCGCCAGGAACGCCCAGACCGCCAGCAGCACCACGAACACCCACCAGTGCGCCCCCGCCAGGTAGCCCAGGAAGGTGCTGACGGCGAGGCCGGTACCGGCGACCAGCGCCAGCACCGGCCGGGGCCGCCAGCTGCGCTGGAAGGTGGCCATGCCGGAGGCGAAGGCGCCGAAGGCCGAGGACGCGGCTACCGAGGGGCCGGCCAGCCACAGCGAGAGGCCGATGACGATGGCGACGCCCGCGGCGGCGCGCAGCGCGACGAGCGGTTCCAGCCCGGCGCGCTCGATCCGCAGCCCTTCGCGGGCACTGCGGCGCAGGGCGCGCAACCAGGTCATGAGGCTGAGGATAGGACGGGTAGGACGAGGAGGGCCGGGTAAGCGCAGCGCAAGATCCGTTCCGGCGAGTCCCAGGAGGCAGACCGCCATGACCGCCCCAGCACGACGGGCCACCGTGCCGCCCGTGCCGCCCGCCCCGAGCCCGGTGCCGCCCTTCCCGCCCGACCCCGTACCGCCCGCCCCGCATCCGGTCCCCGGACCGACCCCCGACCCCGTGCCCGCGCCGCCCCCGCAGCCGGAGCCCGAGCCCGAACCCCAGCCGGCGCCGCAACCTCTGTAATGCCTGGTCAGAGCCGTGACGTGAGCCATCGCTGTCCCGGTGGGCGTCGCGTCTGGTTCAATGGGTGCCATGGCCAGCCTCACTGACACCGCGACAGGTCGCAGCGACCTCGAGCCGTTCTGGCCGTCCAGGCAGGAGTACCAGTTCGACCGGGAGTGTTGTCGCGCGGTCCCCGCGCGGACCCCGGCCCACAGCTGACGCCGTCCCCCGGTCGCCGCCCGCTGCCGGCCTCCCGGCGGTCCCGCGCAATACGTCGTCCCACGACCCTTCGCGCGAGAGCCGAGACCTCCATGTCCTCCAGCACCCAGTCCTTGCCCCTGCCCGCCGTGAACCGTCAGCACCTGCGCGCCGTCCGCTCCGGCGACGTCCCGCCGGTGCCGGACTTCCTCCCGCCCGGCGCCACCTGGCTGCCCGCCCCCGGCCACCTGATGCCCACGGGCGTCGGCGGGCCGCCGATGGTCGGCTACCTCGTCCTCGTCCCCGTCGAGGGGCAGCCGGTGCCCCCGTCCCCGGCATCCGCCGACCTGCCGGTCACCGTCGACGGCGAGCGCCGCGTCGCCCAGGTGCGCGGCCGCGCACTCGACCTGACCTACCTGGAGTTCGAGCTGCTCGCCCACCTGGTGGCGCACCCGCACCGCGTGCACACCCGCGACCAGCTCGTCACCACGGTCTGGGGGTACGGCCACGTCGGGGACGGACGCACCGTCGACGTCCACATCGCCCGGCTGCGCCGCAAGCTCGGCCCCGAACACCGCGGCAGCATCGTCACCGTGCGCCGGGTCGGCTACAAGTACGCGCCGCCGGCGGCCCGCTGAGCCGTCCGGCGGACGTCGGAGGGGGCCGGGCGGCCGCCGGGGGCGTTCCCGGAACCGGCGGAAACCCGGCTCTCCCACAGGTCCCCTCTGTAGCATGTCCTCCTACCGGACTATGGGTACGCTGTCACCGTTCCGGTGCGGCTCGACGCAACGGGGAGCAGGTCCGGAGGGCGTGATGGCTGAGTCTCGGGAGTGGGCGCCCCCTGCGCCCGCGACGGTCGCCTGGCCGGCTCCCGCCGCCGCCCACATGTCGCTCAACGACGTCGGCGGCTTCGACTGGGACCTCGACTGCGACCGCATGCACCTCGACGAACACGCCCTGCGGACCGTCGACCTGCGCCCGCAGGACTTCGACGGCGACCCGAAGGCGCTGTTCTCCCGGCTGGCGCCCGACGAGGCCGGCGACGTCACCCGGACGATCACCCAGGCCCTCGGCGAGGGCCACTCCTCCTTCCGCGCCTTCAGCCGGCTCACCCGGCGCGACGGCCGCCGTGGCTGGATACGTTTCCAGGGCCGCATCGTCCGCGACGGCACCGGCCGGGCGAACCGGGTGATCGGCATCGTCAGCGACGCCACCGACGAACTCGCCCAGGCGGCGGAGTGCCTGCGCGCGGACGAGGACCACCCGACCGAGAGCAACCTGGTCATGGAGGTCACCGCGTCGCTGGCCCGGGCCGTGACCGTGCGCGACGTGACCGCGGCCCTCACCGGGAACCCCAGGATGGACCGGCTCGGCATAGCCAGCCTCTTCCTCGGCCAGGTCGAGTCCGGCCGGGTCCACGTGGTGAGCGACGCCAAGGCCAGCAGTTGGGTGCCGTCGCTGCAGTACACGCGGATCGAGGACGACTTCCCGATGAGCGAGGTGGTACGGACCCTCGTCCCGCGCTTCATCACCTCCGGCGAGGAGTTCGCCCGGCGCTACCCCAAGTTGTGGCCGCACATCGAGCCGCTTGGCGCCTCCGCCGCCGCGTACCTCCCGCTGATCGCCCAGGGCCAGCCCATCGGCGCCCTGGGCCTGTTGTACCGGCACAAGCAGGGTTTCTCCCCGCAGGAGCGCCACCTGCTGATCGCGCTCAGCGGCAGCATCGCGCAGAGCCTGCAGCGGGCCATCCTCTTCGACCAGGAGCACGACATCGCGCAGGGTCTGCAGACCGCGATGCTGCCCCGCACCATCCCGCGCATCCCCGGCACCGAGATAGCGGTGCGCTACCGCTCCGCGCGGCTGGCCCGGGACATCGGCGGCGACTGGTACGACGTCGTGGCGATGCCCGGCGGCCGGGTCGCCGTCATCATCGGCGACGTCCAGGGCCACGACACCCACGCCACGGCCGTCATGGGCCAGTTGCGGATCGCCTTGCGGGCCTACGCCGGCGAGGGCCACCCGCCCGCCAGCGTCATGGCGCGGGCCTCGGCCTTCCTGTACGAGCTCGACACCGACCGTTTCGCCACCTGCCTGTACGCGCAGGTCGACCCGGCCACCGGGTCCGCCCTGCTGGTGCGGGCAGGCCACATCGACCCGCTGGTCCGGCAGGCCGACGGCACCGTGCGCGTGCTGCCCACCGCGGGCGGGCTGCCGCTGGGCCTGTCCGCCCAGTTCGGCAGGCCCGACTACCCGGTCACCCCCGCCGAACTCGGTCCCGGCGACACCCTCCTGATGTTCAGTGACGGACTCGTCGAGCGGCCCGGCGCCGACCTCGACGACGGCGTGCGGCGACTGTCCGGGGCGCTGGGCGAAGGCCCGCGCGAGGTCGGGGACCTCGCCGACCACCTCACCGCCGTCATGGGCGAGCAGGCCACCGACGACGACATGGCCCTGCTGCTGCTCCGGCGCGACAGCGACGCCTCCCCGCACCCGCCGCACCGGCTGCACCGGCACATCGCCCCCGGCGACCCCAAGGCGCTGTCCGAGGCCCGGGCCATGGTCCGTGACGCCATGGCGGGCTGGGGCCTGAGCGACCGGGTGGACGAGGCGGAACTCGCCGCCGGCGAGCTGATCACCAACGCGCTGGTGCACACCGACGGCGGCGCCGTGCTCACCCTGCGCATGCTCCCCGACGCGTCCCTGGCCCACGCCACGCCGGACGCCACCCGGCGGCTGCGCATCGAGGTGCACGACCTCGCGGCGAACTGGCCGCGCCGTCGCCGGCCCGGCGACGGCGAGGTGTCCGGGCGCGGTCTGCTGCTGGTCGACCGGCTCGCCGACGCGTGGGGTGTGGAGCCGCACGGTTCCGGCAAGGCAGTGTGGTGCGAATTCCGCGACCGCAGGAGCGGTTCGGAGCCCCTCGGGCACTGACGGTGATGGTCCGCCGCCATACCGTTCGCGCCGGTCACGCACCCTGGATTCACCCGGACGGCTCACCCGCCACGACACACCGCCCGATTGGACGCAGGCTGTCGGTGAGGAGCCAAGAAGCCACTCTGCTCACATGCTGGCCGCGCCGGCACCGGGGAGGTCTGCGATGCCGACGGTGTCTACGAGCGTGATCGTCACCCGTACCGTGGAAGAGGTCTTCACCTTCCTTGCCGACGCCCGCAACCTCGCGTCGTGGAACTCCGGCATCGCCGCCGTGGCGGCGGACGCCGTACCCCCCGGCGAGCGGGCCGTCTACCGCTACCACTATCCGGGCCGCCACCGGGAGCACCGGCTGGAGTGCTCGGTCTACCAGCCCTGCCGGCGGATCGCCTACCGCGGCCGGCGGATGTGGAGCCCGCTGGGCACCCAGACGCCCGAGTTCGCGTTCCGGATGCTGCCGCACTCGCGGGGCGCGTTCGTCCAGCTCCAGGTCACCTGCCAGCTCGGCGGCGGCATGCTGCTGCTGAGCCCGTTCCTGGGCTGGGCGTGGCGCCGCGACCTCCCGGAGGACGCGCGCCGGCTGCGCGAGGCCCTCGGCGACCACACGGTGGCGCCGCCCCTGCTACCGCCGCCTCCGCCACCACCTGCGCCGGTGGGACCGCTCAGGGCGGTCCAGGCCCGGGCACCGGCGGGCGAGGTCGTCGGAGCCGTTCCCGCGCCGCCGGCCAGGGGGCTGCGCCGTGCCATGGCCCGTGTAGCAGGTCAGGGCCGGATCGGCACGGGCAGCTGACGGATCCGCTGGAATCCCGGCCGCCCGGCCGGTTCGCTGACAGGCTGGACGCCGTACGTGCCCCCCGCACCACAGCACAGAGAGGAACCGCAGATGGCGGAGCAGGCCCGCATCGGCGTCACCGGACTCGCGGTCATGGGCCGCAACCTGGCCCGGAACCTCGCGCGGCACGGCCACCCGGTGGCCTTGTACAACCGCACCCCGGCCAGGACACGCTCCCTGGTGGAGGAGTTCGGCGGCGAGGGCGAGTTCCATCCGGCGGAGTCCCTCAAGGAGTTCGTCGACTCACTCGAACGGCCCCGGCGCATCATCATCATGGTCAAGGCCGGTGCCCCCACCGACGCCGTGATCGACGAGCTGGTGCCGCTGCTGGAGCCCGGCGACATGGTCGTCGACGGCGGCAACGCCGACTACCGCGACACCCGGCGCCGGGAGAAGGCGCTGCGCGAACAGGGTCTGCACTTCGTCGGCACCGGGATCTCCGGCGGCGAGGAGGGCGCCCTCAACGGCCCCTCGATCATGCCGGGCGGCTCCGTGGAGTCGTACGAGTCGCTCGGCCCGATCCTCGAGGACATCGCCGCCAAGGTCGACGGGGTGCCGTGCTGCACCCACGTGGGCCCGGACGGTGCCGGGCACTTCGTCAAGATGGTCCACAACGGCATCGAGTACTCCGACATGCAGCTCATCGCCGAGGCCTACGACCTGCTGCGGCACGCCGCGGGCAAGCGGCCGGGCGAGATCGCGGAGATCTTCCGCACCTGGAACTCCGGCCGCCTGGAGTCGTACCTCGTCGAGATCACCGCGGAGGTGCTGGCCCACACGGACGCCGACACCGGCAAACCGTTCGTCGACGTGGTGCTGGACCAGGCCGGCCAGAAGGGCACCGGCAGCTGGACGGTGCAGAACGCCCTGGAGTTCGGCGTCCCCGTCTCCGGCATCGCCGAGGCGGTCTTCGCACGGTCGCTGTCCGGCAGCGCGGAGCTGCGGGCCGCCTCGCGCGGGCTGCCCGGACCGGCGGAGACCTGGCTGGACAGCGCGGCGGGCGACCGCTTCGCGGACGACGTCGAGCAGGCGCTGTACGCCTCCAAGATCGTCGCCTACGCCCAGGGGTTCAACCTGATCCAGGCGGGCAGCAACGAGTTCGGCTGGGACATCGACGCGGGCTCGATGGCGACGATCTGGCGCGGCGGCTGCATCATCCGGGCGCGCTTCCTCAACCGCATCAAGGAGGCGTTCGACTCCGAGCCGGGCCGCCCCACCCTGCTGACGGACGCGCACTTCGCCGAGGCCCTCGGCAACGCGCAGGCGGCATGGCGGCGGGTCGTCTCCACGGCGGCACAACTCGGCGTGCCCGCACCGGGCTTCTCCGCGGCGCTGGCGTACTACGACGCCCTGCGGGCGGAGAGGCTGCCCGCCGCGCTCATCCAGGGGCAGCGCGACTTCTTCGGCGCCCACACCTACAAGCGGGTGGACAAGCCCGGCTCCTACCACACGCTCTGGGGCGGCGACCGCTCGGAGAACCCGGCCGACTGACGCCGGCCGACGCCCGATGTCGCGTGGGCCCGGCCTCGGCCGGGCCTACGCGGCGACCGGCGGGGTGATCACCTGCTCCGCCCAGACCGTCTTGCCCGTCTCCGTGTAGCGGGTGCCCTGGGCGTCGGTGAGCTGCGCGACGATGGACAGCCCCCGGCCGTCCTGGTCGCTGGGCGCCGCGTGCCGCGGGTGCGGGGCGGCGCTGCAGGAGTCCGACACCTCGCAGACCAGGACCCGGTCGCGGATGATCCGCAGCCGGATCGGCCCCGTGGAGTACCGGATGGCGTTGGTGACGAGTTCGCTGACGACCAGCGTGGTGGTGAAGGACAGTTCCGGGAGCTTCCAGTCCGTCAGCAGGCGGTCCGTCCAGGCCCGTGCCTCCGCCACCGCCGCGGGATCGTTGGACACCTCGCGGGTGGCGACGTCGCCGGCGTCCAGGGCGCGGGTGCGGGCGGCGAGGAGCACCGGCTCCGAGCCGGGTGCCGCGGTGCGCAGGACGCCGTCCAGCACCGTCGCCGGCTCGGCCGCCTCCCCGCCGCCGGCGGGCAGCACGCGCAGCCCGGTGACCTGGCCGGCGCCCTCCGAGCCGATGGGGAGCCCGTCCGTGCCGCAGCTCAGCAGCAGCACGCTGCCGGGCGGCACGTCGCACTCGGTGACCTCCGGCTCGCCGGGCACGGGAGCGTCCTCCTCCACTTCCTCCGCCGCCTCCAGGGGCGTGGCGGGCAGAACCTGGGCGGGGTAGCCGCCGCACGCCACGGTGCAGCGGCAGGCCACCGGGTCGTAGACGACGATCAGGCACCGGTCGGCCTCGTCGGCGACGGGGGTCGCGGTGGGCCGGTGGAGCCGGGAGATGACCTCGCCCGGGCTCATGTCGAGCAGTATCAGCGCCCGGACCGCGGCCTTGAGCTGGCTCATCGCCGTCGCCGCGGGGACGCCCTGCCCGCGTACCGAACCGGTCACCAGGGCAACCCGGGCGCTGGGCAGCGGGATGACGTCCACCCAGGCCCCCGGGGCCGCGGCCGGCGGCAGGTGCCCCCGGGGGTCCTCGATCGCGGTGACCCGCGGGCCCTGCGGCGCCAGCAGGGCCTGCTGCAGGATCCGTCCGGCGGCGTTCTGGACCAGGCGCCGGCGGGCACCGTCCAGCAGCCGGGCGGCCCTGCGGGCCAGACGGCCCGCCGCCATCAGGTCGGCCCGGGAGAAGGCCGGGGAGCCCGTCGTCCGGTAGAAGGCCGCGACCCCCAGGACGACACCGCCGACGTCCAGCGGCATGACGAGCAGGGAGTGCGTGCCCGTGATCCGCAGCAGGGGGGCGCGCACCGGGTCGCGGGCGAGCCACCCCGTCTGCGGGCGGAGGTTCATCACCAGGTGCGGCCGCAGGTCGGTCAGCGACGCGTGGTACGGAGTCCTGGGCGGCAGGCTGCTGACGTCGCCGACCTCGTAGGCGCGCGGTACCGCGGTGCCCCGGGCCGCCCGGAAGGCCCCCCGGCGGAAGGTGAGTCCGGTGGCGGGCAGCCCGGAGATGGCGGCCTGCTCCGAGACGGTGGCGTCCGAGACCTCGACGGCGGCGAAGTCGGCCACGGTCGGCACGGCTGAATCCACGAGCTGCTGGGCTGCGTCGTAGGACCACGGCCGGTCCACAGGGCCGGCCTGGGGCGGGAGGGTGGCACAGAGCATGACGGTCGCCTCGGGTGAGGTCGGGGTCGGCGGACTGTTTGGTAGGCATTTCAAACACTTGTCTTCCGCTTTCGAGGTTGCCCCTCCGGCCGGGCGAACGCATCCCCGTCGATCCGCAGAGGTCATCCTGGATTCCCCGCAGATGTGACTGCGGGTTTCCCGCAACACCGGCGGCGCGGGCTGCCCGCCGCGCGCGCCCGATCTAACGTGTGTGCTATGGACGTCCTCAGCCGCCCCGACGGCAGGCAGCCGCACCCGGTCATCTCGGTCGTACTCGCCGACGACCACCTGGTGGTGCGCGCGGGCATGCGGCTGCTGATGGCCGCCGACCCGGCCTTCGAGATCGTCGCCGAGACGTCCACCGTTCCGGAGACCCTGGAAGCCGTCCGGCGCCACCACCCGAGGGTGCTCGTCCTGGACCTGACCATGTCGGGCAGGTCCAGCCTGCCGACGATCCCGGCACTGCTGACCGAGTCGCCCAGGACGCGCATCCTGGTGCTGACCATGCAGGAGGACCCGGCGTTCGCCCGCGAGGCGCTGCGCACGGGGGCGGCCGGCTACCTGCTGAAGGAGGCCGCCGCCGAGGAACTGCTCGCCGCCGCCCACCAGGTCGCCGGTGGCGCCACCTATGTGCAGCCCTCGCTGGGGGCGCGGCTGGCGGTCGAGGACCTGGACCTGGCGGAACGGCACCACGAGGAGCCGCTCACCGACCGGGAGGCCCAGGTGCTGACCCTGCTGGCGCTGGGGCACACCAACCAGGAGATCGCCCGGCGCCTGTTCGTCTCCGTACGGACGGTGGAGACCCACCGGTCACGGCTGCGGGACAAGCTCGGCAAGGACAGCCGGGCGGAGTTGATCGCCGCGGCCAGAGAGCGCGGGCTGGTGGCATGACGCCGTCCGGCCCTGGAAGGACCGGGACGCGCCTGGCCCTGGAGGGGCTGGGCACCTGTCTCCTCGCGGCGGCGACCGTCATGGAGGTCACCGACCGCTCGCAGGGCTGGGAGCTCGTCCTCGCCCTCGCGGCGGCCGTCTGTTATGTGCTGCTCACCCCCCTGGTGGCGCCGCGGCAGCGGCTGTGGCTGGTGGTGGCCATCGCCTTCGCGCTGATGCTGACGGTGGCCGGGACGGTCCGCGTCGCCCAGCAGCCCTCGCTGAACGTCCTGCACGTGCTGCCGCTGCTGCTGGTCGCCTACGCGCTCTTCGCCGTCCGTTCCTCGGCGCGCCGGGATGCGAGGCTGCGCCGCGAGCGCGTCAGGGCCCGGCACGACGGCGAGGAGCGCGAGCGCCGCCGCTGGGCGCGTGAGCTGCACGACGACACCCTGCAGGAACTGGGGGCGGTCCAGGTGGTGCTGTCCACCGCCGCCGCGGACGGGCGGCCGGAGGCCATGCGGGAGGCCATCGACCAGGCACGCGGCCTCGTCGGCAACCAGATCGCCTCGCTGCGGCACCTGATCGTCGACCTGCGTCCGGTGGTGCTGGACGAGCTGGGGCTGCGCCCGGCCCTGCAGGCGCTGTGCCGGCGCTCCTTCGAGACGTACGGCATCCGCACCGAGTTGCGGCTCGGCGCGCACGCGGACACCGTCGGCGGCCAGCTCACCGCCGAGACGCAGGCGCAGATGTACCGGATCGTCCAGGAGGCGATCACCAACGCCGTGAAGCACGCCGAGCCGACCCGCGTCGTGGTCAGCCTGGAGAGCGACCAGCGCTCCGTGCACGTGGCGATCACCGACAACGGGCACGGCATGGCCGCGGCGACCGCCGCGGGCCGCGGCACCTTCCGCGCCGCGGAGCCGCCGTCGCCGCAGACTCGGGGCATGGGGTTGTCCGCGATGCGCGAGCGCGCCGAGCTCATCGACGCCCGGCTCGTCGTCCGCAGCGCCCCGGGCGAGGGCACGACCGTCGACCTGCGGGTGCCGTGCGAGCCGCGCGAGGTGCCCGGCGAGGGGTGAGCACGGGCCGCCTGCGCGGGCGGGGACCTCGACCGGCAGTATGGGGGGCGTGCGACTGACGCCTGTGACCTGGGAACGGCTGACCGAGGCCGTCGTGGACCGCGTGCTGGAGCTGAAGCCCGACGACGGCGGCGAGCGTCCCAGGGTCGCGATCGACGGGGCCCCGGCCACGCGCCCGGACGCGCTGGGGGAGGCGCTGGCGCAGGCGCTGCGGCTCAGTGGCCGGCCGGTCGTGCGGGTACGGGCGCAGACCTTCTGGCGGCCCGCCTCGCAGCGCTACGAAACGGGGCGCCACGACTCCGACGCCTACTACGAGCGCTGGCTGGACACCGGGGCCCTGTGGCGGGAGGTCTTCCATCCGCTCGCGCCCGGAGGCACCGGGCGGGTGCTGCCCTCGTTGCGGGACCCGGTGACCGACCGTGCGACGCGGGCCGGGTACGAGGAACTCCCGCCCGGGGGCGTGCTGTTGCTGGAGGGCGCGCTTCTGCAGGGTTACGGCTTCCCCTTCGACCTCTGCGTCCACCTGCGGATGTCGGCGGCGGCCCTGGCCCGCCGCACACCGCAGGACGAGCGCTGGACGCTCCCGGCGTACGCCCGCTACGAGCAGGAGACGGCGCCCGGGGAGACCGCGGACGTCCTGGTGCACACCGACGACCCGCGGCACCCGGCCTGGACCGGGTGACCCGGCGGCCCTTGCCGCCGTACCGCCGTGACCGTTACCGTCGCGGACCACCATGACTGTCGCCATCGCTCCGCTGACCACCGAGCACGTCCCCGAGGCAGCGGCCCTCCTCGACCGCTGGCACGCCAGGGCCCGCAAGGCGCTGCCCCACCAGTCCGGCCGGACCACCGCGCCGCCGCCGGGTGAGGAACTGCTGGGCAAGATCCTGGCCGAGCCGCGCGTGGAGGCCGTCCTCGCCCGGGGCGGTGACGGGGCGCTCACCGGCTACCTCGCCGCGACCCCGCTCGACCTCGCGGAGGACGACCGCGCGGGCTTGCGCGCCCACCCGCGCTCCGCGCTGGTCTCGTACGGGGGGCACGCGCTGCGCGGCGGCCGGGACGGGGTGCGGGAGGACGTGCTGCGCGGGCTGTACGCGGCGGTGGCCGCGCGCCTGGTCGCGGAGCGCCGGCCGGTGCACTACGTGGACCTGCCCGCCGACGAGGCGGTCGCCTCGGCCTGGTTCCGCACCGGCTTCGGTCTGGAGCGGGTGCGGGGCCTGATGGCGGTGCGGCCGCGCGGGCGGCAGCCGCGCGGTGTGGACGCGCTGTCGGTGCGCCGCGCGGGGCCCGGCGACCTGGACCGGATCGGGCGGATGGCGGTGGAGGCGGCACGCGCGGACCGCGGGACTGCGGTGTTCCGGCCGCAGCCCGAGGGGGCGTTGGCGAGGCTGCGGACGCACTACGCGTCCGCACTGGCCGATGCGCGCTGCGGGGCGTGGGTCGCCGCCCGCAGGGGCGAGGAGATCGGCATGGTGGTGCTGACACCGGCGGCGCCGGGCCCCGTCGTGCCCGACGGGTGCGTGGAACTGGCCGAGGCGTACGTGACCCAGGCCGCGCGGGGCGAGGGCATCAGCCGGGTGCTGCTCGCGACGGCGCTGGCGTGGGCGTACGACAGCGGCTACCGGCACATCACGGCCAGTTGGCCGGCGCTTTCGCCGGTGTCGGCGGCGCACTGGCCGGAGGTGGGCTTCCGGCCGGTGGCGTACCGGCTGCAGCGGGTGCTGGACCCACGCATGTGCGGGACACCACAACGTTGACAAGTTTGAGTGGCACGAAGCACTCCTCTTTCACTGTTAAACTAGTTTCAGATCGCCCGGCGGACCCAGGAGCGTCCGCGGCGAACCCCCAGCTGCCCCGGCCAGATCCCCCCGTCCTGGCCGGGGCTTCCCTTTGTTTTTGGTCTAGACATGACCAACTCATGGGAGTACCTTCGCTGTTGGTCTAGACCTAGTGCCTGCGGGCTGCGCACTGCTCTCAGAACTCCCCCACGTTCTCCGAGGAGCGAAGCATGCACAGGAAATTCGGCGCCGCCGTCGTCGGGCTGGGCCTCGTCGGGCTGTCCGTGCTCGGCACCGGCAGCGCCTGGAGCCACGGCTACACCGACGCCCCGATCAGCCGTCAGAAGCTCTGCGCCAACGGCGCCGTGACCAACTGCGGCGACATTCAGTGGGAGCCGCAGAGCGTCGAGGGCCCCAAGGGCTTCCCGTCCTCCGGCCCGTCCGACGGCACCCTCTGCGCCGGCGGCAACAGCCGGTTCGCCCAGCTCGACGACCCGCGCGGCGGCACCGGCTGGCCCACCACAAAGGTGACGTCCGGTCAGAACTACAGCTTCCGCTGGCAGTTCACCGCCTCGCACGCCACCAGCGACTTCAAGTACTACATCACCAAGCAGGGCTTCGACCCCAGCCGGCCGCTCACCCGCTCCGCGCTGACCCTGACACCGTTCCTGACCGTCAACTACAACGGCGCCCGGCCGCCCGCCACGGTCACCCACCAGGGCACCATGCCCAGCAGGACCGGACGGCACATCATCCTGGCCGTCTGGTCCGTGGCGGACACCGGCAACGCCTTCTACGCCTGCTCCGACGTGCAGTTCTGACCCTTCGGAGCGGGCCGGCGGCCGAGCAGCCGCTCCCGTACGGCGTCGGCGGCACCGCCGCCGGCGCCCGACCGCTCCGTGCCGCCCGCGCCGCCCGTGCCGCCCGCGCCGCCGGTGCGGGCGGCACGGACCCGCGTCCCGCCGTCCACCACCAGCTCGGCGCCGGTGATCCAGGCCGCCTCGTCGGAGGCGAGCCAGCGCACGGCCCGGGCGACGTCGCCGGGTTCGCCGATCCGTCCCATCGGCAGCCCGGCGGCGATCGCGCGCTCGGCGTCCTGCCACACGAAGCGCGCCATCTCGGTGCGCACCAGGCCGGGGGAGACCGCGTTGACCCGCACCGCCGGGCCGAGTTCGCCCGCGAGCTGCGCCGTCAGGTGAAGCAGTGCCGCCTTGCTGGTGCCGTAGGCGCCGACGTTCGGCCCGACGTGCCCGGCGCCCTCGGTGCAGACGTTGACCACCGCGCCGCCGTGCTCGCGCATCCAGGCCCGCCACGCCAGCTGGGTCAGCCGCAGGGGCGCCTCGACGTTGACCGCGAACGCGGCCCGCCACTGGTCCGGGTCGGCCTCCACGAGCGGCCCGTACGGGAGGTTGGTGGCGGCGTTGTTGACCAGGACGTCCAGGCCGCCGAGCGCGCGCACCGCGAGCGCCGCGCTCTGCGCGAGGTGGCCGGGGTCGGCGACCGTCCCGGCCAGGGTGGCCACGGTGTGCCCGGCGGCGCGCAGCCGCCCGGCCGCCGCCTCCAGCCGGACCGGGTCGCGGGCGGTCAGCAGGATGCGCGCGCCCGCGGCGGCCAGTTCCGCGGCGACGGCCAGCCCGATCCCGCCGGACGCGCCGGTGACCAGCGCCGCGCGTCCGGCGAGGGGGATGGGTTCCGTCATGAGGTGACCCTGTCATGACGGACCGTCAGTTTCCAGTGCGGCGACCCGAGCTCAGGGGCGCGGCGGTCGGCGCGTCGGCTGAGCGGGTGGTCAGGGGGTCAGCGTCCACTTCTGGTTGGCGCCGCCGGTGCAGGTCCACAACTGGAGCCGGGTGCCGTTGGCGGAGTTGTTGCCGGTGACGTCGAGGCACTTGTTCGCCTGCGGGTTGACGATGTCGCGCGCACCGGAGAGGACCCACTTCTGGTTGGTGCCGCCGCCGCAGTCCCACAGCTGCAGCTGGGATCCGTCGGCCGTGCCGAAGTCCTTGACGTCCAGGCACTTGCCCAGGGCGCGCAGGGTGCCGTCGGAGGCCGCGGTCCACTGCTGGGCGGCGGTGCCGTTGCAGTCGTAGAGCTGGACGGGGGTGCCGTTGGCGGGGTTGGCCCCGGCGACGTCGACGCACTTGCCGGCCAGGCCCGTGATGCGGCCCGTCGTGCCGCCCCCGCCCCCGCCCCCGCCCCCGCCGTCGGAGGTGGTAACGCGGACGTAGTCGACGACCAGCTGCTGCGGGAAGGCGGTGCTGCCGTCGGGGTCGCCCGGCCAGTAGCCGCCCACCGCGAGGTTGAGGATGACGAAGAACGGCTTGTTGAACACCCACGGGCGGCCGCCGAGGTCGGCCGGGGTGCGCCGCTGGTAGACGGTGCCGTCAACGGACCAGCTGATGGCGTCCGGGCTCCAGTCGACGGCGAAGGTGTGGAACGCGTCGGCGAAGGCCTGGCCGCCCGGCAGGGTGTAGCCCGCCCCGATGCCACCGGAGCCGAAGTAGTCAGGGCCGTGGATGGTGCCGTGGACGGTGCCGGGCTCGAAGCCGACGTTCTCCATGATGTCGATCTCGCCGCTGGCCGGCCAGCCGACGTTGCCGATGTCGTTGCCCAGCATCCAGAACGCGGGCCACATGCCCTGGCCGCGCGGGATCTTCATCCGGGTCTCGACGTGGCCGTAGGTGGTGGTGAAGCGGCCCGAGGTGTTGAGCCGGGCGGAGGTGTACTGGCAACTGCCGTACCAGCACTGGTAACCGGCGGGGTTCTCCCTGCGGGCGGTGATGACGAGGTGGCCCTGGCCGTCGAGGGCCGCGTTGCGGTTCCCGGCGGTGTAGTACTGCCGTTCGTGGTTGTTGACGTTGTCGCCGGTCTCGATCTGCCACTTGCCGCCGTCGACGGCGCTGCCGGCCGCGCCGTCGAACTCGTCGGCGAAGGTGGTGACCGCGGCGGTGGCGGCGGGGGCCGCGGGGAGGGCATGGTCGGTGGGGCCGGTGGTGGTGAGGGCGGCGAGGGCGAGGAGTCCGGCGGTGGCGGCGGTGAGCAGGCCGCGGGCGCGCACGCGTCGGCGCGGGCGGGGGCGTGGGGGGAGTGCCTTCACAGGGGCGCTGCCTTTCGGGGCGGTCGTGGGGGGTGACGGACGGAGGGCCGGGTGCGTTAGCGCTAGTCATGCACCTGACATTTCTTGAACCCTCGTGCGTGGGGGCACGGGATTCCCGTCCGGGTGAGTTCAAGACTTAGTTCACGCCGTGATTGAACTGCCGCCCCCAGGCGCCGTCAAGAGGTCTGGACCAAGAAGGCCGGGCGGGACCGGGCGGAGCCCCGCCCGGTCCCGCCCGCCCCTGCCGGCGCCGCGGCGCGTCACGTGCCGGGCTTGCGCCCGTACACGTACACGTCGTCACCGTTCTTCAGCAGGCTCCAGTACTTCTTGGCGTCCCCGCTGCGCATGTTCACGCAGCCGTGCGACCCCGGCGGCGACCACACGCTGCCCGCGATCGAGTGGAACGCCTGCCCGCCGTCGAAGAACTGGCTGTAGGGCATGGCCACGTTGTAGAGCGTCGACCAGTGGTCCTTGTGGCGCCAGTAGATCTTCTTGGCACCGGTGCGCGTCTCGTAGCCGTTGCGGCCCGTCCGCACCGGGACCGGCCCGAACTTCAGCTTCTTGCCGTCCTGTATCCAGCTCAGCTGCCGCGTGAGGTCCACGCACGCGATCCGCCCCTTGTTCGTGGGGCACTTGCCGGCCTTGTTGGGATTGCTGCCCGCGGCCTTCTGGGCGTTCATGATCTTCATGACGCCCCAGGTCACCGGGCCCGCGTAGCCGATGTTCGGGGATATCCCGTTCTTCGTCTGGAAGGCGCGTATCGCCTTGCAGTCGGCCGCCGACTGCTTCCCGTCCACCGGCCGCCCCAGGAACTTCTCCACTTGCTTCTGGTACGGCCCCTTGCTCGTCGTGCACGACGACGCGGCCTGCGCCGTGCCGCCCCCCGCCACGACCGGTGTCACGGCCATCACCGCCACCGCGAGGGCGGCCCCCGCCCGGCGTCCCGCTGACGCTCCCGCTCTCATCGCTTCCCCTTCCCCGTTGAGGCCGTCGCGCGACGACCTCACCCCCTAGGACACGCGGGAGGCACCGGAGGTTGCGGAACGACCGCTACGGGAAAGGGAGATGGCGGGCCGTCAGCCGCGCGCGGCGCCGTCCAGGGCCTCGTGGACGATGCGTACGGCCTCCTCCGTGTCGGCGCGCGACACGTCCAGGTGGAAGACGAAGCGCAGCCGTCCGGGATAGCCGGCGCAGTGCAGCCCGCGCCGCGCGAGGCGCTCCTGCACCTCCTCGGCGGACAGCCCCGGCGCCGGCTCGGCGAAGACCATGTTGGTCTGGGAGTCGCCCACGACCAGACCTGGCACGTCCTTGATCCCCTCCGCGAACAGCGCCGCGTTCGCGTGGTCCTCGGCGAGCCGCGCCACCTGGTGCTCCAGCGCGTACAGGGCACCCGCCGCGATGATGCCCGCCTGCCGCATCCCGCCGCCGAGCGCCTTGCGCCAGCGCAGCGCTCGCGCCACGAACTCCCGGTTGCCCAGGAGCGCGGAGCCGACCGGTGCGCCCAGGCCCTTGCTGAAGCAGACCGAGACGCTGTCGAAGTGGCCGGCGATCAGCCGCGCCTGCTCGTACGGGTCGCCGCCCGCGGCGACCGCCGCGTTGAACAGCCGGGCCCCGTCCAGGTGCGTGGCCAGCCCGTGCTCACGCGCCAGCCCGGTCGCGGTCCGCAGGTAGTCCGTGGGGACGACCCGGCCGCCGATGGTGTTCTCCAGGCACAGCAGCCGGGTGCGCGGGAAGTGCGGGTCGTCGGGCTTCACCGCGGCCACGATGTCGGCCGGGTCCAGCGTCCCGTCCTCCCGGTGGGGCAGCGGCTGCGGCTGGATCCCGCCGAGCACGGCACCGCCGCCGCCCTCCCAGCGGTACACGTGCGCCGACTGCCCGGCGATGTACTCGTCACCGCGGCCGCAGTGCGTCAGCAGCGCGCACAGGTTGCTCTGCGTCCCGGACGAGACGAACAGCGCGGCCTCGAAGCCGAGCCGCTCCGCGATCCGGTCCTGGAGGGCGCCCACGGTGGGGTCGTCGGCGAAGACGTCGTCGCCCACCTCGGCCTCCGCCATGGCGCGGCGCATGTCCGCGCCGGGCCGCGTGACGGTGTCGCTGCGCAGGTCGATGACCCGTCCGGGCTGCTCATCGGTGACATCAGTGATCGGCATGCGTTCACCCTGCCATGCCCGCCCTTCGGTAGGATCGTCGGGTGAATTCCCACTGGCACGTCGTCCTTCCGCCGCTGTGCGCCTGACCGGGCGCACTCACTGACGACTCGGACCCCCACCCCCGGCAGGCCGCCCGGCCGCCAGGGGCAGGTGCGGTGCGCCCGTTCCGGATCCGTTTCCACCGATTCGTGACGAGAGGCCACCTCCGTGCCGGACAGCACCCCCTCCCTCCCCCCCGCACGCCCGCTCGCGCCCGGCGCCGTCGGCCCCCGGCCGCGGTTCGTCCAGGGCGCGCTGCCGATCCTCGCCGCCGCGCTGCTGTGGGGCACCACCGGCACCGCCGCGTCCTTCGCGCCCGCCGGCGCCCCGCCCGCCGCGGTCGGAAGTGCCGGACTCACCCTCGGCGGGCTCCTGCTGCTGGCCGGCGCCAAGGGAGCGCGGACCCTGCTGCGCACCGCGGGGCGCGGTGGAGGAGCCCTGCTCGCCGTCGGTGCCCTCGCCGTCGCCGGTTACCCGCTCTCCTTCTACCCGGCGGTCTCCCGTACCGGGGTCGCCGTGGCCACCGTCATCGCCCTGGGCAGCGCGCCCGTCTTCACCGGGCTGCTGGCCTGGGCGGTCGGCCTGCACCGCCCGAGCCGCCGGTGGGCCGCCGCGACGGCCGTGGCCGTCCTCGGCTGCGGGCTGCTGGTGCTCGGCGGCGCGGACGCCGGTCCCGCCGCGCGCACGGACGCCGCGGGGGTGGCACTGGCGGCGCTCGCCGGGCTCTCGTACGCGGTGTACTCCCTGGTCGGCGGGCACTTCATCGGACGCGGGCAGGCGCCGGGCGCCGTGATGGGAGTGCTCTTCGGCTCCGCCGGTCTGCTGACCCTCCCGGTGGTGCTCGCCGCGGGCGTGGTGTGGCTCGGCACGCCGCGCGGCGCCGGGGTGGTCCTGCACCTGGCGGTGCTGACGACCTTCCTGGCCTACCGGCTGTTCGGGCGCGGACTGCGGCACACACCGGCCTCGGCCGCGACCACGCTCACCCTCGCCGAGCCCGCCGTGGCCGCCCTGCTCGGGGTGGCCGTCCTCGGGGAGCGGCCCACGCCGCTGTCCTGGGCGGGGCTGGCCGTCCTCGTCCTGGCCCTGGCGGTGCTGTCCCGCAGGGATCGCTGACGGACGTACGGACGTACGAACGCCCGGACGGCACGTGCCCGCCCCGGCTCACCGGGGCGGGATGTCGTCCATGCGCTCGCCCTCCGCCTGGGAGGGGGTCGTCCGGGGCACGTCCGGGTGGATCTCCATCGTGCTTCGCTCGGCGTCGTCGTAGATCCGTTCGCCCTCCGCCTGGGAGGGGGTCTCGGCGTAGAGGTACGGATCGGCGTCCGAGGACGTGGACTTCATGGCGGACCTCCTGGGGTCGCTGCCTCCATCCTGCTCCCTCAGGCCCGGCGGGGCGAGACCAGGAGGAACGCCCGCCGCCGCCGGTCGTGGTGGAGGGTGCACTGCCAGCCGTACGCCTCCAGGACGCCCTGGCACCGGGCCAGCTCGGACTCGGCCGTGCCGGGGGCGTCGCCGGCGGGGGAGTGCCAGGACACCTCGGCGACCCCGCTCTGGGCGGCGGGCGCGACGGCGTAGCCGGCGGCCGGGGGACGCCCGGCGGTGCCGCGCGCGGACGGTGGCCTCCCGGCCGCCTCCAGGGCCAGGGCCACCGCGTGGACGTGGCGCTCGCGTTCCCAGGGCGCGGGCCGCGTGGTGTCGCCGTCCTGCAGGACGCGGCGGATCTCCAGCAGCCCCGACCAGGCCGATGCGACCTCGGCGGCGCGACCGGGGGCGGGGGCTCCCGTGCCGAGCCCGTCGTCGGCCGCGAAGCCGCGCTCGGCGGGCTCCTGGCGAGGTTCCGGCTCCGTCCCGGGCGCCGCCCCGGTGTGCGGGTGGGGGAGCTCCACGCGCGCCAGTCCCGCGCGCACCCGGCGGCCCTCCTGGGTGAGGTACCAGCCGCCGGTGCGGCCGTACCGCACGGCGAGGCCCTGCCTGGCCAGCGCCGCGCAGGTCGGTTCGCGCGCGCCCAACTGCCCGGTGTTGGCGTCGGACTCCAGCAGGGCTCGGCGCTGCACGGCGGTCAGGGTCATGCGACGAACCCTATGAGCCGGACGCGGGGCCCTGGAATGCCCTACACTCGAATTCGAGCAGTTGTTCGAACGAGGTGGAGGCGGGCAGACCATGGTCGAGGCCGAGCCGCACCAGGACCCCGGGCCCTGCGTGCTCTACATCCGCTGCGGCGGGACCGACCCGGCGACGCTCGCGGCGCTGGCCGGGCTCGTCGGCCAGTTCACCCCCGTCGTCCGCGCCGAGCCGCCGGACGCGGTCGTGGCCGACGTGCGCTCCGCGGTGAGCTTCTACGGGCTGCTGCCCGAGCAGCTCGCCCTCATGATCAGCACCCGGGCCTCCGCCCTGTACGACGTGGGCCTCACGATCGGCGTCGCCGGGAGCCGCACGGTCGCCGCCATGGCCGCGTACGACGTCCTGGTCGGCCGGATCCGGGCCGTCGACTCCGACTCGCGGGCCGTCGCCGACTTCCTGCGCGCCAAGCCGGTCGCGGCGCTGCCCGGGATCACGGCGGAGGCCGTCCGTGCGCTGGTCGCGGCCGGGCTGGACACCGTCGGCAGGGTCGCCGCCGCGCCGCTGCCCGACGTCCAGGCGATCCTCGGCGCCGCTCCCGGACGCGGCGTGTGGGAACGCGCGCACGGTCTCGACCCCGCCCCGATCACCCCCGAGCACCCGCCCGGCTCGCTCGCCGCCGACCGCCTGTTCACCGCCGACGCCACCGACCGGGGCGCGCTGAGCCGCGCCGTCCTCGAACTCGGGCTCGGTCTCGGCGACCGGCTGCGCAGCACCGGACGCACCGCCACCGGCCTCACCCTGACCGTGCGGCTCGCCGGCGGCTCGTCCGTCAGCCGCAGCCGCACCCTGCCGGAGCCCACCTCCGACCCCGGTGAACTCGCCGAGGCCGCCTACGCCATGCACGAGGCCCTCGGCCCGCACGGCGACCCCGTGCGCGCAGTGGCCCTGCGGGCCGAGGGGCTGTCCGCCGCCGACCCGCGGCGGTCCCGTCCCGTGCCGGTGGGGGCGGTCCGGGGCCGGGCCGTACTGCCGTCGACCTTCGCCGATCCGCCCGCGCCGGGCCCCGCTCAGGAGGAGCGCCGGCTGTCCTCGTGAAGCGCCTCCAGCACGGCGGCCATCACCTCTGCGCCGTCCAGCGGACGCGGCAGCGGGCCGCGCCGGGCCCGCGCCATGTCCGCGAAGCACGCGTCGCACACGGCGAGCGGGAGGTGGCGGATACCGCAGTCGCGGACGGTGTCGTCCTCCCGCCCGCAGACATCGCACCCCGAGGATGTCGCCATGTGTTCGATGGTGCCCCGTCCCGGCGTTTCGCGACAGGGCGCGACCGAATGGCGACGTGGCGTCAGCAGCCCCTCGGCCGTGGGTACTTGAGCTGGTCCGGGGCTGCGTCGTGATCACGGGCAGGGCGCCGGTTGCGAGGTGGGAGGTACGGGATGAGGGTGGGAAGGGGGAACATCCGATCGAGATCCGAACGGAGCTTCTCATGCAAGCGAGGAAGACCGAACTGTACGCGCGTGACCTGACGGAAGCGCGCTGGGTCAAGAGCAGCAAGAGCCCCTACCGGACGGACTGCGTGGAGGTCGCGGAGCTCGCCGACGGAGCCGTCGCGATCCGCGACTCGAACAACAGGGCCCTGCCACCGCTGCGGTTCACCCCGCAGGAGTGGACGGCGTTCCGGGAGGGCGTGCGCGACGGCGAGTTCGGCTAGGGCTCATCGCGTCCCACCCGCTTGACGGGCCGGCCCGCCGAGGCCGATCGACCGCCCCGGTGAGCGGGCCCGTCAAGCCCGGGATCGCCGACGGCTCCGTTGCCCCCCGGGGGGGCAACGGCCGCACCCCCATGGTTGCGCGGAGGCGGCGGTCGGAGTGAGGGTGGGGAGGGAACATCCGCACGAACCTCGATCGGAGGTTCTCATGCGAACGAGAAAGGCCGATCTCTACGCGCGGGACCTGAGGGAAGCGCGCTGGGCCAAGAGCAGCAAGAGCGGCTACCTGCCGGAGTGCGTCGAGGTGGCGGACCTCGGCGGTGGAGCCGTCGCCATCCGTGATTCCGAGAACAGGGACCTGCCGCCCCTGCGCTTCACCGCGCGGGAGTGGACGGCGTTCCGGGAGGGTGTGCGCGAGGGCGAGTTCGGTTAGCACCCGGCACGTTCCTCGGTGCTCGGCGGGCCGGCGGACCGGCCCGCCGAACCGTGTCAGCCGTCGCCCAGCACCCGGAGCGTCTGGGCCCGCAGCGCGCACGCGACCGTGCCCTCACTGGTGCGCCGCAGCTGTGGTTCCGTCGCCGGGTGCCGCCCGGAGATCAGGTCGACGATGCGGTACGCCGTCTCCTCGTCCTCCGCGGCGATGCACACCAGGACCGTGCCACGGTCCGCCTCCTGCTCCGCCATGGGCGCCTCCTCCGTCGTAGAGCCATCCCCGTGGACGCCTCGGAAGACCGTGCGGCCCCCGCCCCGGTTCTGCACCGGGGGCCGGTTCACCCGCACGAAGCACCTCGGGGTGCGCGGGGCTTACGATGAGGGGCCGGCAGCCCGTACCCGGAGAGGAAGCCTTGGCCAAGCAACGGATTCCGGTCGTCGTCATCGCGGGATTCCTGGGCTCGGGAAAGACCACGCTCCTCAACCACCTCCTGCGCAACCGCGGCGGCACCCGCATCGGCGCGATCGTCAACGACTTCGGCAGCATCAACATCGACGCGCTCTCCGTCGCCGGCCAGGTCGACTCCATGGTCGCCCTCGACAACGGCTGCCTGTGCTGTGCCGTGGACGCCACGGAGATGGACGACATGCTCGCCAGGCTCTCCCGTCCGCAGGCCCGCATCGACGTCATCGTCATCGAGGCGAGCGGTCTCGCCGAGCCCCAGGGCATGATCCGGCTGCTGCTGGCCAGTACCGACACCGCCATCACCTACGGCGGGCTGGTCGAGGTCGTCGACGCCGCCGAGTACGAGGCGGTACGCGCCCGGCACCCCGAACTCGACCGCCATGTGCGGGCCGCCGACCTCGTCGTCCTGAACAAGACCGACCGCGTCGGCGCCGCCGGCCGTGAACGGGTCCGCGAGGCACTGGCCGCCGTGGCCCCCGGAACGCCGCTGGTCGAGGCCGCCCACGGCCGTGTGGACCCCGCCCTGCTCTTCGAGCCCCGGCCGCGCGCGGCCGACGGCACGGCCGCCCGCCAGCTGTCGTTCGACGAGCTGTACGCGGACGACGGGCACGAGCACCACGCGGACGGCGACGACACCGGCCACCTCCACGCGGCGTACGACAGCGTGGAGTTCACCTCCGAGGCGCCGCTGCACCCGCGCCGGCTGATGGAGTTCCTCGACGGCAGGCCCGCGGGCCTGTACCGGATGAAGGGCTTCCTGCGCTTCGCCGCACCGGCCCACGAGCAGAAGTACACCCTGCACTCCGTCGGCGGCTTCCTGCGCTTCCTGCCGTCCGTCTGGTCCCGGGACGAGTCCCGCGCCACCCGGCTGGTGATGATCGGTGCGGGGCTCGACGCGGCCGCCCTGCGCAAGGGCCTCGACGCCTGCGTCGCCGACCCTGGCGAGGAACTCCCCGCCGACGCCATGTTCGGCGTCCTGCGCTACGTCCGTCCCTGACACCCCCTGCCCGAGGCCGCCCGCCGGGCGGCGGCGCAGCCGCACAGCACGGCGAGGGTGAGCGGCACCATCGTCGCCAGGACCGCCGCCGCCCGCGCCCCGGGACGGCGGTCCGCGGCCATGTGGGTCCCCCACGCCGTCCGCACCACGCCCACCACCTGCCCCGGGCTGCCCGCGTGGCGCACCTTCACCGGCTCCGGTGACGGATCCCGGCCCGTGACGGCCTCCAGCGGCACGCCCGTGCACTGCATGGGGGCGCGGCCGCGTTCGGGGCGCTGCTCGCACCCGGTCAGCACCATGCGTACCTCGCGGCCGATCACCCCGGTCTCGTACGCGCCGTGGGCCGCGGTGAAGGCGGTCACCGCCAGCAGGAACACGGTCAGCAGCGACCACGCCACGGCCGCAGCCGCGGCGGCGCCCCGGGTGCGCCGCTTGGTGATCACACCCTCAGAGTAGGACGGTCCCGGCTCAGTCGAAGGCGACCACCAGCCGGACGCCGTCCGGGCCGAAGCGGCCCGCGAGTGCCTCCATCACGGCGAAGACATGGGGCCAGTGCGTGCCCTCGCCCAGGACCAGGCCCGCGGTCAGCGGCTCGTAACGGCATTCCCCCGCCGGACCGCTCCAGGTGAACCCGTCCGTGGCGCCGTCCAGTTCGGGCGGCCGCGGCCCCACGGCCGCGACCACGTCCGGCGGCCACACGGCCGGTACGAAGCACCGGCAGGGCGGTCCCGCTGCGACGGCCGCCGCCACGTCACCCGGCCCACGAAGTGCTCGGGGACGGCTGCCCGGTCGGCGGCGGCGAGCTCGGCCCAGGTGACCCAGCCGGCCCCGTCCATGGCCCCGGACGCCACCCACGGCGCGAGCCCCTCGCGGAAGCGGCCGGACAGGTCCTCCGGCAGGCCCCAGCCCGCCGCGAGGGGGCGGAACCCGAGGGTGTTGCGTACCCCGAAGAGGTAGCCGAAGGATGGGTAGTCGACCTCGTCGTACAGCGGCCACAGGTCCATCGCGTCGACCCAGGGTTCGCCCTCGTAGAACTCCGTGCCTGCCAGCGGATGGCGGAACTCGATGCCGCCGTGGATGTCCGTTCCCACGGCTCCGCACCGTACAGGCGTCCGGGGGAAGGCGCGCGCCAATTGCCTGCCGGGACGACGGGGCCCGCCGGGAGCACAGGGCTCATCGGCCGCGCAGGGCGCCGGCCGTCGTGCCGGTGCGGTCGCGGAGCAGGACGCGCAGGGTGTTGGCGTGCTCGTAGCCCACGCGGCGGGCGACGACCTCGACGGGGAGGTCGGTGGTGCGCAGCAGGTGCGTGGCCTGCTCGACGCGCAGGTCCTGCACGAAACGGACCGGGGACACGCCCAGGACCCGCCGCACGGCCCGCTGCAGGGTCCGCTCGCCGACCCCCAGGGCGCGGGCCGCCTCGGCGATGCTGATGGGCTCCTCCAGACGCAGCCGCACCCAGCGCTCGAAGCCGGCCACCGTCGGATCGGCCTGGGCCAGGGCGCTGGGGATGGTGTACGCCGACTGCGACGGGCGCTCGTCCACGACCAGGTAGCGGGCGACCAGATCGGCCAGTGCCGGGCTGGACATGCGCACCACCGCCAGCGCCAGGTCGACGTGGCCGAAGGCCGCGCCCGCCGTCGTGACCCCGTCGCAACTGGTCACCATGCGGGTCTCGTCGACCGTGACGGCCGGGTAGCGCTGCCGGAAGACCGGGGCCAGCCACCAACTGGTCGTGGCGCGCCGCCCGTCCAGCACCCCGGACTCGGCGAGCAGGAAGGTGCCCGTGCAGGCCGAGGCGACGGGCCTGCCGCGCTCGCGCGTGGCCGCCACCAGACGGCGCACGGCGGCCGTGCCTGGCCCCGAGACGCGCTCCACGAGGGCGTCCGGCCGGCGCTCCGCGAGTGCCGGGACGAGCAGCAGATCCGCCCCCGCGGCCTCGCCGGCCGGTGCCGCCGCCACCGTGTGCCCGGCGCCGGTGCGGACCCGGCGGCGCGGGCCGACCGTCGTCACGTTCCAGGCGGGCGGCGGCTGCGGGAGCTCGCCGCGCATCGCGTTGGCCGCCTCGAGGACGTCGAGGACCGCCGAGAGACCGGAGTCGAACACACCGTCGTACGCCACCACTGCCACGTCCATGACGGAAACGGTATCGAACACGTCGTTTCCGACGCTGGGGGGAGGGGTGCCGCGCGGCATAGGTTTCCGGTGTCCGGCCGGACGACGTCCACCACCGCACGACCACCGAGAAGGGGCACACGATGACGAAGATCGGCCTGCTGGCCCGCATCGAGGCCAGGCCCGAGCACGCGGAGGAGGTCGCGGCCATGCTGCACGACGCACTGGCGGCGGCCCGGGAGGAGGAGCACACCGTCACCTGGTTCGCGTTCCGCGAGGACGCCACCACCTTCGGGGTCTTCGACACCTTCGAGGACGAGGCGGGCCGCGCCGGCCACCTGTCGGGCCGCATCGCCGCCGCCCTGGCGGAGGCGGCGAAGACGAAGCTCGCCTCGCCGCCGGACATCCGCCCGGTGGACGTCCTGGCGGCCAAGCTGCCCTGACGCCCATCGGCGCCCCGGACCGTGGGAAGGAACTGGTCATGAGCGAGACCGAGCCCCGCACCACCGTGGTGAACCTCAAGGGCCACCGCGACGACCCCGCGTACGCGGACGTCGTCTACGTGGGCCGCCCGACGCACCGCGGCGGCTGGCACC
Organism: Streptomyces sp. NPDC001902; assembly: GCF_042891295.1. Taxonomy (NCBI): domain Bacteria; kingdom Bacillati; phylum Actinomycetota; class Actinomycetes; order Kitasatosporales; family Streptomycetaceae; genus Streptomyces; species Streptomyces sp. NPDC001902. The sequence continues at coordinate 124,667 of NZ_JBIATA010000007.1, read as the reverse complement.
TGGCCGGCTCCCCGCTGGCCAGCCCCTACCGCCCGGGGCGGGACGGTACCCGCCAGGAGGTCCTCGACAAGTACCGCGAACACCTGCTGGGCCGCCCCGACCTGCTCGCGATGCTGCCCGCGCTGCGCGGCCGCAGGCTGGGCTGCTGGTGCCTGCCCGAGCCGTGCCACGCGCAGGTCATCGCGGAACTCGCCGACGCGTCCTGACCGCCGCCCCGCCCCGCCCCGCCCGGTACGGCCGGCCGGACGCGTGTCCCGATCCGAGGGTCGCGCGTCCGTCCGGCATCCGGCGGGGACCGCCGCCGCGCCCGACGATGGATCCAACGGCACCGGGCGGCCCGCCCAGACGCCGCCGGAACCGGAAACCTGTCAGGAGATTCGACGTGGCTGAAATCATCGCGGACATCGAGGTGCCCGGCACCCTGCTCGTGACGGAGGCGACCGAACTGGTGCGCAAGGCCGCCGACCCGGTGGTCTTCCACCACTCCCGCCGGGTGTACTTCTGGGCGTCGATGCGCGGCCGCAACCGCGGGTGGGACTTCGACCCCGAGCTGCTGTACGTCGGCGCCCTCTTCCACGACCTCGGACTGACCGACACCTACGCCCGTACCGACCAGCGCTTCGAGATCGACGGCGCCGACGAGGCCCGCCGCTTCCTGCTGGAGCACGACGTCCCCGAGGACCGCGCGCGGGTGGTGTGGGAGGCGATCGCCCTGCACACCACGCCGGAGATCCCGTGGCACATGGCGCCCGAGATCGCCCTGGTCACCTCGGGGGTCGAGGTCGACGTCCTCGGCATCGGGTACGACGAGATCACGCCGCAGGAGCGCGAGGCGGTCGTCGCCGTCCACCCGCGGCCCGACTTCAAGAACAACATCCTCAAGGAGTTCACCCACGGCATCGCGCCGCGCCCCGGCACGACGTTCGGCAACGTCAAGGCCGACGTCCTGGAGCGCTTCGTACCGGGCTTCGTCCGCGGGAACTTCGTGGACACCATCCTGCAGTCGCCCTGGGCGGAGTGACCCGGCCGGAGGCAGCCACAGCGGCCGGGCGGCCGGGGCGGGCCGCCCGCTCACCCCTCCCGGCTGCCGTGCGGCCGGGTGGTGCGGAAGCGGTCACGGTACGCCCCCGGGCTGACGCCCAGACGGCGCCGGAACGCCCGGCGCATCGTCTCCTCCGACCCGAAACCGCTGCGCCGGGCCACCACGTCGAGGGCGTCGTCGCCCGCCTCCAGCAGCGCCTGGGCGGCCTCGACGCGGACGCGTTCCACGTACTCCGAGGCCGTGCCGTCCGTCTCGGTACGGAACAGCCGGGTCAGATGACGTGAACTCACCCCCGCCCGCGCCGCCAGCGCGGGCAGGCCGTGGTCCCCCGAGGGATCGGCGGCCACCTGGTCGAGCACCCCGCGCAGCACCGAGTGCGCGGGGTGCCGCGGGCTCTGCCGCACGCTGAACTGCGACTGGCCGCCCGGCCGCGCCATGAAGACCACCAGGAACTTGGCGGCCTTGCGGGCGATGTCCGGCCCGAGGTCGGACTCGACCAGGGACAGGGTCAGGTCGATCCCGGCGCTGATGCCCGCCGAGGTGATGAACCGGCCGTCCCGTACGAAGATCGCGTCGTCGTCCACCTCCACCTTCGGGTAGCGGGCGGCGAGGTCGCCCGCCAGCCGCCAGTGCGTCGCCGCCCGGCGTCCGTCCAGCAACCCGGTCGCGGCCAGGGGGAAAGCGCCGGCGCAGACCGAGGCGACGGTGCGGGAGCGGTCCGCGAGCCGGGTGATGCCCGCCACGAGCGCGGTGTCGGAGACCGCCGCCCACCAGTCGGGACGCCCGGGGATGACGAGGGTGTCGACCGGGAAGTCCACCTCGTCCAGCGACAGGTCCGGCATGAGCCGCAGCCCCGCGGTGGTGGTCACGGGCCCGCCGTCCGGCGAGACGGTGCTCATCGCGTAGTGGGCGCCGTACTCGTTCGCCGCCGCGTACACGTCCAGCGGGCCGGTCACGTCCATCAGCTGCAGTCCGTCGAACAGCAGCACCAGGACGCGGTGCGGCGGGACGGCGGGGGAGGTCCCGGAGGGCTTGTGCGGGTTCACGCGGGGCGTCACTCTCGTTCCTCGGGGGGCGGGCCGGCGTCCGGCGGGACCGGCGCGGACACCCATGTGGCCTGCATCCCGGGGACGTTGGGCCGGCCCGGTCCTGTCCGGTCCTTCATTGTCGCCCCTGCGCGTGCGCCTACGACGCCGGGCTGGTGACCCCCGCGACGGGCCGCTGGAGCGGGGCGAGGTGCCGCGTGGTCACCACGCGGCGGCCGCGCTCGTCGTCGTGGATGCACGTGGACCCGGCCAGCCGGCGCACGATCTCCAGACCGCGGCCGTGCTCGTCCGGCGGGGTGCTGTCCGGGGAGGACCCGTCGTGGTGCCGGGCCGCGCCGCTGTCGGTGACGGTGATGACCAGGCCGTCGTCGTGCATGCACAGCCGGACCGACATCTGCGCCCTGCCGTGGCGCGCGGCGTTCGCCGCGAGCTCGTCGACGATCAGCTCGGCGGCGATGCGGTCCTCCGCGGTCAGTCCCCACAGGCCCAGCAACTCGGACGTGAAGTGCCGCGCGGCGCCCACGTAGGCGGGCTCCGCCGGCTGCACGAGTTCCGCCGAGCGGGTGGGGGTCGTGTCACCGCACATGACGTGTGGGCCCTTCATGGCTGAGGCCGCGGTCCCGGCGGCCGCGGGGTCGCCCCACTGGCCACGCCGCCTTGCGGCACACCACGACGTCGGCCTCCCTTTCGGCCGCCGTGCCGGGCGCCGCTCCCGTCCCCCCGCGCGGATAGCGTGGACGTGTGCGTCTTCTTGTGATGTCCGATACACACCTGCCCAAACGTGCCAAGGAGCTTCCGGCCGAACTACTCGACCGGATTTCCGAGGCCGACGCCGTCCTCCACGCCGGCGACTGGGTCGACGCGGCGACCCTCGACCTGCTGCAGGCGCGGTCCCGGCGGGTGATCGGCGTGTACGGCAACAACGACGGCGCCGACCTGCGCGCGCGGCTGCCCGAGGTCGCCCGGGCGGAGCTGGGCGGGCTGCGCTTCGGCGTGGTGCACGACAGCGGCCCGGCCCAGGGGCGCGAACGCCGCTGCGAGGAGCGCTTCCCCGACCTGGACGTCCTGGTCTTCGGGCACAGCCACATCCCCTGGGACAGCACGGCGCCGGGCGGGCTGCGGCTGCTCAACCCCGGATCGCCGACCGACCGCAGGCGTCAGCCGTACGGCACCTACCTCACCGCCGAGGCGGCCGGAGGCGCGCTGACCCAGGTGCGGCTGCACGAACTGCCGCGACGCTGACCCGCGCGGCGACGGTCCGGCTCAGTGCTCGAGCGCCGGGCCGCCGGCCGGCCGGACCGCGCCCGAGGGCTCGGAGACCCGGACCGCCCCGGGAGCCTGCGCGGCCTCCGCCTCCCGCTCCCGCGCCTGCGTCCCGGTGGCGGCGTCCGCGGGCGGCAGCAGCGCCATGACCGCCTGGCGGTGCCCGTCGCTGGCGTCCTCGTCGAAGGGGTCCGGGGTCGCCGGCACCTGCACCCGGAGCACCGGCCCCGAGCCCAGCCGCACGTAGCCGCGGCCCGGCGGCACCTCCGCGGCGGACGTGGAGCACTGCGGCGCGCCGAGCACCGCCTGGGTCTGCTCCGCGGTGACCGCGCCCAGCAGCACCCGGGCCCTGGTGTGGGCGATGACGACCGGGGAGAGCGCCTCGGCGCCGTCGAGGTGGTCGGCGACGACGACGGTCACCCCGGCCGCGCGGCCGTGCCGCAGCGGGATGTCCAGCAGCTCCTGCGGGTCGGGGCGGCTCTCGGCGTGCGCGAGCTGGCTGAGCACGGTCGGCCGGTCGACGAGGATCCACAAGGGGCGCCGTACGTCGTCGGGGGCGGTACGCCCCGCCTGCCGGGCCCGGTTGACGGCGATCAGACGGCGCTCGGTCTCGTGCGCCGCCCACTCCAGGGTGGCCAGCGTGCCCGCCAGGCCGCTCTCGATGGCCATCACCCCGGGCCGTCCGGTCAGGCACGCGTGCTCGCCGGTCCCGCTGCCGTCCACGACCACGAGGTCGCCCTCCGGCAGCACCTGGAGCGCGATGGAGCGCAGCAGCGTGGTGGTGCCCGTGCCGGGCTGGCCGAGGGCGAGCAGGTGCGGCTCGGTGGAGCGCGGGCCGGTGCGCCACACGACCGGGGGCGCGTCCCTGACCTCCTCGCCGTCCTCGACCGGGACGGTGCGCTGCACCGCCTCGGGGTCGGTGAAGCCGAGCACCGTCTCGCCCGGGGAGGTGACGAAACGCTGTGCGGCGATGCCCGTGGGCAGCGGGGGGAGCGCGGTGAGGGTGAGGTGGTTCTCCTCCTCGTTCCACTCGAAGCGGTACTCGCGGCCGCGCCCCACCTTGGCGTGCAGCACGTGCTCGACGCGGGCCCTGGCCGTGGCCTCGCCGTCGGTGAAGTAGGCGGGGTACTTGAGGTGCAGGCGGACCAGCCGCCCGTCCTCGAAGGCGTAGTCGCCGAAGGCGTTCTCCCAGCTGCCGTCGTGGGCGTAGATCGGGCTGGGGTCGTCGGCGACGGACAGGTACGGCACCAGGGCCTCGTACAGCGCGGTCAGCCGGTCGCTCTCCGCGCCGCTCGGTCCGGTCGGGGCGGGTGTGCGGTCCCGGCCCATCCAGCCGGCGGAACCCATCCAGGCGGCGAACATCAGGTAGGCCCCGTAGGGCAGCAGGACCAGGACGAGGAACCCGGCTCCCACGGAGGCCATCAGCGCCGGTCCGCGCCGGTCCTTGGGCGTGCTGCCCCACCAATCGCGCGCCCAGCCGGCCTGGCGGCGCAGCCCGCGCGCGATGACGAAGAGCGGGTGGAGGACGTCCGTGGTGCTGTCGACGGCGGCCCGCGCGAGCTCACGGCCGCGGGTGAGCGAGGGGCGGCTGCTCAGGAGGGCGGAGAGGGGACGCCGGACCACGGGGAGCTCCAGAGGATCGTTGCGGGGACGGTACGACGGAACGGAACGGGAAGGGCCCGGAGCGGAGCGGCGCCGGGCCCGGTGGATCGGCCGTGCGGGACGGCCTAGAACTTGATCCCGCCCAGGAGGCTCGCCAGGCTCGCCCCGCCGGCCTTGATGCTCGGGGCGATGGCGGTGCCCGCGAGGTAGAAGCCGAAGAGGGCGCAGACGAGCGCGTGGGACGCCTTGAGCCCGTCCTTGCGGAAGAACAGGAAGACGATGATGCCGAGCAGGACGACGCCTGAGATGGACAGGATCATGGGGGCTACTCCTGTGTGATGGGGACTGTCACCATGAGTTGTTCCAGAATTACAGATAGTAATATGTTCTGAAAAGAGGCAAATGGGTGATTTATAGGGAAGTTCACCTGTTCAGCTTCGCTGACCTGTTTCTTCCGGGGTGATCCTCGCCGGTCGTCCGGCGTGTCATGTGGCAGGCCCCGCCGACGGAGCAGTGAAGTCGCCCGTTCGAGTGATCAAAATCGTTAAGCTTCGGCCATGGCTTCTCGTGCGGTCCGCGCCCCCCGAGCCGGCGTGCACCGGCGGCACGCCCGGCAGGGCCAGGGCGGTGGGGGCCGCTTAGGGTGGATCACAAGCGGTCCCGCCCGCGCACGGCGAGCAGCCACGCCTAGTGAGGAACGATGAGCGAGCCGACCCCGCAGAACGACCCGGCCCAGGACCCCGAAGTCCTGCGACTCGCCGCCGAACTCTTCGACCTCGCCCGCCGGGGAGGCACGGAGACCCTGACGGCGTACGTGGACGCCGGGGTGCCGGCCAACCTCACCAACGACAAGGGCGACACCCTCCTCATGCTGGCCGCGTACCACGGCCACGCCGCCACCGTGGCCGCGCTCCTGCGGCACGGTGCCGACCCCGACCGCGCCAACGACCGCGGCCAGACGCCGCTGGCCGGTGCCGTCTTCAAGGGCGAGGACGAGGTGGTCCGCGTCCTCGTCGACGGCGGCGCCGACCCCGCCGCCGGCACCCCCTCGGCCATCGACACCGCCCGCATGTTCGGCCAGGACGCGCTCCTGGAACTCTTCGGCGCCGCATGACCCCCGGGCGCGCCACGACCACCGCCGTACCCACGATGAAGAGAAGTGGACCCATGACGGAAACCGACAGCTGGAACAATCCGCTGCGCGATCCATCCGACCGGCGGCTGCCGCGCATCGCGGGACCGTCCGGGCTGGTGATCTTCGGTGTGACGGGCGACCTGTCCCGCAAGAAGCTGATGCCTGCCGTGTACGACCTCGCCAACCGCGGGCTGCTGCCGCCGGGCTTCTCGCTCGTCGGCTTCGCCCGCCGCGACTGGGCGGACGAGGACTTCGCGCAGGTCGTCCACGACGCGGTCAAGGAGCACGCGCGCACCCCCTTCCGCGAGGAGGTCTGGACGGAGCTGGCCGCCGGAATGCGCTTCGTGCCCGGCGACTTCGGCGACGACGACGCCTTCGACGCCCTCCGCGCGACCGTGGAGGAACTGGACAAGGCCCGCGGTACCAGCGGCAACTTCGCCTTCTACCTCTCGGTGCCGCCCAAGTTCTTCCCGACCGTGGTCCAGCAGCTGAAGAAGCACGGGCTGTCCGACCCGCCCGAGGGATCCTGGCGACGCGCCGTCATCGAGAAGCCCTTCGGCCACGACCTGGCCAGCGCCCAGGAGCTCAACCAGGTCGTCCACCAGGTCTTCCCGCCCGCCGAGGTCTTCCGGATCGACCACTACCTGGGCAAGGAGACGGTCCAGAACATCCTGGCGCTGCGGTTCGCCAACACGATGTTCGAGCCGCTGTGGAACCGTTCCTACGTCGACCACGTGCAGATCACGATGGCCGAGGACATCGGCATCGGCGGCCGCGCGGGCTACTACGACGGGATCGGCGCCGCGCGCGACGTCATCCAGAACCACCTGCTCCAACTCCTCGCGCTGACCGCCATGGAGGAGCCCGCCTCCTTCGAGGCCAAGTCGCTGGTGCAGGAGAAGCTCAAGGTGCTCCAAGCCGTCCGGCACCCCGACGACCTGGGCGCGCACACCGTGCGCGGGCAGTACGCGCACGGCTGGCAGGGCGGGGAGGAGGTGCTCGGGTACCTGGAGGAGGACGGCATCGACGCCAAGTCCAAGACCGACACCTACGCCGCCATCAAGCTGGCCATCGACAACCGCCGCTGGGCCGGCGTCCCCTTCTACCTGCGTACCGGCAAGCGCCTGGGCCGCCGTGTCACCGAGATCGCGGTCGTCTTCCAGCGCGCCCCGCACTCCCCGTTCGACAACACCGCGACCGAGGAGCTCGGGCAGAACGCCCTGGTCATCCGGGTCCAGCCGGACGAGGGCGTGACGATCAGGTTCGGTTCGAAGGTGCCGGGCACCTCGATGGAGATCCGGGACGTGACGATGGACTTCGCCTACGGCGAGTCCTTCACCGAGTCCAGCCCGGAGGCCTACGAACGGCTGATCCTGGACGTCCTGCTCGGTGACGCCAACCTCTTCCCCCGGCACCAGGAGGTCGAGGAGTCCTGGCGGATCCTCGACCCGATCGAGGAGTACTGGGACCGGCACGGCAAGCCCGAGCAGTACACCGCCGGTACCTGGGGTCCGAAGGCGGCGGACGAGATGCTCGCACGAGACGGCAGGAGCTGGCGCCGGCCATGAACATCGATCTGACCGAGACCACTTCAAGCAAGATCAATTCGGCGCTGATCAAGGCGCGCAGGGCCATCGGCAGTCCGGCCGTCGGCATGGTGCTGACCCTCGTCATCGTCACCGACGAGGGCAACCACTACGACGCCCTCAAGGCCGCCTCCGACGCCTCGCGCGAGCACCCCTCGCGCATCCTGGTCGTCATCAAGCGCCCCGGCCGCTCCCCCCGCGACCGGCGCAGCGCCCGCCTCGACGCCGAGGTGCGCGTCGGCGGAGAGTCCGGCACCGGCGAGACCGTCCTGCTCCGCCTCCACGGCGAACTCGCCGACCACGCCCACAGCGTGGTCCTGCCGCTGCTGCTGCCCGACGCCCCCGTCGTCGTCTGGTGGCCGGTCGACGCACCCGCCAACCCCGCCGCCGACCCCCTCGGCGCGCTGGCGCAGCGCCGGATCACCGACGCGTACGCCGTCGAGCATCCGTTGGAGGAGCTGAAGACCCGTGCCGCCGGCTACACCCCCGGCGACACCGACCTGTCCTGGACCCGGCTCACGCCCTGGCGGTCCATGCTCGCCGCCGCTCTCGACCAGGCCCGGGCCAGGGTCATCTCGGCCGCCGTCGAGAGCGAGGCCGACAACCCCAGCGCCGAACTCCTGGCCCGCTGGCTCGGCAACCGGCTGCGCGTGCCCGTCGAGCGCGTCGTCACCGACGGCCCGGTCGTCACCGCGGTCCGGCTGAGCACCGCGGACGGCGACATCCACATCGACCGCCCCGAGGGCCCGCTGGCCAACCTCACCATCCCCGGGCAGCCCAGCCGGCACCTCGCGCTGAAGGTGCGGTCGACCGCCGAGCTCATCGCCGAGGAGCTGCGCCGGCTCGACCCCGACGAGATGTACGCCGCGTCGCTGCGCCACACCGACGCGGCGGAGGGGCCCCGCCCGGCGAAGACCACCGCGCGGAGCAGCAAGAAGCGGCCCACCCCGGCCAGCGCGGAGGCCGCCAAGTAGACCGACTGCCGCAGCAGTACGCCGGGGGCGGCGCACACCGCCTGCAGGAGCAGCATCGCGGCCGTGGTGAACAGGTAGCAGACCACGACCGTCAGCGCCGACTCCAGGTGCGCCCGCCACCCGGCGCGGCCCCCGCCGAAGGTGAAGCGCGCGTGCAACTCGGTGGCCAGCACCGTCGAGGCCACGGTCACCACCGCGTTCGCCAGGGCGAACGGCACCGGTCCCGACAGCGCCATCAGCACTCCGGAGGACGCCAGCCCCACACCGCCGCCGCACACGGCGAAGCGCACGAACGCGGCCGGCGCGGAAGGCGCGGGGCCCGCGGTGCGGAGGCGACGGGCGGCGGCGGGAGGGGCGGATCGCTCCGCGGTGACGGTGTCCATGCCCGCACACTGCCCGCCCCCGCTGACAGGGCGCTGACCGCACGCTGACACGCCACCCGCACGGGCCCGACGCCCCCGCCCGACGAGGTCGCGGCCCGGGTCAGGACAGGGCGAACGGGCCTTCCGTGGCCTTGCGGTGCTGCATGGCCGTCAGCTTGCGGACGAACAGGATGGCGAGGACCGCGGCGAGGATGTCCACGCCGTCCACGGCGATGGCGAAGCCGGCGGCGTCGCGGAGGTCGTCCGCGTAGCCCGAGCTCTCGTCGAACATGCCCCCCGAGAGCCGGCCCAGCACGGAGGAGGCTATCCACGCCGCCCACCAGTAGGAGACCGGGCCCGAGTCGGCGGGCCGAAGGCGGCCGTCCTGCGTCGTCTGGGAGCTCGCGACCCAGGTCTCGCGGGCGACCCTGAAGGGGATCCACAGGTTGCCGATCGGGATGAACCAGCCGCCGATCGCCCACCCGCGGCCCTTCTCGAACCCGTTGGGGGCGAACACCTCGCCGTTGGAGCGGACCCGGTGGAACCAGACGATGAAGACGACGGTCGTCGCCACCAGGGCGATGACCTGCAGGACCGCGGCGGAGCCCGTCCACAGGTCCGAGCGGTTCAGCGCGGACGGGTCGACGGTGGCGAGTTCGTCGGCGACCGCCGTGCCCATGAGGGCGTAGCGGGCGGCCTCCGCGGCGATGGCGAGCACATCGACCGCGATCACCAGTGACAGCAGCACCGTCACCGCGGCCGCCAGACTCAGCGGGGAACGGAGCACGGCGGAGGTCGCCGGAGGCCCGGCGGGTACGGGGTACGGGGCACCGGGCGGCGGCCCGACAGGGTTGAGCGACATGGAATCCCCCCAGGGACACAACATGGAGACGTGCCCGTCGAGCGGCGGGCAGGAGGACATTACGGCAGGAGATCTTGACCAGTCCACATGATTGAGCCGCGCCCGCGCGCCTTCGGCCCGGTCACGCCGGCGGTGTGGGGGAACGGCGCGCCACCTGCGGGTTTCCGCAAGGGAAACGGGGTCGCAGGGGAGCCTGTCCAGAGCCTGTCCAGAGCCTGTCCAGAGCCTGTCCAGCTTTAGTAATGCGGGGGTCGAGAAACCTCGTCCCCGGGTCCCGCGGCTCCCGGAGCCGGCCCTGGGGTTCACCTGCGAGCCCGGCGACGCACGTTCGACGCCACCAGTGTCGACACTCCTGCCACTGTGCGCGGGATCGGCCGGCGGACCGGACGGGACCGCTCTGACCAGGCAGTATGCGGTAACGGTGAAGTCGATGAAGGGGAGGGGCGAGCACACTGTAATGACACCTTGTGGGTAGACATTGAGTGTATAGACGGCGTGTATATTCACTGCATGTTCTTCGACCCGCTCCGACTCCCGTTCGCGCCGCCCCCGCCCCAGGCCGCGTCCGGCAACCGCCGAGCCGTCACGCGCGACGGCATTCCGTGCCCAGGGGGCCAGGCGTGAACCGTGACGGTGCCGGGGCCGCGCCGGGGCGGTTCCGTTCGGCGCTGGGAGATCTGTGGCTCGGCGCGCGACTGGCGGGCTCCGGGGGCCGCGAGGGGTGGATCCGTACGGCGCTGACCGCGGTGGGCGTCGGGCTCGGGGTGGCTCTGCTGTTCCTCGCCGCCGCGGTGCCGAACGTCCTGGGCGCCCGCGCGGAGCGCGGGCACGCGCGTGAGACGCCGAACTTCGAGAGCGGGGTGTCGGTGCGGCGCGCGGACACGACGTTCCTCTGGTACGACGCGAGCACCGAGTACCGTGGCGAGGCCGTCGGCGGGCAGTTGCTGCGCCCGGACGGCCCCGGTGCTCCGCCGCCGCCGGGTGTGGCACGGATCCCCGGGCCGGGGGAGATGGCGGTCTCGCCCGCTCTGCGCGAGCTGCTGGGCTCGTCGTCCGGCGCGCTGCTCAAGGAGCGGCTCGGTTACCGGATCACCGGGACCATCGCGGACCGGGGTCTGCTCGAACCGGGGGAGCTGCGCTTCTACGCGGGGAGTGCCACGCTCACCAGGAGCGGGGGTGCGATCAGGTCCGCAGGGTACGGCCATGACCCCGGCTCCGGGCGGTTCGATCCGCAGTTGGTGGTCCTGGTCGCTTTGATCTGCGTCGTCCTGCTGGTTCCTGTGGGCGTGTTCATCGGTACGGCCGTCCGGTTCGGTGGGGACCGCAGGGACCGCAGGCTGGCCGCGTTGCGGCTGGTCGGTGCGAATGTCGGGATGACCCGGCGGATCGCGGCGGGTGAGGCGCTGTTCGGCGCCGTGCTGGGTCTGCTGGTCGGTACCGGGGTGTTCCTGGGGGCGCGCCGGCTGGCGGGGTCGGTGCGGCTGTGGGGCGTGAGTGCTTTTCCTGCCGATGTCGCCCCTGACCTGCTGCTGGCGGGACTGATCGTGGTGGCGATCCTGGTGGGGGCGGTTGTGGTCACCCTGTCGGCGCTGCGTTCGGTGGCGATCGAGCCGTTGGGGGTCGTGCGGCATGCCACGTTGCGGCCGCGTCGGTTGTGGTGGCGGCTGGTGAGTCCTGTGGTCGGTGTCGGTGTGCTGATGCTGACGGGGTCGGCGGACGGGGAGTTGGGGTCGGGTGGTGTGTATCCGGTCGCGCTGGGTGCGGTGCTGGTCCTGGTGGGGTTGACCGGGCTGTTGCCGTGGCTGGTGGAGGCCGTGGTGAGGCGGCTGCGCGGGGGGCCGGTCGCGTGGCAGCTCGCGGTGCGCCGGTTGCAGTTGAGCAGTGGGACGGCGTCGCGGGCGGTGAGCGGCATCACCGTGGCGGTGGCCGGTGCGATCGCGCTGCAGATGGTGTTCGGTGGCATGCAGGAGGACTTCGCCTCGCCGTCCGCTCCGAAGGCGGGGCGTGGGTCTTCCGCTCCTGCCGATGTCGTGCGTGCGGATTTCCGGGTTGCGGCGGCTTCGGAGAGCGTGGGCGATCCGGTCCTGGCGGAGCGGATGGCCGAGGAGTTCCGGCAGGTCAAGGGTGTGCGGCGGGTGGTCGCCACGGTCGAGGCGTATGTGAGTCGTCCGGATGCGGGTGGTGGGCCGGGGTCCGTCACCACGTTGACGGTGGGCAGTTGTGCGACGTTGCGGTCGTTGGTCTCGTTGTCTTCGTGCCGTGACGGTGATGCCTTCGTGGCGCACCGGCCGGGTGCGTCGCGGCGGGCCCGGGAGGCGAACCTCCTCACCGATGAGGCTGCCCGGCCGGGTGGGCGGATCGATCTTGACGCCGTTTCGGAGGGCGTTTCGGAGGGCGAGTCGTGGACGTTGCCGGTGACGGCTCGGGCGGTGGTGGCGGTCCGGGATCCGGTGGGCGAGGTCCATGACGGCATCCTGGCCACTCCGGGGGCGCTGGCCGGGCACCGGTTGCCGCAGGCGTCGACGTTCGCGTCCGTCGCGATCGACCGCCGGGTTCCCGATGCGGCGGAGTACCTGCGCAATGCCGCGGCGCGGGTGGATCCGATGCTGCGGGTGGGCGGGTTGGTGAACGTGCAGCGTGACCGGCAGTACTCCAGTGTGCAGACGGGTCTGCGGGTCGGGGGGACCTTGACGGTCGCGCTGATCGCGGCGGGGATGCTGGTGGCGCAGGTGGAGCAGTTGAGGGAGCGTCGGCGTCTGCTGTCGGTGCTGGTGGCGTTCGGTACGCGGCGCAGGACGTTGGCGTGGTCGGTGCTGTGGCAGACGGCGGTGCCGGTGCTGGCGGGTACGGTGGTCGCGATCATTGGTGGGCTGGTCCTGGGGCGGGCGATGCTGGGCGTCGTGGTGAAGCCGGTGCGGGACTGGTGGGTGTTCCTGCCGTATGCCGGGATCGGTGCGGTGGCGGTTCTGGTGGTGACGGTGCTGAGCCTTCCGCCGTTGTGGCGGATGATGCGGGCGGGCGGGCTGCGTACGGAGTGAGGGTGTGTGCCGCCGGTCCGCTGTGCGGGCCGGCGGTGGTCAAGTGCGTCCGGCTAAAGGGCTGTTGACGTGCGGGGACGGCCTGGCGGGGTGGTGCCGGGGAGGAACCGCGTGAGGGCCCTTGACGTGTCCTGATGGCCGGTGCCAACATCGCGTCCATCAAATGTTTGCGTAAACGTGCGTCGGCTGCGGTCGCTGATGTTTGCGCAACCATCCCGGACCCGCCCGATGTGGCGGGACCCCGCACGACGATGTGAAGGATGGGATCATGGCTGCCATACCGCCGCCACCGGGCACCGGCCGGGCCGCTCCTCCCCGAGGACGCCGGGGCCGGCGCTGGCTGGGATGGGGCTTCGTGGCACCGTTCATGATCGTCTTCGCACTGGTCTTCCTGGCGCCGATCGGTTACTCGATCTACCTGAGCCTGTTCCGCGACCGCCTCATCGGCGGGACCTCCTTCGTCGGTCTGGACAACTACGTCCAGGCCTTCCAGGACGGCCAGTTCTGGTCCGGCCTCGGCCACGTCGCGCTGGTCCTCGGCGTCCAGGTGCCGGTCATGCTGGGCATCGCGCTGCTGGTCGCCCTCGCGCTGGACAGCGGGCGGCTGCACGGCCGGAAGTTCTTCCGGATCACGATCTTCCTGCCCTACGCGGTCCCGGCGGTCGTGGCGACGCTGATGTGGGGCTTCATGTACGGGGACCGCTTCGGCCTGGTCGCCGACATCAACGACGCCTTCGGTGCCTCGCTGCCGAACCCCCTGTCGCCCGGACTGGTGCTGGCGAGCATCGGCAACATCGTGACCTGGGAGTTCGTCGGCTACAACATGCTGATCTTCTACTCTGCGCTGCACGTCGTGCCGCGGTCCCTGTACGAGGCGGCCGAGATCGACGGCGCGAGCCAGCTGCGGATCGTCACCTCCATCAAGATCCCGGCGATCCGCGGGGCCCTGGTCATCGCGACGATCTTCTCGATCATCGGCAGCTTCCAGCTGTTCAACGAGCCCAGCATCCTCAAGCCGCTGGCGCCCAACGCCATCACGACGTACTTCACGCCGAACCTCTACACCTTCTCGCTGTCCTTCTCCGGGCAGCAGCACAACTACGCGGCGACCGTCGCGATCGTCATGGGGGTCGTCACGATGCTCATCGCCTACGTCGTGCAGCTGCGCGGCATGCGCAAGGAGGCCTGACGATGGCCCAGGCGAGCACCCAGGCGGCCGCCACGGCCCCGCAGCGCGAGCGCCGCGGCGCCGCACCGTCCGAGCGCCCGGCCGGCCGGCGGCACTCCTCCGACCGGCCCCGGCGCAGCGTCCTGCTCACCGTCCTGACCGCGCTGGTGGCGGTCTACACCCTGGTCCCGCTGGCCTGGCTGCTGATCAGCGCGACCAAGACCCAGAAGAGCCTGCTGGACTCCTTCGGGCTGTGGTTCAGCGGTGACTTCGCCCTGTGGGACAACATCCGGCAGACCCTCACCTACGACGACCACATCTTCGTGCGGTGGCTGCTCAACACCCTGCTGTACGTGGCGGTCGGCGCCGGGGGCGCGACGTTCCTGGCCGTGCTGGGCGGTTACGGCCTGGCGAAGTTCGAGTTCCCCGGCAAGCGCGCGGTCTTCGCGGTGGTGATCGGCGCGGTCGCCGTGCCGAGTGCCGCGCTGGCCGTGCCCACGTTCCTGATGTTCAGCAAGATGGGCCTGACCAACACCCCGTGGGCGGTGATCGTGCCCTCGCTCATCTCGCCGTTCGGCCTCTACCTGATGTGGGTCTTCGCCTCCGAGGCGATCCCCGACGAGCTGCTGGAGGCCGCCCGGGTCGACGGTTCGGGGGAGATCCGCACCTTCTTCAGGATCAGCCTGCCGCTGCTGGGACCCGGCATCGTCACCGTGCTGCTCTTCACCGTGGTCGCGACGTGGAACAACTACTTCCTGCCGCTGATCATGATCAAGGACCCGGACTGGTACCCCCTCACCCTGGGGCTCAACGCCTGGAACGCCCAAGCCGCCACCGCGGGCGGGCAGCCGGTGTTCAACCTGGTGGTCACCGGCTCGCTGCTGACCATCGTGCCGCTGGTCGCGGCCTTCCTCCTCCTGCAGCGCTTCTGGCAGTCCGGGCTCGCCGCCGGCAGCGTCAAGGAGTGATCACCGGCGCCGCGGCGCCGTACCCACCTCCCCCTGCGGTCCTGCGCCCGGCACACCCGTGCCGTGGCGACGGGCGGTGCCGCAGACCATCACCACAACGAAGTGAGATGCGATGACGAACAAGCCACTGCGCCGTTCGGCGCAGGCGATCGCGGTGCTCTGCGCGGCGGCGCTGTCCCTGACCGCCTGCGGTTCCTCCGACGACTCCGGCTCGGGTGCCAAGGCCGCGGACGCGGGCAGCGTCGAGGCGGCGCTGGACAAGGGCGGCAGCCTGACGGTGTGGGCGTGGGAGCCGACGCTGAAGCAGGTGGTCACCGACTTCCAGGCCGCGTACCCGAAGGTCAAGGTGAAGCTGGTCAACGCGGGCACGGGCAACGACCAGTACACCGCGCTGCAGAACGCGGTGCAGGCCGGCTCCGGGGCGCCGGACGTGGCGCAGATCGAGTACTACGCGCTGAGCCAGTTCGCGCTCGGCAAGTCCGTCACCGACCTCAGCCCGTACGGCGCCAAGGACCTGTCCAAGGCGTACTCGCCCGGCCCGTGGAACTCCGTGGCCGTCAACGGCGGGGTGTACGCGCTGCCCATGGACTCCGGGCCGATGGCGATGTTCTACAACAAGAAGGTCCTCGACAAGTACAAGATCGCGGTGCCCACGACCTGGGACGAGTACCTGACCGCGGCCCGCGCGCTGCACAAGGCGGACCCGAAGGCGTACATCACCAACGACACCGGTGACGCCGGCTTCGTCACCAGCATGATCTGGCAGGCCGGCGGTCACCCGTACGCGGTGGACGGCACGAAGGTGGACGTGGACTTCGGTGACGCGGGCACCAAGCAGTTCACGGAGGTCTGGCAGAAGCTGATCTCCGAGAAGCTCCTCGCGCCGATCGCGTCCTGGAGCGACCAGTGGTACAAGGGCCTGGCCGACGGGACGATCGCCACGCTGTCGACCGGTGCCTGGATGCCCGCCAACTTCGTCTCCGGCGTCCCCTCGGCGTCCGGTGACTGGCGTGCGGCGGCGCTGCCGCAGTGGCAGGCGGGCCAGAGCGCCAGCGCGGAGAACGGCGGCAGTTCGCTGGCGGTGATGGAGGCGGCCAAGGACAAGCCGCTGGCCTACGCCTTCGTCAAGTACGCGAACAAGGACGCCGGCGTCCAGGCCCGCATCAAGGGCGGCGCCTTCCCTGCCACGACGGCGGAGCTGAACTCCCAGGCGTTCCTGGACACTTCGTTCCCCTACTTCGGCGGCCAGAAGGCCAACGAGATCTTCGCGAAGTCGGCGGCGGACGTCGTCAAGGGCTGGTCGTACCTGCCGTACCAGGTGTACGCCAACTCGATCTTCAACGACACCGTCGGCAAGGCCTACGTGTCCTCCACGCCGCTGTCCGACGCGCTGGGCACCTGGCAGGACGCCTCGGTGAAGTACGGAAAGGACCAGGGCTTCAGCGTCGGCGGCTGATGCCCCCTCACGATCCGCGGCCGGCCCCGGCTGCCCTCTTCGAGGGAGCGCCGGCGCCGGCCAGGGGGCCCGCGGACCGCCGGTCCGCGCAGCTCGGCCCCCTAGACTTCTGACCACCAACGGCAGTGAAACGTATGAGGTGTACGACGCACGTGGACGGGACCGGACAGAGCTCGGCGGCGGGTGCGCAGCGGCGGCGGCGCGGTGCGTCGATGGCCGACGTGGCCAAGCTGGCGGGCGTCTCGGCGCAGACCGTCTCCCGGGTCTCCAACGGTTTCCCCGGGGTGCTGGAGGAGACCCGGCAGCAGGTGCTGGCCGCGATGAAGGAGCTCGGCTACCGGCCCAACAGCGCGGCCCGGGCCCTCAAGCGGGGCGAGTTCCGCACCATCGGCGTCATCTTGTTCAACCTCTCCAGCACCGGCAACATGCGCACGCTGGAGGCGGTGGCCTCGTCCGCGGCCCGCGAGGGCTACGCCACGACGCTGCTGCCGGTCACCGTGCCCACGCAGGACGGGGTCCAGGGCGCGTTCACCCGGCTCGGGGAGCTGGCGGTGGACGGGGTCGTCATGATCATGGAGGTCCATCTGCTGGACGCGATGACGGTGGCCCTGCCGCCGACCGCGCCGGTGGTGGTGGTGGACTCCGACGCCGGGGACCGGTACTGCGTGGTCGACACCGACCAGGCCAGCGGTGCCCGGGCGGCCGTGGAACACCTGCTGGGTCTCGGTCACGGCACGGTGTGGCACGTCGCCGGCCCGAAGGAGTCGTTCGCCGCGGAGCGCCGGGTGGGTGCCTGGCGGGCGGCCCTGGAGTCGGCGGGGCGCGAGGTGCCGCCGCTGCTGCGCGGTGACTGGTCCGCGGAGTCGGGTTACCGGGCCGGGCTGCGCATCGCGCAGGACCCGGGCTGTTCGGCGGTGTTCGTGGCCAACGACCAGATGGCGCTCGGCCTGTTGCGTGCGCTGCGCGAGCAGGGCCGTCGGGTGCCGGAGGACGTCAGCGTGGTGGGCTTCGACGACATCCCCGAGGCCGCCTCGTACATGCCGCCGCTGACGACGATCCACCAGGACTTCGCCGAGGTCGGCCGGCGCTGCGTCGACGGGGTGCTGCGGCAGATCCGCAAGGACGAGGCGGAGCGGGGCACCACGCTGGTGCCCACCAGCCTGGTCGTGCGCAGCAGCACCGCGCCGCCGCCGCGCGGTCGCTGAGCCCAACCCCCCGACGGTTCCCCCGTGGTCACCGCATCGTCGCGATGGCAACGCAAACATCCCGTCACGGGCGTCCCCGCCGGCACCGGCGAACTCCCCGCGACCGCACCACACGCACTGCACGCACCACACGCACCAGAACTCGACTCCACTGGAGGAGCACGGCCCATGCCCGTACTGCGGATCGAAGGGAACGAATTCCGCCTCGGCGGCGAGCCGTTCCGCATCATCTCCGGTGGCCTGCACTACTTCCGCGTCCATCCCGGCCAGTGGCGTGACCGGCTGCGCAAGGCACGGCTGCTCGGACTCAACACCGTCGACACCTACGTGCCGTGGAACCTCCACCAGCCGCGGCCGCACACCTTCCGCACCGAGGACGGCCTGGACCTGCCGGCCTTCCTGGAACTCGCACAGGACGAGGGCCTGCACGTGCTGCTGCGCCCCGGCCCGTACATCTGCGCCGAGTGGGAGGGCGGCGGACTGCCGTCCTGGCTGCTCGCCACGCCCGGCATCCGCCTGCGCACCGCCGACCCGCGCTACCTGACCGCCGTGGACGACTACCTGGACCGGCTGCTGCCGCTGGTCGTCCCCTACCTCGCCACCAACGGAGGGCCCGTCCTGGCGGTGCAGGTCGAGAACGAGTACGGCGCCTACGGCGAGGACCCCGCCTACCTGACGCACCTTCAGGACAAGCTGCGCCAAGGCGGTGTGGACGTCCCCCTGTTCACCTGCGACCAGCCCGCCGATCTCGCCCGCGGCAGCATCCCGGGCGTCCTGGGCACCGCCAACTTCGGCAGCCGCCCCGCACAGGGCCTGGCCGCGCTGCGCGAGCACCAGGGCGACGGGCCGCTGATGTGCACCGAGTTCTGGAACGGCTGGTTCGACCGCTGGGGCGGTGTGCACGTCGTCCGTGACGCCGCGTCCGCCGCCGCCGACCTCGACGAGATGCTGTCGGCCGGTGCGAGCGTCAACCTGTACATGTTCCACGGCGGCACCAACTTCGGCTTCACCAGCGGCGCCAACGACAAGCACACCTACCGCCCCACCATCACCTCCTACGACTACGACGCGCCCTTGGACGAGGCCGGCGACATCACCCCCAAGTACCTCGCATTCCGCGACGTCCTCGCCCGGCACACCACCGTCCCCGACGAGCCGCTGCCCGAGCCGTCCAAGAAGCTCAACCTCCTCGGCGTCCGGCTCACCGCGAACGCCCCGCTGCTCGGCTCCGCCGGCCACCTCGGCCAGGCGGTGACCGGGCCGCGCCCGCTGACCATGGAGGAACTCGGCCAGGACTTCGGCTTCGTCCTGTACGAGACCGCGCTGCGCGAGCCGGGCCCCACCCTGCTGCACTTCGCCGCGATCGCGGACCGGGCACAGGTCTTCCTCGACGGCGCCGCCGTCGGCGTCCTCGAACGTGAACTGCACGAAGGCGCCCTGGCCGTCACCGTGCCGGCCGGCGGAGCGACCCTGACGGTCCTCGTCGAGAACCAGGGGCGCGTCAACTACGGGGAGGGCATCCACGACCGCAAGGGCCTCACCGGCACGGTCACCGCCAACGGCGCCGAACTGTCCGGCTGGAGCAGCAGGCCCCTGCCCCTGGACGACCTGTCGGGCCTGACCTTCACCACCGGCGGCCCGCAGCCGGTGGGGCCGGCGTTCCACCGCGGGGTGTTCGAGGTGGAGCAGCCCGCCGACACCTACCTGGACCTCACCGGCTGGACCAAGGGCAACGCCTGGATCAACGGCTTCGCCCTGGGCCGCCACTGGTCCCGCGGCCCCCAGCGGCGCCTCTACGTCCCCGGCCCGGTCCTGCGGCCCGGCACGAACGAACTCGTCGTCCTCGAACTGCACGCCACCGCCCGCGCGACGGTCGACCTGCGGGACACCCCCGACCTCGGACCGACGGAGGAATGAGCGGGGCACGAGCGGGGATTGAGCGCGCCGCACCGCCCCGCCGTCCGGCACCCCGGACGGCGGGGCGGCTCTGCCATCAGGGGACGGTGCACCCGGCGGGCTTCGCGGCCCTGCCCGTTCTCGCGGACATCGCCACCGGCCGGCCGGATCGGGCGAGGAGGGGCAACTCCACGAGCCGGGACACGTCCGCGCGCACTTCGCGGCAGAGCTCGACGACGTGCGCCGGGTGACCCGGCGGCACCTGGTGGCGCAGCCCTTCGACGGAGAGGAGGGCGAGTACCTCTACGCCCTGCAGGCCCTCCTCGCCTTCGAGGGGGTACCGGTGTGGCAAAGCGCGTGGTCCCCGACACCCACGAGGTGGTGTGCCCTTCGTGCGCGGCGCCCCTGGAGATCGACCTGGACGACACGCGCAGGGGCAGCCTCCTCCACGATCCGGACCGGACGTGGAGGTGCGAGGTGCAGACCGGCGTCCGCCCTCCCTCATCCGCCGCGCTCGCGCAGCCGGCGTCCCGGCTCCACCGCCTGGCCACCGAGGCGCCGGGCAGCACGCGGCCGCCGAGCATCTGACCTACCTGTTCGGCCGCACCACGTACCTGGCCTGCGCCGCCGAGTTCTCCGTCCCGGAGCGGATCGCGGCCTCCGTCCCCGCGTGACGGGGTTCATCTGCGGCGGGGGAGGCGCAGCATGAGCCACAGGTCGGCGGTCTCGGCCCACGCCCTGACACGGCCGGCGAGGCGGCGGACGGTGGAACGCCGCAGGGTGCAGAGCCAGACGTAGGCGCTCAGGGAGACGCAGAGACAGGCCCAGGTCCGCCACCACCACAACGGCGGCACGCTGCCGGCGCCGGAGCCGGCGAGCAGGCCGAGGATCCAGGTGAGCGCTCCGGCGGTGACGACGGCGACGGCGACGGCCCGGCGCGCGAGACCCCGGGCCGCCCAGCGGGAGACCAGGGCCCCGACGGGGATCTGCACGAGGACGTGGACCATTGCGATCCACAGCATCAGCACGAAGGTCTGCCCGTAGGAGATGGCGTCGGCACCGGCAAGGGTCAGCGTGATGAAGCCCGCCGGCAGGAGCACTCCGCTCAGATGCATCGCCGCGATGTTCAACGGCCCGTGCCAGCCCCAGGCCCACCGGCGGTCGTCGTCACCCACCGGTCCCGCTCGCCCCGGGCTCGGCCGCGGTGGCCCGCAGAAGGTCGCGCACGAGGTCGAAGTCCATGCGCTCGGGCGTGCGGAACCGCAGGCAGCCCTTGCCCATGTCCTGCCCGGCGAGGCGGTCCTCGAAGGCCGCGCGGACGTCGGAGCGCATGAGGTAGAAGGAGATGTACTGCTTCTGGGCGGCGAAGGCGATCTCGGCCGTGCCCCCGCGCTCGTAGACGGGCATGCCGTACGCCATCACCTCGTCGAACCCCTTCAGTTCGGCCCGGCACAGCTCACGCAGCCTGACCAGCGCCTGCCTGCGTTCCTCCGGGACCTCGGAGAGGTAGCCGTCGACGTCCGCCGCCCTGCTCTGCACCATGGGGCCAGGCTACGCGGCGGCTGACGGGCACCGCGGGCCCGGGCGGACGCGCCGTCCGCCCGGGGCCCGCGGCGGCGCGGGGTCAGGACGGGGCGCGGAGGGCGTCCACGGGTTCCATCCGGGCGGCGCGCAGGGCGGGGTAGAGGCCGGCGAGGAGGCCGACCAGGGCGCCGGCGACCGGGGCGCCCAGGGCGAGGCGGAGGTCCAGGACGGGCGTCCAGTCCTTCACGGCCGCCACGCTGACGACGACCACCACGCCGAGGGCCGCGCCCACGACGCCGCCGAGGAGTCCGATGGTGGTGGACTCCGCCAGGAACTGCCCGGCCACCTGGCGCCGGGATGCGCCCAGGGCCCGGCGCAGTCCGATCTCGCCGACGCGTTCCATCACGGTGACGAGGGTGACGTTGGCGATGCCGATGGCGCCCACGACCAGCGAGACCAGCCCGAGGACCAGGAACAGGCCGTTGACGTCGCCCTGGACGCCCTTCCTGGCCTTGGACAGGTCCGGTGGGGCGGTCACGGTGAGCGCCTCCTCGTGTCCGGGGGACAGGGCGATCGGCGCCTGCCGGGCGACCTGCCGGGCCGCGCCGAGGGAGGTGTTGACCAGGACCCGGGTCACGTTGTCCATGCCCATCCGGTCCGCCGCCGTGGTCGGGGGCAGGATCACGGAGGCGGACAGGCGCTGCTCGCGCTGGAACCCGCCGAGCACGCCGATCACCGTGTACGACTGCCCCTTGAAGAAGACGGCTGGGGCGTCGCGTACGTCGTCGATGCCCAGCAGCCGGGCCGCCTGGTCGCCGAGGACGGCGACCCGGTCGTGACGTGCGATGTCACCGGTGTCGAAGAACCGGCCGGTGGCCATCGTGCCGCGGACCGCCTCCGGCAGCGCCGGGGTGGCGGCGACGACCGCCAGGGTCTGCTCGGTCAGCGCGCCGGGGGCGACCACGTCGTTCGCCCGGACCTGGACGTTCGCGCTGTCCTCGGAATCGGACAGCGCGGCGGCCGACTCCACCCCCGCGAGGCGCTCGACCGCCTCGACACCCGGCCAGTCCACCAGCGGCGGGTCGGCGGACCCCGGCTGCGGGGCCGGCACCACGACGGTCACCGAGGTGGCGGTGAGGGCGTCGAAGCGGCCGACGATCTGGTTCGCCGCCGTCGACGCCACGCCGATCGTGATGACCAGCGTGCCGATGCCCAGCACCGTACCCAAGGTCGTCAGGGCGGAACGGACCGGGCGGGCGAGCACCCCGGCCAGGGACTCCGACCACAGGTCCCGCGGGTCCATGAAGGGGCGCTCGTGGGCGGGGGCGCGGTGCCGCACGCCACGGATGCCGGGCCTCATGCGCCCTCCTGCCGCAGCATGCCGTCGCGGATCCGCACCCGCCGGCCGGCCCGCCCGCTCACGGCGTCGTCGTGGGTGATCACGAGCAACGTCATGCCCTGGGCCTGCAGTTCGTCGAAGAGCGCGAGCACCGACTCGGTGTTCTCGCTGTCGAGGTTGCCCGTCGGCTCGTCGCACAGCAGCAGGGCGGGCTCGCCCATCAGGGCCCGGGCGATGGCCACCCGTTGCCGCTCGCCGCCGGACAGGCGGCCCGGCAGGAAGCCGAAGCGGTGCCCGAGTCCGACCCGCGTCAGTGCGGCCCGGGCGCGCTCGGCGCGGGTGCGGCGCGCACGGCCCGGGCGAGGGGTCCGGTAGGTCTCGGCGAGCATGACGTTCTCGTCCACGGTCCGGTACGGCAGCAGGTGGAAGGACTGGAACACGAAGCCGATGCGGGCGCCGCGCAGCGCCGTGCGCTCGGGATCGCCCAGGGTGTTGGTGAGGACCCCGTCGAGCCAGTAGCTGCCCGACGTGGGCCGGTCCAGCAGGCCCAGGGTGTTGAGCAGCGTGGACTTCCCCGAACCGGAGGGGCCGACGATCGACAGGTGTTCCCCTCTCCTGACCTCCAGGTGCACGTCGCGCAGGGCGTGCACGGGAGGGTCGGTGTCGAACACCCGGCTCAGGCCGCTGAGCCGGATCACGGTGTCCGGGTCCGGCGCCTGCTCAGGGGCCGGGCGGGGCGGTACGGGACTGCGCCTCACCGTCCGACCACCACCTGGTCGCCCTCGTCCAGCGAGCCGCCGTCCGCCCTCACCTCGACCTGCCCGGCGGCCGAGAGGCCCACGGTGACGGGCACGTTCACCACCTCGCCGTCGCGGTCCACCCGCACCCGGGCCTTGCCGTCGGCGCTGGTGTGGACCGCGGCTACGGGCACCACCAGGACGGCGCCCTTCGAGGCGCCCACCTCGATGGTCACCTTGGCGGTGCCGCCCGACTGGTCCTTCAACGGGCCGGGTTCGGGTACGGAGATCACCAGCTGGACCGGAGCGGACGGGTCGGCGCCCGGCTCCGCGCCGGCGTCGGCACCGGGTTCGGTCCCGCCCTCGTCCTTCGCGTCCGGGCCGGTGCCGTCGCCGTCCTTTCCGGTGTCCGCCTGGTTCCCGGCGCCGCCCACCTGCGCGACGACGCCGCGTACACGGGTGCCGTCCGCCGTCTCGATCCGTGCGGTCATGCCCTCGCGCAGCGCGGAGCCGTCGGCTCCGGGCACGACCGCCCGCACCACCACGTCGGAGCTCGTCACGGTGGCGACCTCGCCGGCCGGGGTGTCGCCCAGGCGCACCTTGACCTTGTCGACCCGGACCGGCAGATCGGGCAGGAAGACGACCTCGCCCGCCGGGACCTTGGTGCCGTACGTGGCGGTGAACGCGCTGAGCGCCGCGTTGGCCCGGTCCAGCCGCTGCCGCGCGGAGCGCAGTTCGAGGGCCGACGCCTCGCCGGAGGCCGGCGGGCCCGCCGTGCCGGAACCGCCCTTGCCGCTGTCGCCCCCGCTGTCGCCCCCGCTGTCGGCTCCGCCGCCCTGCGCCGCGAGGACCGCGAGCTGCGCGTCGGTGACGGCGGCCTCCAGGTCGCCCAGCTGCTGCTGGTCGGCGACGCCCGGCTGCTGCGGCGTGAACCCCTTGCCCTGGTACCAGCGGGTCACCGCCGACGCGGTGCCCTGCCGGTAGTTCCCGGTGACGGCTCCCGGATCGTGCCCGATCCTGCGCAGCGCGCTCTGCAACTGCCTGACGTCGTCGCCCGAACTGCTGGGGCCGAGGGCCCGGTACATCGGGACCGAGCCGCGCAGCACGAACACCGGACGGCCGTTCACCTGCATCAGGACGCTGCCCTCGCGCAGTGTGGCACCGGCCTGCGGGAGCCTGGTGACCCGCTGGGTCGCCTCGCCGTCCCCGGAACCGCCCGCGGACCCGACGGACCCGGACAGCGACACCCCGTGCGGTGCCCCGAACTCCACGCCGCCCTGCGCGATGACGTTCGCGGTCAGTTCCCGGCGTTCCACGGCGACGGTGACCGGACCCGCCTCCGGCGGCCGGCGCGAGGCGGCGGCGTCGGCGGGCGACTGCATCTGGGTACCGGCGAACCAGCCGCCCGCGCCGACGAGCGCGACGACGCCCACGATCATCCCGACCTGCTTGCCGCGCCCGTTCGGGCCGCCCTTCAGACGCCGGCTCATCCGGTGATCCCGTAAAGGGGGTGCTTGGCGAGCTTGGGGAAGTACGCGGCCCGGAACTCCTTGCCGCACTCCAGGTCCTTGCGGGCGATGGTGATCTCCTGGGCGAGCTTGGCCCGCGCCGTGTCCTGGTCCATCTTCTGGACGCCGTCCTGCGGAGTCTGCTGGGCCGTCGCGAACTTCACCATGTCCCCGATGGCGGTCGGCTGCGTCGTCGTCACCGCGATGCCCTCGTCACGCAGGCAGGACGCGAACCGCTGCGCCAGGGAGATCAACCGGGGATCCCCGTTGAGGGCCTGCTTCGCGGCGCGGTCCCGCTCCTCGTTCGCGGCGTGCTCACGGTCGAGTTCGGCCTGGGACTTCTCCGGCCCGTAGGCCTTCTCGATCCCCTCCTTCACACATCCCGGGAGCATCACCTTCTTCCCGCTCGCGAGTTGCTTCGCGGTGCCCATCGCCGTGTCGTAGGCCTTCCGCTGGGCCGGGGACAGTGCGTCGAGGTAGGCCTCGTCCGGATTGGTCATCTCCCGGGCCTCGTGGGCCTTGCTGCCGGGGACGTCGGGGTCGTCCGGGTAGACGGCGGCCGCGAAGAAGCCGAAGCCGTACTTGTCGCGGTACTTCTTGGCCAGTTCGTAATCCTGACCGTCGACCGGGATGGCGGCGGTTTCCACGCCCGACACGTGCGGCGTGTAGGTGAAGCCCTTCTTCCGCATGCAGGCGGCAATGGTGTTCTGCGACACGTACTGCTGTCTGGTCCCCTCGTCGGCTCCCTCGGGAATGGTCAGTTCACCGTTGACGGCGGCCCGCGAGGGCGACGTGTGGCCGTCGGAGGAGGAGCCGGCGGATGCGGCGGAACCGCCGTCGCCCTGGGCACATCCGGCGAGCGCCAGGGCGAGCGCGAGGACACCGGCGGCCGCGGCCGGCCGCAGTGCACGCGTGGTGGGTGTGGGAGCCATGTCGTTCCATCACTTCGTTCGAAAGCTGTCACGGCGGGGCGATGCGCCCCGTTGACGTCCTCAACCCGGTGGACCACCGCTCAGGGATGAGCCGTTTCCGGCGGTGTGACGCACATCACGGTTCGGGGCGGGAGGCCTGGTCGGCGGCGGGTGTTCCCCGGGCAACCGAACGGCGCCCCACCTGGTTGGAACAGGAGTGAGGAGTTCAACCGGGAAGGGAGCGCGATGGCAGGGGGCCTGCACGGTGCGGGAGTCGGGGCCGGGCTGCCGTCCCGTGGAGGGGAGTGAGGACCATGCGCGCCGCACCTGACGAGCAGTGGCACGAGACGGAACAGGCGCTGCGCCGCCTCCTGCGCGACGTGGTGCCGCAGACCGCCGGCCCCGCCGACCGCATGACGCGGATCAGGTGGCGTGTGCAGCGGCGCCGGCGGCGCCGCGCGGCAGCCGCCGGCGCGGCCACGGCGGTGGCCGCCGTCGTGGCCTGCGTGACCCTCGCACCGGGGCTGCGGCCACCGGGCGGGGCACGGACGCCGGCCGACGCGGCGGGACAGCGGCACGCCCTCCCCGCAGCGACGCCCTCGCCGGGAGCCACGGGGGACCGCACGACGGTACGCCTCCTGAGCGGCACCGGACTGACGCTGCGGGTACCGCGGACCTGGCACAGCCTGTCCGTCGACGACCGCGGCACGGCGACGGGCTTCGTCGCCTCGCAGCTCCTGAGCCTTCCGTCACGCGACTCCTGCCCCGACCTGGCGGAGGAAGCGCTGCCCGCCTGCGAGCCGCTGGAGGAACTCGGCGAGGACGGGGTGCTGATGACGTTCCGGACCGCCGTGACGGGCAAGGCCGGCCCGGCGACGCCCCTCACCCTGGGCGATCCGGTGGCCGCGGGAAAGGGGTGCCAGGTACTGCGGGGCGACACGGAGATCCTCGCCTGGGGTTACGGCCGCTCGATGGCGTACGGCAAGCCCTTCGAGGTGCGCATCGACGTGTGCCTGCGCGCACCGTCGGACGCCACCCTCACCACGGTCACGGAGGCCCTGAAGTCGGCGTTCCCCGGCACCGGCGGCTGACGGGAGACGGCGGGCCCGTGGACCGACCGGCGACGGCGCGTTCCAGGGCGTCCCGGCACAACCAAACCCTTGCCCGGCATGTCGTACATCGAAAGCAGGCAAGAGCCGCAATGCAAGGGGGAACCATGCGTGCGAAACGATACGGGGCGGTCCTGGCCGCCCTGGTGATGGCGGGTGCGGGGGTGGCCGTGGCAGCGCCCGCGGTGGCCGCGGCGCCCGCGGCGGCGTGCCCGACGGGCTGGGGCAGCCTCCCGAAGTCCGGGACCGACGCCGACCTCGGATCACTGACCGACATCAGGACCGGCAGCCACGAGTGCTACGACCGTGTGGTGTTCGACGTGCCCACCGCAGGCACGGACGCGATCGGCTACACCGTGCAGTACGTCGACGCCGTCCACCAGGACGGCTCGGGGCGGGTCATACCGGTCTCCGGCGGGGCGATCATCGAGATCCGGGTGGCCGCCCCCTCGTACGACCCGCAGACCGGCGCCGCGACGTACCCGGGCCGTGCGGGGCGGACGCTGCCGGGTGTCGACCTGACCGGCTACCGGACCTTCCGGGACGCGAGGTTCGCGTCGAGCTTCGAGGGTGACACGCAGGTGGGCCTCGGTGTGCGGGCCCGGCTGCCGTTCCGGGTGTTCCAGCTCTCCGACCGTCTGGTGATCGACGTGGCCCACACCTGGTGAGGTGCTCCCGCCGGCCGGGCCCGGTGGCGTGGCGCCACCGGGCCCGGCCTGGGCGGCCACGGCCTTGACCAGTAACTCCTGTGAATTCCTGGGGCGGTTGAACACTCCGGGGGTGGTGTCCGTATGTGTGGACGGCTTGTCGTGTTCAGGCCGCCAATCATCAGGCGCGCAGGAGGGTTTCCTTGGTACGCAATTCGCGCAGACGTGCTACCGGCACACGTAGTGGCACCTTTGTAGCCGTCGCCCTGATGCTGGGAGGCGGTGTCCTGGTGACGGCGAACGTGTTCGCCTCGGCGACCGAGGGGGACTCGTCGGGTCAGACGGCCCAGACGACCTCCGAGGGCCAGGCGATCACGGTCGACTGTCCGGACGTCGGCACGGAGCTCACCTCCGTGCCCGAGCAGGCGAAGGAGGACGTCGACAAGGAACTCGCCCTCCTGGACCAGCAGATAGCCGAGGCCTACCAGAGGCTGAAGGAGACGTCGGCAGCCCAGCAGCAGGACCCCGGTTTCGTGGACAACGCGGTCTTGGGCCCGCTGAAGGACAAGCGCGCCGCGACGATCGCGCGCATCCTGCAGGCCATCGACCGCGTGGGGGACCCCCCGCAGGGCGTCGAGGGCCTCGCGGGGTGCACGGTCCGCTCCACCGACGCCCAGGAGGGCCAGCAGGGACAGGAGGGCCAGCAGGGCAGCGCGCAGCCGTCCACGGGTGACGGCGGCCAGAACGGCCAGGGCGCCCCGGCCGGACAGGGCGGCGGACAGGGCGGCAACGGCCCCGTCGTGGCGGACTTCGCCGACATCATGAGCGTGAACCCGAACGCGCCGCGCGGCCCGCAGCCGTCGGACGCCTCTTCCGGCACGTTCTCGTCCGAATGCGGTGTCAACGCAGGCGGCCTGTTCAACTCCGACAACATCATCGTCGCCCCCGGAGTGACCAACGGCGCCCACCACTTCCACGACTACATCGGCAACCAGTCCAACAACGGACTCGCCACCATCGACGACCTCGCCAAGGCGGAGACGAGCTGCAAGGACCAGGGCGACAAGTCGTCGTACTACTGGCCCGTGCTGCGCGTGCAGGACGGCACCGTGGAGCGGGACGCCGGGGCGCCCGGCGGCGGCACCGAGGGCAACGCCGGGAAGATCGTGACCCCCAAGGAGGTCACGCTCACGTTCGTCGGCAACCCCGTCAGCAAGGTCACGCCCATGCCGCGCCTGCTGCGCATCATCACGGGCGACGCGAAGGCCTTCGTCAACGGGCCGGCCAACGCCAACGCCTCCTGGAGCTGCACGGGTCTGGAGGACCGGCAGCTGAAGGACAAGTACCCGCTCTGCCCCGACGGCAGCGACGTGGTCCGCACCTTCCGGTTCCAGAGCTGCTGGGACGGCCAGAACGTCGACAGCGCCAACCACCGCACCCACGTGGCCTTCGCCGACGCGGGCGGCAACTGCCCGCAGGGCTTCAAGGCCATCCCGCAGCTCGTCCAGCGCATCGTGTACGACGTCCGGACACCGAGCGTCCAGGACGGCGGCAAGACGGTGCCGTTGTTCGCGGTGGACTCCTTCCCCGAGAACCTGCACAAGCCGATCACCGACCACGGCGACTTCATCAACATCTTCGACGAGGGCCTGATGCAGGAGGTGGCCGACTGCATCAACCAGGGCCGCACCTGCGGCGCCGGCGACGACGGTACGGAGGAGCCCGGCAACGGCGGGAACGACGACCCCGGTACGGAGGAGCCCGGCAACGGCGGGAACGACGACCCCGGTACGGAGGAGCCCGGCAACGGGAGCAACGACAACCCCGGTACGGAGGAGCCCGGCAACGGGAGCAACGACAACCCCGGTACGGAGGAGCCCGGCAACGGCGGGAACGACGACCCCGGCGCCGAGGAGCCCCCGGCGGACAACCCGGACGACGACCAGAACGGAGGCGACGACACCCCCGACGCTCCTGTCACGGTGACGCCCAAGGCCGACACCACGCCTACGGCGGGCCAGGATGACACCGCCAACCCGCCCGCCGGCGGCCACCAGCACCACGGCGAGGAGCAGGGCGGGCAGCAGGGCGAGGAGCAGGGCGGCCAGCAGCCGACGGCGCCCGGGCAGTCCCCCGCCCCCGGCGGGTTCGCCCCGAGCCCCGCGGGACAGGCCAACCAGCAGGCGATCAACGGCGGTCTGGCCGACACCGGGACCAACCTGTGGCCGGCCGGTCTCGGAGCGGTCCTGGCGATCGCGGGATTCCTCCTGCTCCGCCGGGTGAAGCGCGGCGCGCTCTAGCTCCGCTTCCCCTGCGGCCGCAGTGAAGTCCCCCTTGGCGACCGGGCGTACCGCCCGGTCGCCAAGGGCGTCGTCCGGCTAGTCGGGGACCCCGGCGCCGTCCAGGAGCCGGTGCATGTCCTCGGGGGGCAGACCGGGGTTGCCGGCGGCGTGATGGGTCGTGTCGGGGTCGTCGAGCAGTTCGCGGATCAGCGGTACGGGCAGTCGCGGGTGACGGGCCGCAGCCCAGCGCCGGTCGGGGTCGCGGGCGAACTCCTCCAGGGTCGGCACGGGCAGGTCCGGGTCGGTCAACGCGAGACGACCTGCCTCGGGGTCCGCCGAGTCCGCGAAGCGCTCCGCGAGGCCCGCGGCGGGGAACCGCGGGTGGTTGGCGAACCACTTGACCGCGCGGTGGGTGCCGTTGAGGTAGAGGTCCAGCAGGGTTTCCGGCGGCGGTTCCGGGTGGAACTCGCACAGCAGGAGCCGTACGGCGAAGTCCTCGTCGCGGGACAGCAGTTCGACGTACTCGGGCTCCAGGCCGGGGCACACGGCGGCGCTGCGGCGCAGCCACGTGTGCGCGGAGGTCGCACATCGCCGCAGGACCTCCGGGTCGTCCTGGGCCTCCCGCACCCAGTCCAGCACGTCCAGGCGGTCCTCGGGGCCCACGGTGTAGTCGACGGCCGCGCGTTCCCGCTCCGTCAGCTCCGGCCTGGCGGAGACGACCAGCCGCACGTGCGGATCCGGGTGGGTGGCCAACCGCGCGACGAGGTCCGGTGGGAGGGAGGGGTTGGCGGCGACGGCCCCCGGGCGGTCGCCGGTGACCAGGCGTTCGGCGAGCTCGCGGCTGAGCAGCCCGCCGCGGAGCACCCTGGCCAGGTCCCAGGGGTTCGTGAGGCTCTCCACGAGCCAGGCCGTGCGTTCTGCGTCCTGATGGCAGACGCGCATTGCGGCGGCGCGTCGCACATCGAGGTCGTCGTCGTGGAGCAGCGCTTCCTTGGCGTCGTCGGAGAGGGAGTCCCATGCGCGGCAGGCCGCCTGGCGCAGGGGGCCGTCCGCATGGTCCGCAAGTCGCGCCAGGAGGTGGCCGGGCACGAGGGGCGAGATGACGGTCTCGCAGCGGATC
The DNA here is from genome assembly GCF_042891295.1 of Streptomyces sp. NPDC001902. Taxonomy (NCBI): domain Bacteria; kingdom Bacillati; phylum Actinomycetota; class Actinomycetes; order Kitasatosporales; family Streptomycetaceae; genus Streptomyces; species Streptomyces sp. NPDC001902. The sequence goes on along the minus strand of NZ_JBIATA010000007.1, from coordinate 93,887 downwards.
CGCCCGTCCGGGTGGGCGAGGAGACGTTCGTACGCCCAGTCGGGCAGGGGGTCCACGCGTGTCCGGTACGGCGTCGGGCCGATGGCCAGGCCCAGGACGACCCGCGGCGACGGATCGTCGAGGAGGCGGGCCCGCTGGGCCGGGTCCGCGTTCTCGCTCTCGGCGAAGCATGCCCGTAGCGCCGGGTCCGGGTCCGTCAGGATCGCGTCGACCACTTCCAGCGGCAGACCTCTGCGCTGGGCGACGTTCCGCCTGATGACCCGGTCGTCGTGCCTGAGCAGTCGCAGCAGGACGTCCGCGGGCGCGGAGGGGTTCCAGGACAGATACGCCAGGGCGGCGACGTGGTGGTCGGCCATGGTGTCAGGAACCCCCCACCGCGCGGCGCTCGGCGACCCGGAGCGTGGTGGCGGCCGCCACGCCCGCCGCAAGGCCGAAGGTCAGCGCGGCCGGGACCCCGATGCCCAGACTGGCGGAGAGGGACAGCAGCCCCCAGTGCAGACCGGCCCCGTCCACGGTGACCCGCAGCAACTGCGAGGCGATCAGCCCGAGGACGGTCGCGCAGACCGCGCCGACCGCCATCGCGGGGAACGTGGCCCGTGTCAGCAGTACGGGCAGCCGCCGCAGCATCCACCACACCACGGCGAGCAGCAGCAGGTCGGCGGCGCGGGCCAGGAGCCAGTCGGTCAGCGGCCCGCCGGACGGGGTCGTCCAGGCACCGAGGAGCAGCCACTGGCGCAGCAGGTCGCCCGGTTCGGAGAGCAGGCCGATGCCGGGGGAGTAGGTCTGGAGGGCGGCGGCGACCGACTGGTACGAGAGCACCACGAGGGACACCGCGACCACCGCCGTCCCGACGGTCGCGGCCAGCCGGCCCGCACGCGCCGGGACGACCGCCTGGGGGAGCGGGTCCGCGCCCTTGGCCGTGATGCGCGCCGTGAGCACCGTCACCGCCGCCGCGAGCAGCGCGGCCACCGCGACGGCCTCCCGCCCGGTGGTGATCACCGAGGCCAGCTGGGGCAGGAAGCGGTAGCTGCCGTGCCCGTGCGAGGCGATCAGCCACGGCGCGGAGACGGTGACCGCCAGCGTCCCGGCCACCAGGCCCCACGCCCACACCGCGAGCAGCGTGGCGGGCCACCGGCCGTGCACCGGGGGCAGCCTGCGCAGCAGGAGCAGCGCCCCGGGTACGAAGGACGCGAAGACCGCGGCGAACCGGATCTGCAGCCCGGTCCTGTACAGCGTGAGGTAGTCGGTGCCGCCGGTCGGCGCGCCGAAGGGCTGCCCCCAGCCCGGCGGGTCGTACGACCAGGGGGTCAGCCACGTGCCGAGTTCCGTGGCCGCCCGGCCGCCGATCACGTCGACGGTGCCCGGCAGGTTCAGCGCGTGCGCGCTCGACCCCGCCCACCACAACAGCGCCGTGAGCAGCAATCCCCCGGTCAGGACCGGTATCGCCGCACGCCGGTAGGTCATCGTCCGCCCCCCGCTTCGATCGTTCGTCCAGCGGGCGTTGATCATAGGGGCACCCCGCCCCTCCGGATCCCGCAGCTCCCGGGTGCCGGCCGCCACCGGCGGTTCGACGTCTCTCCGTGGCCCGTACGCCGACGACAGCGCATGCACTTCATGCCTTCCCACGCCCCGAATTCCGCTTACGGCGGGCGATTCTGCGGCACCCCCGGGGGCTTGCCGCAAGCCCCCCGGTGCGCTGTACGTTGGGAACGGATTGGAGCGGACGAGCTCCTTTCCTTTTCTCTTTTGCGCGCGCCGGAGCCCGCTGGAGGGGCGTCCCTGTGCCGTCCCGGCACCTTCGCAGCACCGAGGCCCAGGCCCCGCCCCCGAACGCAGGAAATCCCCGTACCGCAATTGCGGTACGGGGATTTCCTCACGTATATTGAGTGTTTCTGTGCGCGCACAGAAACGGCCCCTCACCGGGGGCCACTGGAATCACCATATCGGACAGGGAGCGAATGTGTCAACTCGCGAAAGAGTCGAACTGCAGAAGGAGCAGGAATTCATCGACCGGCTCTACGAGCGGGTCGACACGCTGCGCGGGGTCGCCACCCGGCGCGTCGAGGACGCGCTGACCCCGGTGGGCAACGGCATGCAGGCCCGTCTCGAACGCGACGTCCTCGTCGCCGAGCGTTCCGGTCTGCTGGCGGCCCTCAACGCGGTCGACGGCTCGCTGTGCTTCGGCCGGATCGACCTCCGGGACGGCGCCGCGCACCACATCGGCCGCATCGGGATCCGTGAGGACGACACCGACCACACCCCGCTCCTGATCGACTGGCGCGCACCGGTCGCCCGGCCGTTCTACGTCGCCACCGGGCACACGCCCATGGGACTGCGCCGGCGCCGGCACATCACCACCGACGGCCGCCGGGTCACCGAGCTGCACGACGAGATCCTCGACCTCGAGGACGACGACCGCAGCGGCTTCGAGGACCGCACCGGCGACGCGGTGCTGCTCGCCGCCCTCAACTCGGCCCGCACCGGCCGCATGGCCGACATCGTGCGGACCATCCAGGCCGACCAGGACCGCATCATCCGCGCCCCGCACCGCGGCGTCCTCGTCGTCGAGGGCGGCCCCGGCACCGGCAAGACCGCGGTCGCGCTGCACCGGGCGGCCTTCCTGCTGTACGAGCACCGTGAGCTGCTGGCCAAGCGCGCGGTCCTGATCGTGGGTCCCAACCCGGCCTTCCTCCGCTACATCGGCGAGGTGCTGCCCGCCCTCGGCGAGACCGGCGTCATGCTCGCCACGCAGGCCGAACTCTTCCCCGGCGTCCACGCCCGCGGCACCGACACCCCGCGCGCGGCGGCCGTCAAGGGCGCAGCGGCGATGGCCGAGGCGCTCGCCCTCGCCCTGCGCGACCGCCAGGTACTGCCCGAGCCCGGTGCGCCGATCGTCATCCCGCACGACGACGGCGAACTCGTCCTGGACTGGGAGATCGCCTACCAGGCCAGGGACGCCGCCCGCGAGACGCGCCTGCCGCACAACCTCGCCCGGCCGTACTTCGCGTTCCACGTCATCGACGCCCTCACCGCGCAGCTCGCCGACCGCATCGGCGCGGACCCGTACGGCGGCCCCAACTTCCTCGGCCCGGACGACCTCGCGCAGCTCGGCAAGGGCGTCGCCGCCAGCGCGGGGGTGCGGGCCGCCGTGGCGGAGCTGTGGCCGATGCTCACCCCGCAGGAGTTCCTCACCGGCTACCTCGCCGAGCCGGCGTACCTGCCGGAGGAGGACGCCCGGGCGATCCGCCGCGCCCCGGACGACGGCGAATGGACCCCGGCCGACGTGCCGCTCCTGGACGAGGCGGCCGAACTGCTCGGCGTCGACGACAGCGCCGCGCGGGCCGCGGCCGAGGCCGAACGCCAGGAACAGATCGCCTACGCCCAGGGCGTCCTGGAGGTGTCGCGCGGTTCGGAGTCCTACGAGTTCGAGGACGCGGAGTCCGAGGTCCTGGCCGCCCACGACATCATCGACGCCGAGCGGATGGCCGACCGGCAGGAGGAGGCCGACCACCGCAGCGCCGCCGAGCGGGCCGCCGCCGACCGTACGTGGGCGTTCGGGCACATCATCGTCGACGAGGCGCAGGAGCTGTCGCCGATGGCGTGGCGCCTGCTGATGCGACGGTCCCCGACCCGCTCGCTGACCCTGGTCGGCGATCCGGCGCAGACCTCGGAGGAGGCGGGCGTCGGCTCCTGGGAGAAGATCCTCGAACCCTACGTCGGCGACCGCTTCGAGCACGTGCGGCTGGGCGTCAACTACCGTACGCCCGCGGAGATCATGGACCTGGCCGCGCAGGTCGTACGCATCGAGGACCCCGCCTTCGAGCCGCCCCGGTCGGTCCGTTCCACCGGCGAGAAGCCGTGGACGCGGCACGCCGGCGCGGACCTGGCCGGCGCGGTGGCGCGCGCGGTCGCGGAACTGACCCCCCACGAGGGGCGCCTCGCGGTGATCGCGCCGCGCGCGCTGCACGAGGAGATCGCCGCCCCGCTCGACGGGGTCACGGCCGGCGCCGAGCCCGACCTCACCCTGCCCGTGGTGCTGCTCGGCCCCCGCGAGGCCAAGGGGCTGGAGTTCGACCACGTCCTGGTCGTGGAACCGGCACGGTTCGGTACCAGCGACCTGTACGTGGCCCTGACCCGCGCCACCCAGCGCATGGGCATCGTCCACCGCGAGGACCTGCCCGCGTCGCTGCGCTGACCGCTACCCCCACCTCACGACCCCGGCCCGGCGCTCACCGGCCGGGGTCGTCCGGAGCGACCTCTATCCCGACCTGATCGCCGCAGGTGGCCTGTCCGCCGCCCTGGAGCAGGCAGCGGCCGGCCTCGGCGCCGATCTCGTGATCGTGCGTGATGGCGGTGACGCAGTCCTCCAGGCGCGTGTCGCCACCGCCGTGCCCGACCGTGATCCGCTGGTCGTCCACACGTACGCCAAGGAGCGCGGCTTCACGTTCTCCGGATGGAGCCGGGGGGCCGAGCTGATCTCGGGGAGCACGGCCGACCTCGGGGACGTGGTGCGGGTGGGGGCGGCCTGGGGGGACGGCACCGGATTCCGCGAACTGCACCGACGGTTCTCGTTCCTCCACCGCAGCGAGCGCGCCGAAGCCCATGAACGCGGACCGGCCGCCGAGGTCGAGCTGCAGTGGCGAAGGCTGCACGAACAGGCGGCGGAGGCGCCTGACTTCGACGGCTTCCGGCTCTTCGTGCGGGCGGCCCATGCCGAGCCGCGGCTGCGGCAGCTCTTCGCGTTCTCCAGCCACTGGGTACTGGGCTTCAGCGCCCGCACCGGGCACCCGTCCCGGTTGGAGGTGGCCATCGTCCCCGCGCACGACGGCCGTCCGTATCGCGTGAAGGACCACCTCCACCTCGGGGACGGTGTGATCGGCGAGGCGGCCACCGCGGAAGAGGCGGTCGCGCCGGCGGTCGCCCACCTCCCCGCCGACCTCGGACCGGCCGTCGCCGGTACCTCCGCACCCGATGACGGCAGGTGAGCCCTTCGAGGTGCTGCTGGAACGGCTGGACGGCGCACCGGTAGCCGGCGGGCGCCGTCGGCGAATCCGGACCGCCCACCGCGTCCCCGCTCCGGCGGCTCGCGCCCACGCTCGGGCTGCACACGCCGGACCTCTTCGTCATCGCAGGCGTCGACGTACCCGGCGATCGTGCTCCCGCCGACCCGAAGCCCGGACGTCACGTACCGGATCTCGTCCGGCACGCCGTCGACCTCCCGTCCTGCGCCGGTACGTGGCGTCACTGCCGCCGCCGCACGAGCGGTACCCGGACGGCCCCGGCGCCGTCCTCATGGGCCTGGCACCGCAACCGCAACCTCGGTTGGATGGCCACGGCCGAGACGTCCTTCCTGATCACGGGCCGCTGCTGGTCCGCGGCACGGGTAAAGGTTCAGGGCCTTTCGACCCGGGTGAGGATTATCGCGTAGCGGCACTCGGCATCGCTGGTGTTGGCGAACACGCATGGGACGGGTGCGTCGACTTCGATCGAGTCGCCCGGGCCGAGTTCGTGCACCACATCGCCCTCGTGGAAGGTCAGCCTGCCGTCGAGCACCCAGACGGCCTCCCGTTGGAAGGCCAGGGAAGCCGCGGGATACGGCACGCGGGCCCCGGGCGGCAGGTGGACCTCTGCGATGTCGGCGGGGAAGCTCGGCCCGGTGATCTGGCGCCTGCGGTATTCGGTGACGGGATCGCGCCATTCCGTGGCGTCGGCCACCCGGTGCACCCCGGTGGCCTGGGCCGGGGTGAGCAGGGCGGAGACGGAGACCTGGAACGCGGCGGCCAGTTTGCCGAGGACCACAGCGGTGGGGCTGCTCTCGGCCCGCTCGATCCGGTTGATCATCGCGCGGGACACACCGGAGGCGTCCGCGAGCTGCGCCAGAGTCCATCGGCGCTGTTCCCGTTCGCTGCGGATGCGGGCCGCGATCTGCATGACCAGGGGATCTACTATATTGGACACATCTTCTAGTATATAAGAAAGAGGGCCTGCCCCGCACACCCCTGAGTGACATCGCCTCCGTGACCGAGCGGATCAAGCTGGGCACCGCGATCCTGGTGGCGCCGCTGCACGTACCTGTCATGCTCGCCCGCCGGCTCGCCACCCTGGACCGGTTCAGCGGTGGCCGGGTCATCGCCGGCCTGGGACAGGGCTGGCAGCACAGCGAGTTCGAGACGGCGAACGTGCCGATCAGCCGCAGGGGCGCCCGCACGGAGGAATTCATCACGGCGATGCGGTCCGCGTGGGGCCCGGACCCGGTCCGGCACGAGGGCGAGTTCTACCGGATCGCGCCGTCGCAGGTGAACCCCAAGCCGGTCCAGTCCCGCGTTCCGGTGCTGCTCGCCGCGAATGCGCCGGCCGCCGTGAAGCGCGCCGGCCGGATCGCGGACGGCGTGATCCCGATCACCTCCTCGGTGGAGGAACTGCGCGGCATCGTGTCCACGCTCCACGACGCCGCCCGGGAGGCGGGCCGCGACCCCGCGGACCTCATGGTGGTCAACCAGGTGCCCTGGCCGACCCCGGTCACCCGTGAGCCGATCGGGGGAGGGCCGGCCCTTCCTCGGCGGATCGCCCCGGCAGATCGCCGAAGACCTCGCGGCCGCCCGCGAGAGCGGTGCGACCCAGGTGTACCTCGCCGGCGGCCAGGGCCTCGGGCTCGACGTCGGCCTGCAGGCCGCCGACGTGGACCCATGGCTCGGGCTGCTCGGTGAGGTGATCGAGGCGGCCGACTGCCTCGGCGTCCTCGCGCCGTGAGGAGGGGCGCCCACCGGACGGGAGCACCGGACCCGGGCGCCTGCCCGGTCCGCACGCTGACCTCGAACCCCGCGACGGTGGAGCCGCCTTCGACGGACCCCGACAGGCGGTTCACCCTCTGCCCTGCATCCAGAGCGTCGAACAGGCCACTGGAGACCGCCTCCGAGGGGCCAGTTGGCGCTCGAGCGGCATCGAGGAGGCCATCACCCCCGCACCACCAGGCCCGGCCCGGAACCCGGCAGCAACCCGCGGGAACCGGACCCCGTGGCTACGGGCGGACGTCGACGTAGTCCGAGGCCCTCTTGCTGACGAAGTAGCCGGTCCCGGTCGCGTCGTCGAAGGTCACCGCCCAGGTGCCGTCCTGGGTCGCCCGCTCCAGATTGAAGAAACGGCCCTTGCCGTCGACGCCCAGGGCGTGCACGTACCGGTAGCTCTTGGCGCCGCGGGGCCGGAAGTACAAGGACACCCGGGTGTCGCGGAGCGCCTTCCAGGTGGTGCCGCTCCGGTACTGGACGGTGCCCCCCACCTTCGTGAGGGCGCCCTTCCGCACGGGCTCGGGAGAGGCGTTGAACCCGGTGATCCGGGTGGCCCGCCGGGAGAGGTGGACGGTCTTGGTGACGGCGCTGGCGAGATCGGGGTTGCCCTGGAAACGGGTACGCCAGTAGCCGTCCGCGGGTGCCGTGCGGGTGTGGCTGAAGGTCTCGGCGACGCCGGGCTCGTTGTGGCGGACCGTCACCGGGAGGGTGGCCACGGCCTTCCAGCCGGTCTTGCCGTCCTTGGAGTACTCGAGCGTGACGGCCGGCTTGGCGGGCCAGTGCCCACGGCTGTCCTGGAACTTCACCGAGCCGTCCACGTGCAGCCGGGACCGGTCGTCGAGGCTGGTCTTGACGTTGAGCACGGTCGCGAACGCCACGTGGACGGTCAGGGGCTGCGCCGACTCCGCCGCGAACGGGTCGTCGACACCCCCGAGGACGACCTCGCCGGCGGGGACGAGGCTGCTCGGGGGCACCTTCAGGGTGTACCGGCCCTGGCTGTCGGTGAACGCGCCGCCGACTTCGTTCCCGCCCTGGGCGTTCGTGTACGAGAGCCACGCGCCGGGCAGCGGCCGCCAGCCGGCGGGCGTCTGGATCTCCGCGAGGCCGGTGACGGTGCCGGTGGCGCCCGGCGCGAGGTTCAACGCATGGGTGTTCACCGAGACCCTGGTGGGGGACTGCACGGTGGTGAGGTCCGTCAACGGCGTCACCGCGTTGATGGTGTGGGGGTCGGCCGCGGAGGAGCGGTGCCGGGTGAACACCGCGCCGACGTGGGCGGTGGGGACGAAGCCGGCGGAGAACCGCCCGTCCGCGCCCGTGGTCGCGGTGATCACTCCGTGGCCGGTGTCGATCTCCACCGTCTCCCCGCCGGCGGGGACGGACACGTCCGGTTCGCCCGGCGGTTCGGCGAAGAGGGTGCCCGCGACCGTGACCTGCTGGTGGGAGTAGTCCGGGGCGGCCGGTGCGACGGTGAGATCGGGAATCCTCATCATCGTCCGGTAGTTCATTAACCCCTGCGGGACGGCGACGAGACCCGTGGCCGTGGCACCGGAGGCGTCCTCGAGGTCAACGGTCATCCGGTACACGCCGTGCTCCGGCAGGTGCACCGCGGTCTGCCAGTCGGCGGTCTTCTCGGCGGGAACCCCGACCGGGCTGAAGACGTCGGTGGAACCGGCCTCCGGCGTGCCCTCCGGGCTGCCCACGAGGAAGAAGTGGACGGTGATGCCGGTGATCGGACTGTCCGAGTAGGTGCGGACGTGCAGGACGCCCGGGTGCTGGAAGTCGCCGTAGGCCTGGACCACACGGAGTGCCGGGGTGGCACCGTGAGCGGGCCCGGTCGCCCCGAGGAGCGACGCGCCGAGCACCGTCGAGATCGCGGCGGACAGAACGAGGCTTCGTCGCACGGTGGCTTCCCCCTGGGATGACATACGGCTGCGGTCCGGCGGTACCGCCCGTACGGTGCGCCGGACGTGACCCCACACCCACCCCTTCCGAGCCCGCTCGCGGCACAACAGCGCACACGTTCGCAAGCCCGCGCAGACGGATACCGTCAGCCTTGTGGTGCCGCTCGCCACCTAGGCGGCCGCCGCCGACCTCGCCGGACCCTAGTACCAGTTGTTGGCCTGCCAGAACGACCAGGCGCCGCACGGGCTGCCGTAGCGGCTGTCCATGTACTTGAGGCCCCATCTGATCTGGGTGCCGGGGTTGGTGCGCCAGTCGGCGCCCGCGGAGGCCATCTTGGAGCCGGGCAGGGCCTGGACGAGGCCGTAGGCGCCGGAGGAGGAGTTGGTCGCGGTGTAGTTCCAGCCGCTCTCGTGGGTGACGATGTTGGAGAAGCACTGGTACTGCGAGGCGTCACCGATGATCGCCTGGGCCATGGCCTGGACCTCGGCGACCGTGTACGAGGCCTTCACGACCAGCGCGGCACGGGCGGCGGCCTTGGCCTTGCGGTCGGCCTCCGCCTTCTCCTCCGCCGCCTTGCGGGCGGTGGCGTCCTTGGCGGCCTGCTTGCGGGCGGCCTGCTCCGCGGACTTCCTGGTGCCGACGTCGGCGGCGTCGGACTGCGCCTGCACCTGCTGCGTCAGGGACGCCTGCTGGACCCGCTGGCCGGCGGGTATGTCCGACAGGACGGTGTCGACTTCGGAGGCGGCGAAGGGCTGCTCGCTCGCCTGGCTGCTCGAGGCGACACCGACGACGGCGCCCACGGAGGTGACCGCCGTGGCCGAAGCCACCGCGATCCCCCGGACCGAGATCCGGCTCACACGGTCTCCTTCCAGCGCGGCCCGTTCGGTGATCTCCCGGACGCGATCGTGCCCCTCCCACCGGCTCGGACCGCCCCCGGCGACCACCGGCCAACTCCGTTGCCCCGTACGCGTGTACGTACGGGTGTGCGGATGACAGGGCCTGACTGGAGCGACAGCCTGCCGTAGGGGAGCACCCCAAGGCAATTCCCCCGGCACATTTCCTTACACACGCATCATCAGCCCCGGCAGTCCCGCTCCGTACCGGTGAAGGACCGCCGGCCGCACCTACACCACCGGCCGTACGTCCGCTACGGCACCCTCAAATCGCCCTCTGAACCCCGCCCCGGCAGGCTTCGACCACCCCCGCCGATGGGCACGTACCGGGCACACGCACGGGGGGTGGTGCCATGGACGAGGGAACGGCGGTCCGGCTGGAACCGCACGAGATCGCGCTGCTGCGCGGGGGCCCGAGGGCCGCCGTGACGGTCGCCGTGGTGGCGCTGCACCTGCGCGGCGCCGTGGAGTCCGGCCGGCCGGGCACCCTGCGCCGGGAGGTCTCCCCGGAACAGGCGGACCCGCCGCCGCACCGCCACCCGCTGGAGAAGGCGATACGGGTCGGGCTGTACCGACCCGCGGGGATCAGGGAACTGCTCGGGCGCGCGGTCGTGCGCACGGCGCTGTCCCGGATGCGGGCGGAACTGGCCGGGGCGGGGCTGCTGCGCCTGGTGCGGGTCAGCCCGACCCGGGCCGCCCGCCGGTACCTGGCGGACCTGCGGCGGGGTACGCCGATGCCCCAGGGTCCCGCAGGGCTCGCGGAGGAGGACATCCTGCTCGCGGTCGCCCTCTACGGCGACCCGGCGCTGACCGCGCTCGTCCCGGCCTTCACCGGTGAGGCGGGGCTGATCGGCCGCGGAGCGGTCGCGGACGAGGGCCTGTTCCCGTTCGGCAGGCACGAGTTCCTGCGCTGGCGCGCCGACTACCCCGACGGCGACACGGGCCACGGCGCCGACGGCGGTGCCGGCCATTCCGGCCATTCCGGCCATTCCGGCCACACCGACCACTCCGGCGGCTTCGGTTGCGGCGGCGGCGGAGGCGGCGGTTCGGACTGACGAGGCGGACGAGGGCGGACGAGGGTGGCCGGACGGTCAGAAGCCGAAGGACTTCGTCGTGTAGGCGCACTCGGTGTAGATGTAGCCGGGTTTGAGCGTGGCCTTGTCGGACGCCGGGCTCGATCCGTCGGACGACGTCGACTTGTGCAGGAAGTACGTGGTGCCGACGGGCAGGCGGATGGTGCGCTGGGGGTAGTTCGTGCCGCTGTCCTGGCAGGGCTTGAACCCCGCGAGGGAGGGCGTCAGGAGTGAGTACGAGGTGCAGCTGCGGCAGGCCTTGAGCGTGAGGCTGCCGGTCACCGGCCCGGTGTAGAGCACCGTGATCGGGTTGGGGCTGTCGTTCTTGATCGTGACCGAGATGCTGCCGCCGGAGGCCAGCGTGGGCAGGCGCTTGCCCGCCGCGGGGATCTCGTCCGCGACCTCGGCCGCGATGGCGAACTTCTTGGCCAGCGCCCGGTTCTTCGCGCTCTTGTTGTCGGCGACGAACGTGTTCATCGTCTCCCGCGCCTCACCGAAGTCGCCGTCCTTGTACTGGTCGACCCCGCAGGCGTACACCCCCGAGTCGGCGCTCCTCCCGGCCCGGGCGGCGGAGGCGGCGACGGCGTCGCCGACGTCCCCGGCGCCGGCGTTCAGCCCCCCGGCCTGGGTGCCGAGGGTGCGCAGCCGGTCGACGGCGGGGCAGGGGTCGGAGCCGCTCACGTCCTTCGCGGCCTCGTCCACGGCCGAGTCGACGGCGGGCGCGACCTTCGCGGCCTGCTCGGAGTCGGGGAAGGTGCCCAGGAGGTCGCCGAAGTTCTCCGTCCAGCCGGCGTCCTCGTTGCCCAGTCGCTGCGCCCCGCACTCGTAGAGGGAGGCGGCCAGGCGGTCGTCGGGCCACTGGGCGAGCGCGCCGAGCGTCTGCTTGCCCATGGTGTCCGGGACCGTGCGCAGGTACGTCAGTGCCGGTATCGCCGCGCAGTAGTCCTGCTGCTCGTAGGCGGCGCCGACGGTCGTGTAGTAGGTCCTCAGGCGGTCGGGTACCCGGTCCGCGGCCCGCGAGCCGGGGTGGCCGGATCTGATGTCCCGGTACTCGCGCAGGGCCTTGCGGTAGTCGGACCGGGCCGCGTCGAAGGGTCTGCTCCCCCCGGCCCGCACGAGCCGGTCGGCCTGGTCGAGCCGGTCCAGGAGCGCCTGCTCGTTGGCCTCGTCGCGGGCCATGTCGTACAGCACGACGCCGCCGGCCGGTACGGCCAGCAGCACCAGTCCGAGGGCGATCGCCAGGGGAGCGCCCGCGGGCCACACCAGCCGGGTGCGCAGGCCGACCACGGCGCCGTGGACGGCCGCGGCCAGGAGGAGGACCAGGTAGACGACCACCAGGCCCACGGGCACGCCGTCGGGGTCCGCGGGCATCGCCACCAGCAGCAGGATGCCGGTCGCGAACCAGCACACGGCCATGAGCACCCAGCGCCGGGTCAGGGCGTAACCGAGGCCGAGACCACTGAGGTTGAGCAGCCCCACCGCCGCCGCGCGCAGCCCGTCCGGCGGCGCGGGCGGCGGGGTGGAGGGCATGGGCGGGATGACGAATCCGTATCCGTATCCGTGCGCGGTGCCGTGCGGTTGCTCGGACATGGCGGCTCCCCCCGGTCAACACTGCCCGCATGCCTGCAACTTGTCAGTGTACGGACGGTAGCCGGATCTCGACAGTGAGTTCGAGGGGTGGAATCGGGCCAACCGCCCGCAATGGGGTCGGTCCGGGCCGGAGCCGCCGCCGCGCCGGAGCCGGCGTGATCACACCGCCTTGAAGGGCTCCCGGTAGGACTTGCGCAGGGATGCGGCGGCGACGGGGAGCAGGGTGGCGAGCACCTTGCCCTTGAGCGTGCCGGGGGTGCGGGTGAGTTCGACGTCGATCCGTGTGCCGTCCCCCTCGGGGGTCAGCTGGAAGATCCATCCGCCGCCGGGGCCGAACACCTTCGAGTCGTGCGTGGTGATGGCGACCCTTCCCGTCCCGGCGTCCCAGTCGTAGCGCGCCCGCTCCCAGGCGGACGCGGTGCCCTCGGTCACCTCGGCCCAGGTGGCGCCGATCGCGTGCACCGTGAGGTGCTCGGCGTCGATGGTGGGCCAGTTCCGGGCCCGTGCGGGACCGAAGTCGGTGAGCACCGCCAGTGCCTCGGACGGGCTGAGCGAGGAGAGCAGGTGGAAACGTACGACAGCCATTGCGGCGTCCCCCACATCATGAGTAACCGTTCTGAACGGTGACGACCGTGTCACGGGGCGAAGTCACCTGTCAAGCCAGTGACGAATCGCGGATCACCGGTTAGGATGGTGATGTGAACCATGCCTTCCCCTGTGGGACGCTCGCCCTCGACTTCCTGGGCACGCTGCGCGCACGGCGCAATGCGGTGCCCACGGAGAAGCTCGCCTCGCCCGAGCTCCTCGACTCCTGGTTCGTCGAGTCCCGGATGCTCGACCGCGAGCCCGGCTCCGACGCGTCGGACCTCGCGGCGGCCGTGGACCTGCGGGAGTCGATCTACGCCCTGGTCGTGGCGCGGCTCGACGGCGAACCGCTGCCCGCCGGAGCGGTTGCCGCGGTGAACCGCCACGCGGCCCAGGCACCCGTGGTGACGCAGCTCGGCCCCGACGGCACGAGCCGCTCCGGTTCGGCGTCACAAGGCCTCGCCGCCGTCGCCCGCGAGGCCGTCGAGATCATCGGCGGCGAGGACGGGGCGCTGCTGCGCGAGTGCGCCCGCCCGGAGTGCACCCAGGTCTACCTCGACCGCTCCCGGGGCCGCCGGCGTGAATGGTGCGCGATGAGGACCTGCGGGAACCGCGTCAAGGCAGCCGCCTTCCGGGCCCGGCACCGCACCACCGAGGCCTGAGGCGGGCGAGGTGCCTCAGAACCTGACGGAGAGGTGACGGGGCCCGCGCAGCATGGCGTTGCGCCGGTAGGGAGGCGGGTCCTGCAGCAGGGTCGCCGTACCCAGACCGGGCAGCAGCGCGCCGAGCGCCGCCTGGGCCTCGATGCGCGCGAGCGGTGCGCCGAAGCACAGGTGGACGCCGCTGCCGAAGCCGAAGTGCTCGTTGTCCTTGCGGGCGGGGTCGAACCGTTCGGGGTCCTGGAACCGCAGGGGGTCGCGGCTGCCCGAGGCGAGCGCGAGGATCACGGACGTGCCCTTCGGCACGACGGTGCCCGCGATGTCAACGTCGGCGAGGGGGATGCGCTCGCGCAGGTGCACCGGCGGCTCGTACCGCAGCAGTTCCTCCACCGTCTCCGGCAGCAGTTCCGGCTCCCGGCGCAGCCGCTCCAACTGGTCGGGGTGGCGCAGCAGCGTGAGCACACCGTTGGTGATCAGGTTGACCGTCGTCTCGTGCCCCGCGATGAGGAGCAGGATCGCGGTCATCGCCAGCTCCTCGTCGGTGAGCCGCAGCTCCGGATCCGGTTCGTTGACGAAGTCCGAGAGCAGGTCGCCGGTGGGCCGGCCGCGGCGCTGCTCCGCGAGGCCGAGCAGGTACGCGCCCATCTCCATCCGGCCCTTGCGGCCCGCCTCGGCCCGCGCGGCGGCGTCGTCGCCGGGGCTGATGTCGGCGGAGGCGACGAGCAGGTCGGTCCACTCCCGGAACCGCGGCTCGTCCTCGCGCGGCACACCGAGGATCCGGCAGATGACCGTGACCGGCAGGGGGTAGGCGAGGTCGTCGACGATGTCGACGTGGTCGCGGCCCCGGAGCGCCTCGACCAGTTCCCCGGTGATCCGGGTGATCTCCCCGCGCATCGCGTCGACCCGGCCGGGGTTGTGGGGCGGGCCGAACGGCCGCATGGCGAGCGTGCGCAACCGGTGGTGCTCGGGGTCGTCCAGCCGCAGGAACGGCAGGTGCTGCGTCTCCTCCGCCGCCGGGGCAGCCGGTGTGGTGCGGTTGCGGGGGTCCGCGCTGAGCCTCGGGTCGTGGAGCAGGCCGACGATCTCGTGGTACGTGCCGACCAGGTAGCTGCCGTCCGTCTGCCGCACCACGGGCCCGGCCTCGCGGAGCTCCGCGTACAGCGGGTACGGGTCGGGGCGGCTGGCGTAATCGGTGATCCGTTCCAGCAGGGTCTCGGCGGTCATGCGTGGTGGCTCCTCGTGGATGGGCGGGGGTGGGTCACCCGGCGGGCCTCGCCAGGACCAGCCGCCGGTCCGGCAGGTACCCGGTGAGCGCGACCGTGGGACCGTGCGAGAGCCGGCTCGGGTCCGGCACATCGGAGGGGAGGACGACCTCGGCCGCCGTGCGGCGGTCCGACGCGCCCAGCGGGGGCGGGAAGGGGGCGGCCGTCTCGATGAGCCGCTCGTAGTACTCCAGCGACTTGGCCATGTTGACCGTGACCGCGGCGGTCAACCGGCCGCGGTAGCCGTACGCCATGACCAGGCGGCGCTCCTCCAGCGAACCCTGCGCGATGACCACCTGGTCGGAGAAGGTGGGGACGCCCACCGACTTGATGTTGTAGCCGAACTGGCTCGACCAGAACGTCGGCACCGCCAGGTGCGGCCGCCGCAGCGGCCCCGGACTGACCATGTTGTGGGCGGCGACCTCGGCCTGGTCCACCGCGTTGCGCCAGTGCTCGAGGGAGAGCAGCTGGTACTCGTACAGCGGGTGCGGGAAGCGCGAGACGTCACCGGCCACGAACACGTCGTCCGTGACGATCCCGTACATGGTGAACGCCCGGCACCCTGCGTCGCAGGCGATCCCGCGCGGGCCCGCGGCCAGCCCGGACTCCGCCAGCCACTCGACGTTGCGGACCGCGCCCATCGCGACGACGCACACGTCCGCGTCGACACGGGTGCCGTCCGACAGGTCCGCACCGGTGAACCTGCCGTTGCCGCGCAGCGAGGTGACGGTCACGCCGCAGCGCAGGTCCACACCGTGGGCCCGCTGCATGGCGGCGGCGAGCTTCGACAAGGTCCCGCCGAGCGCCCCCACCAGCGGCGCCGGGCCGCGCTCTGTGACCGTGACCTCCAGACCGCGCTCGCGGCAGACCGACGCGATCTCCGAACCGGTGAAGCCCGCGCCGATCACCAGCACCCGGCGCGGCCCGGCGGCCAGCCGCTCGGCCAGGCGCGCGGCGTCGTCGCTGGTGCGCAGCGTGAACACCCCGTCGAGGGCGGCCTCCTCCGGAACCGGCCAGGGCCGCGCCCGCGTCCCGGTCGTGATCAGCAGCCGGTCGAACGGCAGCGACGAGCCATCGCCCAGCAGGACCCGCTTCCCCACCGGATCCAGCCCGGTGGCCCGCACCCCCAGCCGCCACTCCGCGTCCGGATCACGGCGCATCGGCAGGCCGGTGGCGTCCGCCGACACCTTGCCGAGCAGCACCCCCTTGGACAGCGGCGGCCGGTCGTACGGCGGGTGGGGTTCGTCCCCGACGACGGTCAGCGAACCGGTGAAGCCCTTCTCGCGCAGCGTCTCCGCGGCCCGCAGGCCCGCCAGCGACGCCCCGACGACGACGATCCGGCCCTCCAGGAGGTCAGCGGACACCGGCGCTCACCTCCTCGCCCACCAGGATCGCCTGCACCGGGCACGCCGCGGCGGCCTGGCGCACGCGTTCGTACTGGTCGCCCGGGACCGCCGGGTCGTACAGCAGCGCCTCCTCGCCGTGCAGTTCGAACACGTCCGGCGCAAGGAACACGCACTGCGCATAGCCTTGGCAACGGGTGAGGTCCACGACAACGCGCATGCCCAGCCACTCTCTCCGGCGCTTTGATGTCCCTCCATTCGTAAGCCCTGCGGGGCCGCGGCGCTCGCCCGGATACTCCGCCCGGACATTCCGCCAGGATGCGTTCCCGCCCCCGCGGGGCCACGCTGAGCCGGTGCGATGCCGAGTGATCGTGTACCCGCCCTCGGGCACCGGCGGCCGCCGCGTGCGCTGCGACGGCAGGATCCTCGGCCTCGCCTACGGACCCCGGGACGTCCTCGCGCTGGCCCGCCGCGCCGGGCTCCGCATGCGCCTGGGCGACCTGTACGACAGCGACCTCGTCGAGTGGCGCGGCGCCGGCCCCACGACCTGGTGACGGCCCGCCGACGCGGCTACGGGCGCGGCCAGAGCGGCGTCATCACACCGAGGTCGATCACCGACACCCACTCCGCCGACGGGATGGCCCGCTCCAGCACGAACCACTCGTCCGGACGACCGTCGAACCGGGACGCCGCGAGCGCCTCCGCGGACCCCGCGGGCAGCCTCGTACCCGCCCACGCGTGCCACCGCTGCGCCTCCGGCGCGGGAACCTCCACCGTGAACCGCACGGTGCGGTCCCGGAAGGCCCCCGGCAGCGACCCCGGGCTCGGATCGGCGGTCAGGTGCACGGACCGTGCCAGTTCCGGTACGTCCTCCAGCTCCTCCGGCCAGGTCGCCCTGATCTCCGCGTCTGCCAAAATCAGCGGCCACAGCCCCGGCCGCGTGAAGTGGAAAAGGAGCATGCCGGGACCCTACTGGCGGATCGTCGCCGCGTATGTTTCCGGCATGTGACGAGGCGCGCACCTCGATGCGCGCGTTGTCGTCGCATCGGAAGAGCGAGGCCGCGCCAACGGTGAGCGCGGTCGAGTGACTCACTCACAGCAGTACGTCGCGCCCTTCCGGGTCGCCGCACACGGGGCAGTCGTACTCGTCAAGCGATTCCCCAGGAACCGGATGCCCGCAGAAGACGCAGGGGCGCATGTCGGCGTCCAGCGTTTCGACCGGGGGTTCGTCGTCGTTCACGACCGCAGGGTTCCACGCCGCGGACGGTTCGGGAGGGGCTCGCGCACACAAAGGGTCGCAGCGGCGGTGGACGGGGCGCGAGCCGGGCCGAGCCTGCCGTGTCGGTGGCAGCCCATAAGGTGCGGGCAACGTCTCCAAGAAGGAGTTCCCGTGGGGTTTTCCGGGCACCTGCTCTTCGCCCGCAGCAAGCGTCCGCTGCTGGAAGCGCCCGTGTTCGACGGCATCGACCAGGAGCTGAAGGACGGGGTGCACGAGTGGTGGCCGCGAGCGGGTGGTTGGCAGACCCTCCAGTTCGACAACGAGATCTGGGAGGACGACGATCTGCCCGCCCTCGTCGAGTGGACCGGCGCACCGGCCTGCGTCGCGTCCGTATCCGACAGCAGTGCCGCCCTGGTGACGGGGCTGGGAACCGACGGGCGACGTTGGCAGGCGTGGCTCAACCTGCACATTGCCGCGGCACTCGTCACCGAGGAACCGGAGGACCTGGAAGATCAGCTCCTGTGGGTGGACACCCCCGAGTTCGACGAGGCCGTGAGCCGCACACGCGCGGAACTCGACGCGGAGATTCCTTCCGACGCCGAAGGCGCTCTCGCCTGGGCCGCATCGGCAGGCATCCCGGCCGTGGCACCGCAGTCCCGGATCGAGGAGATACTGCGTTCGGAGGAGACCTTCGTGGAGGACCTCGTCGCCGTACTGCTGGATGCGTTGGGTTTTCCGGAGGGGACCGAGCCCACGCCGTAGCCGCAGGAAACGGCGTTCAACCGGAGGGCCGAGCGCCGATCCGGAGCCTGTACTGGTGATCTTCCGAACCGGCAGGGGTGGGCTGTTACAGCTTGGTCATGAGTTGAACCAGGGTCCATGACGTGTGGGCGCCAGGGTGATCGCCGACGCGCCGCGATTCGCGCGCCGTCGGCTGATCCCCTCGCGCTCGAAAGGCACGGCATTGTTCGCTCTCGTCTTCGGAGGGCACATGTTGTACCTCCTCCTCGTCGCCCTCGTCTCCGCGGCCGTGCTGGGGGTCGTCTCGGTCGCCCTGCGTGGCCGTTCCGACCGGCCCTGGACCTACGCGGCGTGGGCGGCCACGACGACGGCCGCCTTGTTCCTCACGCTTTGGCTCAGACCCGTCGGTACAGGCACGGTGAAGTGCACGGTGAGCAAGGACGTGTGGGAGTCGTTCGGGACGACCCAGGGCTGGATGAACGTCGCCCTGTTCGTGCCGATCGGCTTCTTCGGTGTGCGGGCGGCCCGGCGTCCGGTGCCTCCTGTGCTGCTGTCGGTCCTCCTGGCGTGCGGGATCGAGACCGTCCAGGCCTGCCTTCCGGTCATCGGCCGTTACTGCGACACCAGTGACTTCACCACCAACGTGGCGGGCGCCGTCGTGGGCGCGGGCCTCGGGGTCCTGTCACTGCGCCTCGCCGGTACGAGGGTCCGGCCCTGGCCCACGCGCCACCGCGGGCTCCAGGCCGCGACCGGTGCGGGATTCCTGGCCGTGGCCCTCGTGCTGACGACCGTCGTCGACGTGCGGGTCGTCGACCACGCCGAGCCGAGCAGGCAGGCGTCCGCGGAGCAGCAGGCGGTGATCGGGCAGGCGGTGCGCAAGGCGCTGGGCGACGACGTCAGGATCGTCCGGGTCCAGGACAACACGCCGTGCGGGATCGACGGCGTGAACGAGGAGGTGTGGGCGGAGCTGGAACCGAGCGGGGTCGCCTTCATGAGCTGGCCCGACCCGGACGGGTTCCGCGTCGACGTGTCGACGGGCCCCCGGACCGAGGCCGCGGCGGTCGGGAAACCCATCCCGGGCTCTTCCTGGTCGGTGCACGACGCGGCGGCCGCCGAGCGGTCCGCGGACCGGTACGTGGCCCTGCACTACCCCACGGCCGACACGAAGCGGCCCGCGGTGGACCGCGTCGACGACGGCGCGCGCGGGATGTGGACCGTGACGTACCCCTACCGTGACGACAGCATGCGCGCCGTGACGTCGCTTCAGGTGACGGTGAACTCCGCCGGGCGTCTCCTCGGCGTCCGCCTCGCCGCGACCGCCGGCACCGGCCCGGACACCAAGTCCGGCGACTACTGCGGCTGACGACCCGGCGGACCCATGCGGTCACAGCGCTAGCTGTCGTAGGGGACCCAGGCACGCCGGCCTGCGTCGTTCGTGCCGTACCAGTAGTGCGGCAGTGCCGTGATGCCGGTGGTGCGGAACGGGCGGCCGTGGTCGTCGATGCGGATCGTGCCGGTGCGGCCCTGGGAGGACCAGTCGAGTTCGAGGTACCAGCGGGCGTCGTGGGTCCGTGTCATCGCGTCGACCAGCAGCACCTCCGGGTCCTCGGCGGAGACGCGGTACGGGAAGTGCGCGGCCGGGATGACGTGTTCGCTGTCGGCGCCGTCCTCCGGGCGGGTGATGGGGCGGTCGACGTCGAGGTTCACGGTGAAGCGGCGGGGCGTGAGGTCGCTCCCGCAGCCCTGGCCCATGGCGTACGCACTCCCGGCGGCCGGGTTGCCGCGGCTGACGATCCGGACGTGGAGCGCCTCGAGGACCACGGCCGCCGACGACCGCCCCTGCACCGAGATCTGCACCCTCGTCTGCCGCCCGTGCACCGCGCCCTGCGTCGCCGCCCACGCCCGGGCATCCTGCTCCACCGGCGGCGCAGGTACCTGTGCGGGCGGCTTGGCGATGACGTAGTCGTGGCCGCAGCCCTTGTCCCAGACCAGGGAGTCGGCGCTCCACGCGAGCGGCAGGCCGGTGGTCTGCTTCGCGGCCGCGGTGGGACCGCTGCCGGTGGCGGCCGGGGAGGAGCTCCGGGAAGGGGAGGGGGACGTGGTGGCCGACGTCGGCGACCGGTGGGGTGCGCCGGGGGCGGTCGTCCGCGAGCCCGCGGTGCGGGAGGCGTCCGCCTCGGCGGAGCGCTCGCCCGACAGGGCCGACGTGCTGCGCAAAGCGGCGACCAGCGCGCCGACGACGGCGATGGACGCCAGGACCCGTCGGCGGCGGTACCAGGGGCGGGGAGCGGGGGAGGGAGCGGGCGCGTCCGGGTCGGGGCCGTCCCCGGGCTGCTCCGCGGAGCTGCCCTCCTCGACGAGCACCCCGTCCCCGTCCGGTGCCGCCGCCTCCGCAGGACCGGCCGTACGCACCTCCTGCCGAGCCGCCGTCGCCGACAGCCACAGTCGGTGCAACTCCAGCCGCTCCTGCGGGCCCGCCCCGCAGAAGGCCGCGAGCCGCTCCACGGGCGCGAAGTCCTGAGGCACCGCGTCGCCCGTGCAGTACCGGTGCAACGTGGAGGTGTTCATGTTGAGGCGGCGGGCCAGAGAGGCGTAGCTCCGGTTCGTGCGGTCCTTCAGCCGGCGCACCAGCGCCGCGAACTCCTCGACATCGTCGCGCATCGACACCGTTCTCCCGTCGTCCGGCCGCCGATCCTGCATCCCAGGCCCTCATATCCCTGCACGTCAGATGGGCCGGGATGGTTCCACCGCCGCCAGAGGGGCGGCAGTCGTTGCGCAGGACTCCGGTGGCCGCGGATGCTTTTCGTGTCGCACCGACCAGAGCCGGACCGACCAGCCGGCGTCGGGCGACGTCCGGCACCGATGCACTGCACTCATGCATCCACCGCATTGATCGCATTCACCGCATTCACGGGGGGACACCCATGCCCAAGCGCACCCGAGCAGGCGCGCTCCTCGCAGTCGCCGACCTGCCGCCGCACCGCACCTCGTCCTGAACGGCCGGCAAGGCCACCACCGGCGTACCGGAGGCGACGGACCGGGACACCTGCCCGTGGACGCTGCCGGACCACTCGATCACCCGAAACGGAGAACCGACATGAACAACAAGACTCGCGCCGCCCTTACCGCCGGCGTCCTCGCCGTTGCCCTCGGCCTCGGCCTCGGCGCCGGCATCCAGGCCTCCGCCGGGACCCCGCACAGCGTCAGCGCCAAGTCGTCCGAGTCGGCACAGGCGTCCGTCCACGCCCCCGCGAAGGCGTCCACCGCAGCACCGCAGTCGGTCAGCGGGACGCCCGGTCGGGCGGTGACCCGGGTCGCCGACTTCTACGGCGCATACATCGACGCGAAGGGCGACTACACGGACCCGGACGTCACGCTGGCCACGGCCCTCCGCAAGCACTACCTGACGCCCGACTTCGCCCTGCGGCTGGCGGCCTGGGAGAAGGAGAACGGGGCGGACGGCGTCCTGCGCGCCCAAAACGTCCCGGCGCGGTGGACGGTGACCGACAACGGCACCGTGGGAAACGGCCATGAGGTCATCGTCACCCTGACTTTCGGCAGCGGGGAGACGGCGCAGAAGACCAAGCTCTTCGTGCTGCTGGAGCGGTACGACCACATCGTCGACATCGAGACCACGAGCGCCCGCTGACGGCTGACGGCACCGCTGACGCACACCATGGGCCCCGCCGGGCAGTGCAACTCCGGCGGGGCCCTGCGTACCCACCGCGCAGGAGGCGCGTGCGGTGCGTAGGGCCGGGCGGCGAGGCGGCTTCCCTCGCCGCCCCCGGACGCCGCCCCGGGAAGTCCATCCTGGGCTCAGGTGCGGCTAGTCACCCATGAACCACAAGTAGCTGCCCGGCGTCGCCGCACACGCTTCGAGAAGTCCGGCGAGGTCGAGCAGAGCCGCCTTCTGCTCCTCGTCAGTGCACCGCTGCGTCAGGACGGCGACCTCCTGGCGGACGACGTGAGCCTCCTGCTCGTTGAACAGCGTGTCGCCGTAGGGATCCACCCAGCCGAGCTTGCCGGAGTCGTGCCGGCCGAGCGTGCCGAGCACCCTCGCCAGCGCTTCACCGTGCTCATAGGACCCTCGCAGCAAGGTCCCCCGGGACGTCCCCTTGCGTGCTGGTCGCCCAGAGTGCAGTTCCAGTTCGATCCCCACGGCCCCTCCCTTGGCTCGGTAGTCCAGAGACGACCTGCTGAACTGCTGGAACTCATCGTCCGACAGCGGGCCCGTCCGATCCGGGGTGGCGTTCACGCGGACCAAGGTACCGGGAGCGCAGCGCAACGGCTCCGGGCGGGGATTGGCTGCGCACGGTGATCCGGCGCCCCGACTGCGGGCGCCGGTGGCGGCGCCGCTACTGCGACGGCCCCTGAGCGCGCTCGTCCCAGCCGACCGCGACCGCCCAGGTGACCCCGGGCCCCGCGGTCACCTTGAGGCGGGTCGCGGCCTCGGAGGTCGGCATCTCGGCACCGTTGAGGCTGCCGTCCGGCCGGTCCGAACAGTGCTCCGTGGACGTGCCGTAGCGGCCGGCGTCGACCGTGAGCGTGCCGGTGCCCTGGCACTGCGTGGCCACGTAGACCGTCCCGCCCTCGGGCTTGGCCGGCAGTGCCAACTCCAGTCCACCGCTGTGCCGCCCCGTCGACACCCACACCCTGGCGTCCGTCAGTTGCTCCGCCGGGTCGCGCCAGGAGGCGGGCGAGGCGGCGGAAGCGGATGGGGAGGGGGCAGCCGGCGTGGCTCCCTGCTGGCGGGGAAGTCCGGAGCCCTCCGTGCAGCCGCTGAGCATGAGGACGGACGCGACGCAGCCCAGCAGGGCACGCCGCCGAACGTGATGGAACACGTCAACCCCCGTGTGTGGTTCCCGATCGACCGGATCATGCTGGCACGTCCGGTCCGCGGCCGAACGGGACGCGGCGAATCGGTGCCGCAGAGCGCCCGCGGTCGGGCGGGAACCGTGTTCACGGAGATCGGATATATTCGCGCAGCCGTTCGCCTGACACTCCATGAGGAGCACTGTTCCGTGAACTCGCCGACTCCCGCGCCGCCGCCCGAGCCGTCGCGGCCGCCCGTGAGCAAACTCGCCGTCGCGGCCATGGTTTCCGGGCTGCTGTTCGGTGTTCCGGTGGTCGGTGTCGTCCTGGGTGCCATGGCGCTGGGCCGGATCGAGAGGACCGGGGAGCGTGGCAAGGGCATGGCCACGACCGGGGTGGTGCTGTCGTCGCTGAGCACGCTGGCCTGCGCCGTGGTCCTGGCCTTCGGCCTCGCGGGCTTCACGCAGGGCCTCGGTGACGACGTCAGGGAGGAGGTGCCGGCCGACAACGCCTTCGCCCTCCTCCGCAAGGGCGAGTGCATCGACACCCCCGGCGACGACTTGGAGACCGATGTTCCCGACATGGCCGTCGTGCCGTGTGGGGGCAAGCACACCGCCGAGGTGTTCGGGGCCTTCGAACTCACCGAGGACGGCGCTTACCCGGGCGACGACTCGATCGACGAGACGGTCGACAGTCGGTGCACGGACCTCGACAGCGCCTACTCGATGGACTACTGGGCAGTGGAGGCGGAGGTCGAGATGTACTTCTACGGCCCCAGCCGGGAGAGCTGGGAGCTCGGCGACCGCCGGGTGACCTGCGTGTACGGCAGAGCCGGGAACACACCCCTCGAGGGTTCCCTCCGGTATGACGAGACCACGCTCGACGAGCACCAGGTCGCCTACCTCAAGGCCGCCAACGTCGCCAACGACGCGCAGTACTTCGGCAAACCGGAAGCGTCGTACGTCAAGGACGATTTCAAGGGCTACAAGGAGTGGGCGCACGGTATCGCGGTGGCCCTCGACGAGCAGGCGCGCATGCTGCGCGCTCATGAATGGCCCGCCGGCGCGGAGCGCCACGTCGCGGCCCTTCAACGGGAGATCGACGCGGCCCGCCCGCACTGGGCGAAGGCCGCCGACGCGAAGGACACGGCGACCTACTACGACCACTACGAGGCGGCCCTGCTCCGGCCGGGCCACGACCAGGCGATAAAGGTCCGTGAGGCGCTGGGCCTCGCCACGGACAAGACGCCGGAGTACTTCGTCTGACCGGTGGGCGCTCTTCGTGGCTCCGCCTCAGCTCCCGGCGTCCGCGCTGTGCACGATCTGGATCAGGTTGCCGCAGGTGTCGTCCAGGACGGCGGTCGTGACGGGGCCCATCTGCACCGGTTCCTGAGTGAAGTGCACCCCGAGCCCGCGCAGCCGGGCGAACTCCGCGTGCACGTCGTCCACGGCGAAGGAGGTCGCCGGGATGCCGTCCTCGGCCAGCGCCGTCTTGTAGGGCTTCACCGCGGGGTGGCCGGAGGGCTCGAGCAGCAGCTGCGTCCCGTCGGGGTCCTCCGGTGAGACCACGGTCAGCCACCGGTCCGTACCGATCGGGACGTCGTGCTTCTTCACGAAGCCCAGCACGTCGGTGTAGAAGCGCAGGGCCTTCTCCTGGTCGTCGACGAAGACGCTGGACAGGTGGATCCTCATGGGGTGCTCTCCGATGCGTCGGGCCTGAGCCACCGGGTCACGATGTGCTCCAGGGGTTCGGTGTTCAGGTCGTGGTATTTGTACCGGCCCTGGCGCCGCGTGAGCACCAGCCCCGCCGATTCGAGCACGGCCAGGTGCTGGCTGACCGCCTGGCGGGACAGCCCCAGGCCGTGCTTCATCGCCAGCCGCCCGCAGATCTCGAACAGGGTCTGGCCGTCCCGTTCCGCCAGCTCGTCGAGGATGCGTCGGCGGGTGGGGTCTGCCAGCGCCTTGAACACATCCTCTGCCATGACCGCAACGATAGGCAAGTAGATGCTTGCCTATCAAGCCCGGGTTCCGGGATCTCCGTCCGGCGGCTCAGGCGCCCTGGATCCGGTCGGCCGCGGAGGCCCCGTCCTCCGTCGGGACGTGCGTGATGGCCAGCAGCGCCGTGTCGTCGGTCCTGCGGCCGCCGGTGTGGCGGTGGTGGTCGGCGAGCAGGGCGTCCACGAGGGCGTCGGGGTCGGGGCGGCGGCGGCCGGTGCATCGGGCGACGGGGTCGTAGAAGGTGCCCGACGCGTCGCGGGCTTCGGTGAGTCCGTCGGTGTAGAGCAGCAGACTGGCCCCTTCGGGGAACGCCACCGTGTCGACGCGGTCGACGGTGTCGGTGCCGTCGTCGAGGGCGGCGAGGCCCAGGGGCAGGCCCGCCCGGGTGGGCTCGACGTACCGCACGGTGTCGCCCAGGAAGAGCAGCGGCGGCGGGTGGCCGCGGTTGACCAGTCGGACCTCGTCCCCGTGCCGGGGGAACTCCGCCAGCACGCCGGTGATGAACCCCTCGAACTCGGTCAGGGTCCCCGACTGCCGGGACTCGAGGGTGACGGCCCGCTCCAGCCGTTGCACGAGGGCGGTCAGGCTGGGCTCCTGCAGGGCCGCCTCGCAGAAGGTCCCGATGCCGACGGCGACCGCCCTGACCGCTTCCATCCCCTTGCCGCGTACGTCGCCGATGACGCAGCGGACGCCGAAGGGGGTGTCGACCACGGCGTAGAGGTCCCCGCCGATCTGCGCGTCCGTCTGGGCGGCCTCGTACCGGGCGGCGAAGCGCAGCGGGCCGATCCGCTCCGGCGGTCTCGGCAGGACGGCGCGCTGGACGGCGGCGGCGATGTCGCGTACGGACCGGAGCTGCGCTTCGCGGTGGTACAGGAGCCGGTTCAGGAGGACGGCGATCCCGGTCACCGTCGCGACCATGAACAGCTCGCTGAACGCGATGGCACTCCGGCGGTAGCCGAAGACCCAGAACATGACCGCGTCGAGGACGAGGGCGGTCAATCCGATGAGGACCGTCCCGCGCAGCGACAGCAGAGCGGCGGCCACCAGCACCGCAGCCGCGTAGAGGGCCGCGGCGCTGACGGTGCGTGGCGTGGCGAGGTCGATCACCACGGCGACGAGCAGCAGGACGGCCGGCAGCAGGCGGCTCTCCGTTCCCGCCCAGCTCCGCGTTCCCAGCCTTGCCACGTGCTGCTCCCGAGGTCGACCGGGCTTCCGGCCAGCTCAGGCTAACCGTCGCCCGTCCGCCCCGCCCTCCACGTCACCCGGCTCGCCCACCGCGGACATCGCCACGTGCCGGGTGTCACCCGGCTGGAGCAGGGGGCCCGCAGTGGGCCGGCGGTGGGCCGGTGGTGGGACGGCGGTCAGGCCGTCCCACCGGCCTCGCCGGTTCGCAGACCGCGGCGGAGGGCGTCGAGCTGCTCGGCGATCATGCGGCGGCTCACCTCGGTCCGCGGGGCCAGTTGGGCCGCGCCGTGGAAGGCGCCCGGGAAGTGGTGCATCTCGGTGGGGACGCCCGCGGTGATCAGCCGCTGGGCGTAGGCCAGGTCCTCGTCGCGCAACGGGTCGAACTCGGTGGCCGCGATGTACGTGGGCGGCAGTCCGGCCAGGTCCTCCGTCCTGGCCGGGGCGGCGTACGGGCTGACGCCGTCGCCGCCGCGCAGCCCCTTGCCGCCGAGGTAGTGGTCCCAGCTCCGTTGGGCGTTGCGGCGGTTGAAACCGGGGGTGTCGGTGAAGGCCCGCATGGAGGCGGTGGCGAGGCGGTCGTCCAGGATGGGGGCGCCGAGGTACTGCATGCTCAGGGCGGGGCCGCCGTGGTCGCGTGCGTACAGGGCGACCGCGGCCGCGAGGTTCCCGCCGGCGCTCTCACCGGCCACCCCGATGCGGTCGGGGTCGACGCCCAGTTCGTCGGCGTGCCCGGCCAGCCAGCGCAGGGCGGCGTAACAGTCCTCCAGGGCGGCCGGGTAGGGGTGTTCCGGTGCGAGGCGGTAGTCCACCGACACCACCACCGCGCCCACCTCGGCGGCGATGCGGGTGGTCTCGTTGTGGAAGAAGTCCACGAGCCCGATCACGAAGCCGCCGCCGTGCACGTACAGCAGGCCGGGCAGCTTGCCTTCGTGGCCCGCCGGCCTGTGGACGTGCACCCGGACGTCCGGGGCGCCCTGCGGACCCGGAACGGTGACCTCGCGGAAGTCGACCGGGACCGGCGGGGTGTAGGGATCGGCTTCCATCAGGGCCGCTTCCGCCCGCATCCGCGCGACTTCCGCGTGCCCCTCCGCCTGGGCGAGCCGGGACATCCTCCGGGTGAGTTCCGGGTCGAACGGGAAAGCCAACGTCAACTCCTCTTGCGTACCGTGCGCCACGCCAAGCCTGACTAGCGTTGCCAAAGTCAGGGCGGATTCTACGCAGCAAATCCTTGCTCGGTCAAAGATCTCGTGGGCTCCTGCGGGCGCCCGCCGGCGATGTGCCGGCCCCCGCTCGCGGCTCGCGCGAAGGGTTTGCGAGAGTGTCCGCGTGCTGATGGATCCCGAGAAGACGCTCTTCGTCCGCGGTGCCACGCCTGTGCTCCTGCTGGCCGACGCACCCGTCCACGACGCCCTGCCGCCCCTGGTCGCGACCGGCGGGGCGGTGCCCCTGTGTGAGGGCTGGAGCGTCTTCCCCCGGCTCACCTTGTGCGTCGTGGACGGGCCCGGCGACCACGGATGCGTCGTACCCGTCCTGGCCGCGCCGGTGTTGGGCGGGCCTGACGATGGTGCGGCGTCGAGCGGGATGGCCGACTGGTGCCTGGACGTCGAACAGGCCGGTGGGGCGGTCGTCCTGTCGGTGGATCAGCTGCCGGACGCGCTCGACTGGCCGGTCCTGCTGTCCTCCGGCGTAGCGCGTGGCGGCTTCATGCCCGCCCTGACCTGACGGCGGCCGGCCGTCGAGCCCGCGAGGCCCCCGCGGCGGTCCTCACTCGAACGAGGGCCACCGGCCGGCGGCCCACTCGCGCCATCCCGGCCACCCGGCGGGAGGGTCGCCCACGTCCTCGCCCGCGAGTTCGGCGGCGTCGGGCTCCTCGAACAGCGCCCGCCATTGCAGGAGGTCCGCCTCGCTCATCGGGAAGGTCCGTTCCGGTGTCGTGGCCTGGCGCCGGGCGACGCGCGCCCGTTGGGTCTCGTGGTCCACCGGTACGTACACCAGGCGACAGGACCCGCCCGCGGATTCCGCCAGGCGGCGGATCGCCGACCTCTCGTCACGCGACCAGCACCCGAAGTCCAGGACCACATCGGTCCCGAGCGCCAGCGCCTGCAGCGCGAGCCGCAGCAGCAGCCCTTCCAGCACGTCGCGCTTCCCGTCGGCCTCGGATGCGCCGAACAGCGGGATCATCCACTCGTCCGGCGTCAGGCGCAGCGCGCCGTGTTCCCCGGCGAGCCGCCGGGCCACGGTGGTCTTCCCGGCCCCGGGCAGGCCGACCATCAGGAACAAGGAGGTCACCCGGAGATCCTGCCAGGGGAGGGACGGGGTGGGGCCATCGGTGGCACGGCATGCGACCCCCATGGACCTAACGTCCGGCGTGCCGCCTGCCGGACGGCGCCGCAGGGCGTCACGCTGCTGCCGTGATCGGCCGTGCGGTGGACCGCCCGTCGCGACGTCCGGCTCGCAGGCCGCACATCCCCACGAAGGGCCTCAGACATGTCCGCTTCCCCCCTCGGCACACTGTCCCGCTCCGGCTCCCACGCCACCGCCGAGTTCGGCGTCCCGCCGTACGTCCATGACGCCGGGCTGCTGCTCCTGCGGCTGGTGCTCGGGCTGACGATGGCGGGCCACGGAGCCCAGAAGCTGTTCGGCTGGTTCTCCGGGGTGGGCCTCGACGGCGCAGGCCGCGTCTTCACCTCCGGCGGCTACCCGGCCGGGAAGGCGATGGCGGTGCTGGCGGGGCTCAGCGAGGTGCTCGGGGGCGTGGGCCTCGCCCTCGGGCTGCTGACCCCGCTCGCCGGGGCGGCGGTGGTGGGCGTCATGGTCAACGCCGTCGCCGTGAAGTGGGGCGGCGGGTTCTTCGCCCCGACGGGGGTGGAGTACGAACTGCTCATCGCCGCGCTGTCCACCACGCTCGCCGTGGGCGGCCCCGGCCGCTTCGCGTTCGACCGGCACCTTCCGGGCGTGCGCGCGCACCGGGTGGGCCACGGCGTCTCCGCGGTGGTCCTCGGCGTGGTGCTCGGCGTGTTCGTGCTGCTGTTCCGCAAGTGACCGGGGACGGCGGCGGGGTCCGCGCGCGTGGGGCCCGTCAGTCGTCCGACGGGCCCTCTCGCGCTGCGCGCTATGCCGCGGCGGCGGCGGTGAGGCGCTCGGCGACCTCAGAGGCCGAGGGCATCGCGGCGATCTCGTCACGCAGGCGCTCCGCCGCCGCGGTGAACGCGGGCTCGGCGAGCACACGGCTGACCGCGGCGGTGACCGCTTCCGGCCCCTGCTCGCCGATCGGCATCGCCACGCCCGCTCCCGCGGCCTGGAGCCGGAACGCCTGACGCTGCTGTCCGGCCGCTCCCGGGACGACGACGGCCGGGATCCCGCGCGCCGCCGCCCCGAACGTGTTGCCGGAACCGCCGTGGTGCACGACGACCGACACGCCGTCCAGCAACTCCGCGGCCGGCACGAAGGACACCAGCTCGACCCTGCCCGGCTCCAGCCCGAGGTCGTCGACCGGGGCACCTCCCGTCGTGGCGACGAGGTCGACGTCCAGGACGCTCAGCGACCGGAGCAGCGGACCGAGCGCGGAGGCCCTGCCGGAGACGGTGCTGAGGCTGACGAGCACCCGGGGCCGGCCGGTACCGGGGACCCTGGCCGCGCGCGGCGTGCCCTCGGGGCCCTGGTGGGGCTCCGGCCGCAGCGCCATCCGTTCGAGGGGCGGCAGAGCCCCGCCGCGCTGCAGGCCGGGCGGGCAGAGGTCCACCAGCCAGCGGCCGGACGGCGCGTGGGCCGGGGCCTGCAGACCGCGGTCGAGGTAACGGGACCGCGCCGTCGCGGCCAGGGCGTCCAGGACCTCGGGCTCCAGCGCCGGGTCGATGCCCATCACCGCGGACGGCACCTTGAGCACGGCGGCGACCAGCGGCCCCACGAAGTCGCAGTGCTCCGACACGACCAGGTCCGGCTCCCACGTGCGCGCCTCCGCGAGGGCCTCGTCCACGGAGAGGTCGACGCGTGCCCCGGCGAAGAACTCGGCGACCAGCGCCGGCGAAGGATTCGACGCCATGTCGACACCGCTGCGGCGGGACACTTCGGCGATCGCCACGTCGACGGTCGGACCGGCGGGGATCAGCTCAAAACCCTGCGCCTCGACCGGGCCGGCCATGGCGGCGGCGGAGACGAAGGCAACGGTGTGCCCTTGCGCGCGCAACGCCCGGGCGAGCGGCAGCAGGGGCAGGAAGTGGCCGGTCAGGGGGGTGTTGAACATGAGGATGCGCATGGGTATCGAGATCACCTGTGTGCTTGTGCCACGTGCGTGGCCGCGGTGGGCGGACCGTCGTCGCGGTGCGACTCCCCGGGCCGGCGTGCTGCCGTGGACCCGGAAATGATTGTCGGCACAAGTATATGGGGGCTACTTGCCGAAGCAAGCAGGTGCCCTCCGGATCGCTCGTGGACACCGCCTGTCAGACGGGCCTGTGATGATCGGCACATGATCGAAGCCGACGACCCGGCCGATGACCTGGCCGACGACCTGGTGGTGCGCGCGGCGGCGAAGGCCGGGGCCACCACCGGGACCTTGCCCGCGCCCGCCCGGGCCGCTCAGGTGGCGGAGGCCGAAGCCCTGCTGGGCTTCGCGATACCGCCGTTGCTCGCCCGCCTCTACACGGAGGTGGCCAACGGCGGCTTCGGGCCCGGGTACGAGCTGTTCCCGCTGGTCGGGCAGGGGTGCAGCGCGGTGGGCGCGTACCAGGCCCAGCGGGCGGAGTCACAGGCCGCGGCCTCCCCGCACTGGCCCGAGGGCGTACTGCCGATCCTCGACTGGGGCTGCGGCATGTACGGCGCGGTGGACTGCCGGAGCGCGAGCGGCACCGTCCTGATCTTCGAGCCGAACGCCGACACCGGTGACTGGTCGGACGGCTGGTTCGTCGACGAGCGGACCCTGGCCGACTGGCTCGGGACCTGGCTCGCCGGCGGCGGCTGGTACCGGCTGGACGGCCACGGCGACGACGAGCTCCCGGAACCCGGCAGGTGGGAGGAGGCGGCCACGCGGCTCGCCGCCTGAGGGCACGCCGCGGGGGCGCGGTTCTGTCCCGTGTCCCCGCGGTCGCGGTCGGCCGGTGCCGGGGCGGTCGGGTCAGTAGCGGGCACCAACGGGGGCCGGTACGGCGTCGAGGCCCGGCGACATCACTCTGGGCCACCAGCCGATGCAACCGGACGGCACCCCTGGTCACCGTCTGGTCACCCACTACGCCGAGGAAGGGTGCCGCGACCACGACGCGACGGTCCTCCTCGACATGATCGGCACCCGGCGGGACCCCGCGACCGCGGGTCAGGGCATCGGCCTGCCGGCCCCGCCCCGTCGGCGGGACATCCCGCGGTAGACCGTCCAGCAGCTCACCAGGACCAGCAACGCCCCGGCGACGGGCCATCCGATGGACCCGCCGTCGCGGTACTCCCGTACGCCGGTGAAGAGCAGGAGCCCTGACGGGATCAGTCCCGCCCAGTCGATTGCCCTGCCCATCTCCTGAGGGCCGTCCGGTCGATCATGCCCGGATCATACGGTCGGCGCGTGCGTCCGGCGGAGCCGGATCCGGATCCGCCTACTGCTCGATGAGGCGAAGGGCCCCGATGATCGCGAGCGTCGGGCCGGCGATCGTGAAGACCGAGCCGACGATCTTCGTCTTGATGCGCGAGGCCTTGCGTGTGGCCGAGGTCGGTGCGGGCACCCATCCGTAGGCGTCATGGGCGTCCTGCTGTGATTGCTCGTCGTACGCCACCCAGAAGCGGGTGTGCCGGATTCCGAGCAGGCCGAACACGGTCATCCCCAGGCCCATGAGCAGCATGAAGACGGCCTCACCGCGGGGTGACATGGGCGCACCCGCGAGGACTGCTGCGAACTCGTGCACGATGGCTCCTCGAGCGGCGTCGGGTTCGGGCGGCTGCGCGCTGCACGGGGCAGGGGTGCGGTGCTACCTCGTGCGGAGGCGTTGCCGCAACTGGCGGGTCTTCTCCACGGTCGCCACGGCCGGCATCAGCCTGCCCACCGTCGTGGCGGAGTCGATCAGGTCCTCAGGACCTCCGAGGAGGTGGGCCAGGCCCCATCCGGCGAGGGACAGCGCCGGCCAGACGACGAGCACGGTGACGGCGAGCCGGCGCCGGAACGGGGTGGTGCCGGCCATGGGGGCGAGGGTATCGGCCGATCCGCAGGCCGGACCGCGTGTTCGACCGGACCCCTGCGATCCGTTCGCGCAGCTCGTGCGCCGGATGGCTCCGGTTGCGGGCTGTGGGGGATGCGGACAGCATGTTGCGGGGGCGAAAAGCCCGGCTCGCTTCACCTGTGGCACTGGCGGTGGCCGTTCCCGTGGTGCCCGCCGCACTCCGCGCCGCCCGGCGAGGCCGGCACCGGCTCCACCGGAGACCGGCGCCCTGGGGCGGTGATGCCGTCACCAGGAAAGGAACCTCCCCATGTCCACCACCGTCATCCAGCACGTCCTGAACCGGCTGCGGGACATCGGCGTGCGTCATGTCTTCGGCGTCCCGGGCGACTACGCCTTCCCCGTCAACGACGCCATCTCCCAGCACCCGGACATCCAGTGGATCGGCAGCTGCAACGAGCTCAACGCGGGGTACAGCGCCGACGGCTACGCCCGCGTGCACGGTGTGGGCGCGGTGAGCACCACCTACGGGGTCGGCGAACTCAGCGCGATCAACGCCATCGCCGGTGCGTACACCGACCACCTGCCCGTGTTCCACCTGGTCGGCATGCCCAAGATGCCCGTGCAGGCGCACCACTCGGTCGTCCACCACACCCTGGGCAACGGTGAGTTCGACCTCTTCCTGAAGATGTCCGATGCTGTGGTGTGCGCGAGCGCGATCATGACGCCGCAGAACGTCGCGTCCGAGACCGAGCGGCTCATCGCGGCGGCGGCCTACCACCGCCGCCCGGTCTACATGGCGTTCCCCGCCGACCTGGCGGAGATGCCCGTGGTCGGATCGGCCCAGCCGATCCCCGCACCCGCCAGCGATCCCGAGCAACTGGACGCCGCCGTGCGGGCCGTCGCCGACATGCTCGGCCGGGCCGAGAGCGCCTGCGCCCTGCCCGGGGTGCTCGCCGCCCGTTCCGGCCTCGGACCGGAACTGCAGCGGTTCCTGGACGCCACCGGGATGCCCTTCGCCACGATGATGGCCGACAAGGGCGTCCTGAACGAGGAGCAGTCCGGCTACTGCGGCATGTACGACGGCAAGCTCATGAACGAGGGCGTCCGCCGCTTCGTCGAGGGCAGCGATGTCGTCGTCCTGGTCGGTGCGCTGATGCACGACTTCAACAGCGGCGCGTTCACCGCCGACCTCGACCCCGGTCGCACGATCGACATCCGCCACCACCACGTGAGCGTCGACGGCATGACCTACCAGAGCGTGGAGATGAAGGACCTGCTCGTCGCGCTCACCGAGAAGCTGCCGCGCAAGCAGTGGCCGCACCTCGAGGCCCGGGTGACCCGCATGGCCCCGGCAGGAGGCAGCGGCGGCGACTCCATCACCGCCGAGAACCTCTACCCCCGCTGGGAGGACTTCCTCAAGCCGGACGACATCCTGGTCGCCGAGACCGGAACGGTCTCCATGGGCCTGGCGTTCGCCCAGCTGCCCAGCGGTGCCACCTTCCACAACCAGACCCTGTGGGGCTCGATCGGCTGGGCCACGCCCGCCGCCGTCGGCGCGGCCGTCGCCGCCCAGGACGGCCGGCGCGTCGTCCTCATCACCGGCGAGGGCTCGCACCAGCTCACGGCGCAGGAGATCAGCCAGTTCGGGCGGTACGGGCTGCGCCCGGTGGTGTTCGTGCTGAACAACCACGGCTACCTGATCGAGCGTCTGCTGTGCAAGCACCCGGACATCGCCTACAACGACCTCGCCAACTGGCGCTACGCCGAACTGCCGAAGGCCCTGGGCTGCGAGGACTGGTTCACCGCCCGCGTCTCGACCCTCGCCGAGCTCGACCAGGCCATGGACGCGGCGGCGAAGGCCGGCACCGGCTGCTACATCGAGGTCATGACCGACACCTACACCGCTCCGCCGCTGGCCAACCAGCTCCACGACAACATCGAGAGCCTCTACGCCGGCTGACCTGCCGTCAACCGGCGGGCGGCTGCGGCAGAATCAGAAGTCGTGGCCCAGCAACGTGATCCAGCCGATCTCTTTCCCGACATCGCGAGTCGGGGCGGTCTCGCCCAGGCACTGCGAGCCGTGGCGGAGGGGGAAGGTTACTCCCTCCCCGTGACCGCCCCGTCCGCGGACGTGTTGACCCACGCCGCCGTCGAGAGCAGGTTGCCGCACCGGGGTGCCCTGCGGATCAACGCGTCGGAGTTCGCGCGGGAGTGGTGGATCCGTGGCGGAGAGGCGTCGCAGGGCGTGCCGCTGATCTGGGGACGCGCCGCGGAGCTGGGGCAACTCGCGAGGGCCGCGCGGGCCTGGCACGAGGGCGGGTCATTGAGCGACATCCGCCGGGTCGCGCCCTTCGTGCTCATGACCGGCCGGTTCGAGGTGCCCGACGGCGATCCCGTCCGGCTGGCCGAGTCCGAGTGGCAGGGCCTGCGCAAGGAGGCGGGGGAAGTGGCCGTGCCCGGATACCGGGCGCTGGTCGAGAGGGCGTACGCCGAACCGGCTCTGAGGGGTCTGTACCCCTTCAGGGACAGGTGGGTGCTGTACTTCTCGACCACCACCCGCCCGGACCTGACCGTCACCGGGCCGTGCCTGCGCGCCTATGACGTCGACCGGTTCACGGTCCGCGGAGCCTTCGCCGACCGGGACGTCCTCACCGAGACCGCCACCGCGCGGGATGCGGTGGCGGTCGCCGTCCGGCATCTGCCGAGCGGACTCGGCCCCGTCACGTCCGGGGCGCCCCGGTAGCCGCCCGCCGGCGCCGTCGGGACCTATCCGGGCCACCGCTCAGGACCGCAGCAGCTCCGCGGCGCGTTCCGCGATCGCGTAGACGGTGGCGTTGGTGTTCGCGGAGGGGATCGAGGGGATGACGGAGGCGTCGGCGACCCGCAGGCCGTCGACGCCGTGCACGCGCAGGGCGGGGTCGACGACGGAGCCGTCGTCGTGGCCCATCCGGCAGGTGCCGACGGGGTGCATGTACGAGCACAGGGTCCTGAGCGCGTGGTCCCGCAGGCCGGCGTCGTCCGTGACCTCGGGCCCCGGCAGGACCTCGTGCCCGCGCCACTCGGCGAGCGCGTCCGCCTGACCGATCTCCCGCGCCAGGTGAAGCCCCCGGACCACGGCGGCCAGGTCCCGCTCGTCGCCGTAGTAGTCGGGGTCCACGAGCGGCAGGACGTCCGGGTCGGCGCTCGCGAGGCGGACGCTCCCGCGGCTGTGGGGCCGTATCGAGGAGACGGAGATGGTGTAACCCTGCCCCGCGGCGGGCGCGGCGGGCGCGTCGGGGACGGGGATGTGCCCCGCCGCGTCGACGAAGAGCACCTGGAGGTCCGGGCCGTCGAGCCCGGGCCCGCTGCGCACCAGGCCGTACGCCTCGCCGTGGTTGTTGGCGCCCTCCGGGACCGGACGGGCAGCCCGGTAGATGAGGTTGGCGATCGGGTGGTCGTGCAGGTTCTCCCCGACGCCCGGGAGGTCCACCACGACGTCGATGCCGGTACGGCGCAGGTGCCCCTCGGGGCCGACTCCGGAGAGCATCAGCAGTTGCGCCGATCCGATGGCGCCCGCGGTGAGGACCACCTCGCCCGAGCACCGGACGAGCGATACGGTGCCGTCCCTGGCGCCGTACTCCACCCCGCTGCACCGCCCGCCGCCGATGTGCAGCCGGAGCACCTGGGTACCGGTCACCACGGTCAGGTCGGGACGGTGCAGGACGGGGGCCAGGTAGGCGTCGGCGGCGCTCTGCCGCCTGCCGTCGACGACGTTCAGGTCGGACCAGCCGAATCCCTCCTCCGCTCCGCCGCCGATGTCGGTCGCGCGCCGGTGACCGGTCTCGGCCGCCGCGTCGAGCATGGCCGCCACGACCGGGTTCGGGGACTCGGGGAGCCCGACGGTCAGGGGGCCGCCGACCCCGCGCAGGGCCGGATCCCGTCCGGAGAGGTTCTCGCTGCGCTTGAAGTAGGGCAGCAGCCCGTCGAACCCCCAGCCCTCCAGTCCGGCTTCCGCCCAGGCGTCGTAGCTGGAGCGGTGGCCGCGGAGGAAGTTCATCGCGTTGATGGCGGATCCGCCGCCGAGCGTGCGCCCGCGGGCGAGGGGGACGGTGGTGCCGCTCGCCCGCTGCCGGACGGTGGTGTCCCCCCAGTTCGCCGACGTCCGCAGCAGGGCCGGCCAGGCCGGGGGCGAGGTCATGTCGGCCGAGGTCTGCGCCGTGCCCGCCTCCAGCAGCAGGACGCGTGAGCCCTCGGGCTCGGACAGCCGTGCCGCGATCACGCAGCCGGCCGTCCCGCCGCCGACGACGACGTAGTCGTAGCTGTCGGTCATCGATGTCCCGTCCGTTCCTGGTGAGTCGATCGTGTGCCGTGCCCAGAGGGGCAGGTCATTCGGCGATGGGGTAGCGCGGCGGCCGGGAGCCTTCGATGGTGATCCACTGCAGTTCGGTGAACTCCTCCAGGCCGGCGCGCCCGCCGGACTTGCCGTAGCCGCTGTTCTTGACGCCGCCGAAGGGCATCTGCGCCTCGTCGTCGAGCGTGCTGCCGTTGATGTGGCACATGCCTGCGTTGATGCGCTTGGCGAGGTCGAGGGCGAGGGGGATGTCCCGGGTGAAGACGGCCGAGGTGAGCCCGTAGTCGTTGTCGTTGGCCACGAGCAGGGCCTCCTCGGGTCCGTCGACGGAGATGACGCCGACGACGGGGCCGAAGGACTCCTCGCGGTAGACGCGCATGTCCGGGGTGACGTCGGCCAGTACGGTGGGCGCGAAGCACGGACGGTCCGAGGTCCCGCCGGCCAGGAGCCGTGCGCCGGCCGTGACCGCGTCCAGGACCAGGTCGGACAGCCGATCGATGCTGTCCGATCCGACGACCGGGCCGAGCACGGTGTGCGGGTCGCGCGGGTCACCGCAGGTGACGGTGGCGGCGACGGCGGCCAGGCGCCGGGTGAACTCCTCGGCGATGCTGCGGTCGACCAGGATGCGTTCCGTGGACAGGCACGCCTGGCCGGAGTTGGCGAAGGCGCCGAAGGCCGTGGCGCTGATCGCCCGGTCGAGGTCGGCGTCGGCGAGGACCAGGACGGGCGCCTTGCCGCCGAGTTCGAGGATCGCCTGCTTCATGTGCGCGGCGGCCCGCTGCGCGATGATCCGGCCCACCCGGCTCGAACCGGTGAAGTGCACCCGCCGTACGGCCGGGTGGGCGATCAGCGCGTCGACCACTTCGGGGCCGTCCTCGGGCGCGTTGGTGACGAGGTTGTACACCCCGTGGGGCAGCCCGGCCTCGGTGAGGCACTCGGCGACCAGGCCGTGGGTGCGCGGGGTCTGCTCGGACGCCTTCATCACGACGGTGTTGCCCACGGCCAGCGCGTACGGGACCGAGTTTCCGACGAGCAGCGCCGGGGCGTTCCACGGGATGATGCAGGCGACCACGCCGACCGGTTTGCGGATCGCGATGGAGGTGCGGCCGGGTGCCTCGGAGGGGATGAGCTCGCCGGTGAGGCCGTCGTGGACCGCGCTCGCGGCGTAGCGGAACTTCTCGGCGAGGGCCGAGGTGTTGTAGTGGCCCCATGGGGCGGGGCCGCCCATCTCGACGGTGATCGCCTCGGAGATCTCCTCGGCTCGCGCTTCGAGTGCGTCGGCCGCCGCCCACAGGATGCGGCGGCGTTCGTTGGGCGGCAGCGCCGCCCAGGCGGGGAAGGCACGGTCGGCGACATCGGCCGCCCGCAGGACGTCCGCCGAGAGGGCAGCTGCGGCCTGGGAGGCGATGTCGCCGGTGAACGGGTCGCGTGCGGTGAAGGTGTGCGTGCCGGCGGCCTGTTGCCAGACGCCGTCGATCAGCAGTTGCTGCACGGTGTTCTCGCCGGTGAGGGTCACGGGTGGTTCTCCTGCTGTGCGGGGGGCGGTGCTTCGTGCGCAGTACGGCGCGTGGAGGTGGCGCTGGGACCGGTGGTGCCAGAGCGAAGGGTGTTGCCGATCGGACGGGCCTGCTGGATGCGGGGCCCGGTCAGCGACGCACGGGGTGGCGTCGTGCACGTCGGCGGTGTCGCCGAGGGTTCCCGGTGGCGTGGGGCGTGTGTCGTGCTCCGGCTCGCGGAGCGGGAGTTGGCGACCGCCCGCCACCGGCCTCGGTGCGTGCGCGGGGGCTCCGAGGACGCCTCACGTGCCGGTGGGGCGTCGGAGGCGGTGGCCTCCCGCAGCGTCCGGAGGCCCCCGGCCGGTGCTATTGAAGGATGTCCGTGCAGCGTAGCGCTGATAAGCCGCAAGGTGCAATAAGTGCTAACATTTTTGTATAAAACGGACGCGGGTGACGTCGCGCCCTCGATCACGGCGAAGAACCCGCCCCCGGCGGCAGTTGCTGGTCGACCCAGACGAGTTTGCCGTCCGGAAGGTGGCGGGCCCCCCAGGCGGGGGACAACTGCGCGACGAGGAAGAGCCCGCGGCCGTGTTCGTCGGTGGCGGTGGGGCGGTGCGACAGCGGGTGACTGTGGCTGGAGTCCGAGACCTCGCAGGTCAGGACCGCGTGCCGGATCAGGCGCAGCCCGATCGTCCGGTCGTTGTCGCAGCCTCCGCCGCCGTGGACGACGGCGTTGGTGACCGGCTCGCTGACGATCGGCCCCGTGGACTCGGCCAGGTCGTCCAGCCCCCAGCGGGCCAGTTGGCGGGTGACGAGCGACCGGGCACGGCTGACGACGGCCGCGTCGCCCCGGGGCCCGTACGTCACATTCCGGCGGCCTGCGTCGTCGTACCTCTGTGGAGGCGCACGCCTTCACGGGATGTGCGGATCGCGACCATAGGCTGTGTCTATCGACGCCTTCCGATATCCGTCTTGGACGTCACGGCGCGCTCGTCCATAGCATCCAGACATGGCACTTACCCCCCGGTCGGGGCCGGGCCCTGGGCCGCGGAACGGCCGCGAACGGTGGGCTGACATGACCACCTATGAGGAGGCTTCCATGAATTGGCGCGACGCCGCCGCCTGCAGCGGGGAGGATCCGGAACTCTTCTTCCCGATCAGCGGCAGTGGCCTGGGCATGGCGCAGATCGACGAGGCCAAGGCAGTGTGCCGGCGGTGCCCCGTCATCGCCCGGTGCCTGGAGTGGGCGGTGGAAAGCGGCCCCATGGAAGGCATCTGGGGCGGCACCACGGAGAGCGAACGGCGTGCGATGCGGCACCGCGCCACCCGTGAACGACTCAGAGGGGCGAGCGGAACCGCCGCCTGAGCCGCCCCACACGACGGCTCGCCGGTTTCCGTCACCGCCTGCACGAAGGAAGCACGACACTCATGGAGGCCCTGCGCCGCCGCACAGGTGTCTCCTCGGCCAGAGGAACTCATGCTCATGCGGGGCAAGGACGCGGGGCGACCGGGCACCCTCCCGAACCCGGCGCTGAAGGACCGGCCCATGCTGATGGCGCTGGCCTTCAGGATGCTCGGATCGACGCACGACGCCGAGGACGCCGTCCAGGAGACCTACGCCCGCTGGTACGCGATGTCCCCCTCGGCCCGCGCCGGCATCAGGTCCCCCACGGCCTGGCTGGTGCGCGTGGCCGGCCGGATCTGCCTGGACCACCTCGGCTCCGCCCGCGTCCGCAGGGAGAGGTACACGGGCGAGTGGCTGCCCGAACCGCTGCCGGACAGCTCGGCGTGGAGCAGTGTACGGACGTCCGCGCACATGGGCGACCCCGCTGACCGGGTCGCCCTGGACGACTCCGTCACCATGGGGATGCTCGTCCTGCTCGAGGCCCTCACGCCGGCGCAACGCGTGAGCTTCGTCCTGCACGACGTCTTCAAGGTGTCCTTCGTCGAGATCGCCGCCATCGTTGGCCGCAGCGCGGAGAGTTGCCGCGCGCTGGCCGTGGCGGGCCGCCGCGGCATCACCTCCGCGCGCAGGCACGAGGCGGATCAGCAGGAGTACCGGCGGCTGGTCCGCGAGTTCAAGCGGGCGTGCCAGACCGGCGAACTCGACCGCCTGATCGCCCTGCTGGACCCGCAGGTCACCACGCGGGCGGACGGCGGAGGACAGGTCCGTGCCGCTCTCAAGCCCATCCACGGAGCGGCCAGGACCGCCCGCTACCTCATCGGCGCGTCCCGTAAGGAGGGCCGTCTGGCCACGGCCCTCATGACCCTGGAGAACGCCGGTCACCGCCCTGCACTGGTCTGCCGGGTGGACGGAGCGGTGGTCGCCGTCGTCACCCTGCACGTCGCCGGATCGCGGATCACCGACGTGTGGATCACGCTGAACCCGGACAAGCTGGCCGCCTGGGCCTAGGGGCTGTCTGTCGTCACACCTCGGTCAACGCCCACCCGGGATCAGGGCTGGTCGGCCCCCGGGAGGTCTGCGGTCAGAGGGGTGTGTCAGAGGGGTGTGTCAAAGTCTGCGCATGCTCGAGATCGTGGTGAAGACGGAGAACCGGGAGCGGCACGTCCGTGTGTCCGCCGAGGAGCTGGCTGGGCTGGTCCGGCACATCGGTGGTGACGGTGACCGGTTCCTGGTGGTCCAGCGGATACCCGACCTGCCTGACGTCTTCGCCCAGGTCTGGCACGAGGCCGGTGGTGACTACACGCTGGAGCACCGGGACGGTGCCGCCGACCGGCACTTCCAGGCGATGGCCGACGGGCCCGAAGCCGTGGTCGCGGCGATGACCGGCTGGGCCAGCCAGGAGGCCGGTTGGGACGGTGGTCTGGGCTGGTCGCTCCTGGACATGGGCCCCGTCCCCGAAGTACCGCCGCTCGGCCTCGACGAAAACGAGCGCGTGGAGTTGGAGGAGCGCGTCCGCGAGGTGCTGGTCGGCGGCTACGCTTCCCGCGCCGAACTGGCCGAGCTTGCCGAGGAGTACCTGGTCACCAAGGACCGTCGGCCCGTCTCGCGCGAGCAGGCGGAGGCGCTGGCCGACCGGTTGTGGCTGGAGCGGGTCGCGGAGCAGACCGCATGGCAGGGCGAGACCGACCCTGAGCGACTCACCCGCGCGTTCGCCTGCCCTGCAGGAGGCCGGCATCACCGCCCGTGAGAACTTCACCTGCTGCCGCAGCTGCGGCCAGTCCGAGATCGGCGACGAAGGCAGGCCGGACGCCCGCGGCTTCGTCTACTTCCACACCCAGTGCACGGACTCCGCCGCGGCCGGTCACGGACTGATGCTCCTCTACGGGGGTTTTGACGGCTCGCCCGAGACCACTGCAGCCATCGGCCACGAGGTCGTGGCCGCCCTCGAAGCGGCCGGCCTCCACGCCGTGTGGGACCGTGACCCCGACCGGGCCATCACCGTCACGC
The DNA here is from genome assembly GCF_042891295.1 of Streptomyces sp. NPDC001902. Classification (NCBI taxonomy): domain Bacteria; kingdom Bacillati; phylum Actinomycetota; class Actinomycetes; order Kitasatosporales; family Streptomycetaceae; genus Streptomyces; species Streptomyces sp. NPDC001902. The sequence continues at coordinate 52,469 of NZ_JBIATA010000007.1, read as the reverse complement.
CCCTGGACTGGCGCCGCCGCCTGGTCGGTTAGGGACCGGCGTCAAGGATCACACCCACATCAGGTGTGAGCCGAGGGTGACAGCCGCCCGATATCCCCCCGCCTTCGCTGGTCAGTGCTCGATGCCGTGCCGCACCTCCTCCTCGGTGGGCTTGGCCACCTGTGACGCGGGCCCGTAAAAGGCGTGCGACAGGCGCATCCGCAGGCGTTCGCGGCGGGTCCGCCGGGGCGGGAGCCCGTTCGGGTCCTCGTCGGGGCCGGGGTACAGGGGCCGGTACTGCTCGTGGGAGCCCAGGACGTGACGCCGGGCGGCGTCGAGGGGCCGGTGGACCTCGACGTACTCACCGTGGGGCAGCCGGCGGATCACGCCCGTCCCGGCGCCGTGGAGGAGTTCGTCCTTGTCGCGCCGCTGCAGGCCCGGGCAGATGCGTTTGGTGACGACGAAGGAGACCACCGGGACGACGAACACCGCGACGCGGACGGCCCAGGTGACCGCGTTGATGGAGAGGTGGAAGCGGGTCACGAACAGGTCGTTGCCGCCGCCCGCCAGCAGGCAGAAGCAGAGGCTCAGCCAGGCGACGACGAGCCCCGTGCGCACCTCGCCGGCCGGGTGGACGGCGTGACGGCGGCGGTCATCGGTATCGACCTCACCGAGGAGGGCCGCATCGGCCGGATCTGGCTCATGATGCAGCCGGACAAGCTGCACGCGTGGCGCAACAGGGACGGCGGATGACGACTCCTGGTGGAAGGAGGTTTCCGGACCTCCGGGAAAGGCGGCGTGCCAGTTCCAAGTCGTCGGCGAACAGCCGGGCCCGCGCAGCCTCACATCCGGGATCTCAGCACGTCGACCTCGCAGCCCGGCGCGAACGGGTCGAAGCCGTGCTCGATCAGCCAGCGAACCACCAGCAGGCTTCGCAACGACCACCACGCGTGGATCACGTCGAGGTCGACGTCGGTGCCGTAGCCGGCGACGACGTCGTCGAGGTGCTCCTCGTGTCCGAGCGTGAAGGTGGCGAGGTCGTACAGGGCGTCGCCCTGGCCCGCCTCGGACCAGTCGATGATGCCCGTGACCTCGTCGCCGTCGAGGAAGACGTGCGCGATCTGCAGGTCGCCGTGCGTGAACGCCGGAGTCCACGGCCGGAGCGCGGCCTCGGCGACCCGGCGGTTGCGGGTGACCAGGTCAGCGGGCAGGAGGCCGTTCGTCACGAGCAACTCGCACTCGCCGTCGAGTTCCGCCGCCAGCGCCACGAGGCTCCGGCCGGCCCCGCCGGGCCGGGGCGGCAGCGGCGCGTCGTGCAGCTTCCGGATGGTGGCGCCCGCCGCGGCCCACGCCGCCGGTGACCCGGTCGACGGCCCGCCGAGGCGCCCAAGCGTCGTCCCCGGGACTGCGGCGATCGCGAGCACGGGCGGCTTGCGCCACAGGACCTCCGGGGTCGGGACCGGCGCGAGGGACATCGCCTCGACCTCGACGTCGATGCGCGCCTGATCGGCGTCCACCTTCAGGAACACGTCGCCGACGCGCAGGGTCGCGCGCTCGGAATGGGCGACGACGACTTCGACCTCATCCATGGGCGACCAGTATCCCGGGGGTGATCGCCGACGTCGCCGGGTTCGTCGCGTGCGATGACGCGGCCGGCGGCGTCCCGACACCGATCCGGGGTGTCACACATGCACCGGGTGATGGGTCATGGGGACGAAGGAAGTTCGTGACCACGGAGAACGGCCGTGGAAAGGCCATGCCGGGCGCCCGTTGTTCGCACACGTCCCGGCGTGAAGTTCACCCCGTGGAGGGGCCCGATGTGTCCGTGTTGCCGCGCATGTGCATGCGCCGCGGCCGGATACTGCGCATTGGCGTTCATGCCCTGCGGCCATGAAGAAGGAGTTTCCCGATGGTTGATGAGCCGATCCTGGTGCTTGCCGCAACCGGCGGACAGGGCAGGGCCGTGACCGACGCGTTGCTGGACCGCGGGGCCAGGGTGCGGGCGATGGTGCGGGATCCCGCGCGGGAGGCCGCGCGGCGGCTGGCCGATCGGGGCGTCACCGTGGTGGCGGGCTCCCTGAACGACGGCGCTTCCCTTGCCGCGGCGATGGACGGGGTGGCGGGGGTCTTCGCGTTCACCACGCCCTTCGAGGCCGGCGTGGACGCCGAGGTGGCCCAGGGGCGGGCCATCCTGACCGCCGCCGGCGCGACGCGCGTACCGCATCTGGTGTTCAGTTCGGTGGCCGGTGCCGACCAGGGGAGCGGCGTACCGCACTTCGACAGCAAGGCCCGCATCGAAGCCGAGCTGGCCTCCGGCGATGTGCCCCACACGATCCTGGGGCCGACGTACTTCTACGACAACGCCCTCGGCGGCGCGGAGCGCATCCGCGGCGGCGTGCTCGACCTGCCGCTGCCCGCCGACAGGCCGCTGCAGCAGCTCGCACGGGCCGACCATGGCGCGTTCGCGGCCGAGGTGCTGCTCAACCCCGCGCCGCCCTACCTGGGGCGGCGTATCGAACTGGCCAGCGACGCACCCACGCCCGCGCAGATGGCGGACGCCCTGTGCGCGGCCCTGGGGCGGGACGTCCGGCACGAGCGCGTACCGCTGGAGGCCATCGGGAACCCGGACATGCACGCGATGTGGACCTTCCTCAACGGCCCCGGCTACCGCGTCGACGTCCCCGCGCTCCACGCGGCACATCCGGAGATCGCCTGGACCGGCTTCGCCGAATGGGCGCAGGCCGCCTTCGCCCCCGCCCACTGAGCCCGGGCGCACGGCCAGGCCACGACGCCCCAGCCGGTCACACGTCCGGTAGGAGGAGCCAGACTTCGGAGAGGGCGAGACCGTGCTCGTGGGTCGTCACCCCGCACGGACAGCCCAGCCGGATCAGGCGCCAGTCGCAGGTCACCGTCCACGGGCCGTCCCGGCCTCCGCACGCCGGGCAGCCGACGGTCTCGGCCGTCCACACCCCGGCGGCGGGTCTGCCGTGACGCCGGAAGCGGCCCGCGTACCGGACCTGCCAGGGCCGGACCGGTGGTGTGTGCGGGGCGGTCCCGGGCGGGCCCGCCGAGGCCAGCGCGGCGAACAGTTCGGTCAGTTCGGGGAGCAGGGCCTCGCCCGCGTCGGTCGCCGGCCGGGTCCGTCCGCCTGCCGTCCCCGCCGGGGACCCGTATCCGGGCGCGGCCGCTGCCACTGGTGGGTTCGGGGTGGCGTACCACGGCAGGAAGGCCCGGGCGACGGCGGCGAGGAGAGCGGCCGCGCGCGGGCTGACGGCGCCTGCGTCGAGGTGGTGGAGGGTGGTGCGCAGGACTCGTTGGAGCCGCCGGTCCCGGTCCGTGGCGCGGGTCCGGGCGGTCGCTTGCCGCCGGGCCGGGAGCGGCGCCGCAAGACGGTCCAGGACGGCCGTGGCCGCTGCGGAGTCCGCGGGGGCGGGGCGCCACTCCCCGGCCGTAAGGAGCCGCCGTGCCTGCCCGGCCTCACGGGCCAGGGCGCGAGTCGACAGCGGCCACGGACCGCAGGTTGCCTCGTGAACCTCGTGAACCTCGTCCCCGCGCGGCACGGCCTTGTCTCCGCCTTCCCTCGTTCCCGGCGCTGACGCGACGTGGGTCCTTCCCTATCCGTACGCGCTGGACGTGTCCAGCTCCGTCGTCCAGTCCGGGACACGCCGGGGCGCATCCCAGTCGTCCTCCGGCCGATCGCCCCCGGGGCCGCCCCGTACGGCCGGTCCCGGGCGATCGCGTCCTTCCGCTACAGCCCCGGGCCGCGCCGCCGCCTTGCCGCTGGGGCTCTCCAGGTCGCTCCTGCCGACCCATCAGCAGCGGTGCGACCAGCAGCGCGACGGCCGCCATGGCGATGATGACGTGGTGCGGGAGGTGCGCCGGGCGCTGATGGGTGATCAGCTCGTCCGCGGCCCGGCTTCCGAGGTGCCCTGAGCCGGGCCCTCGATGTCGTCGGTCACGCGTCACCTGGGCCAGACGGGTAAGACGGCAGCCATGAGGATCGCTGGCGGCGCAGTCCCGCCACGGCTGCGGTGGTTGCTGCTGCTGCCCGCGCAGTGGGGGCTGCTGGTGGCGCTCGGAGCGCTGGTGACCGGCCCCCTGGCGGACCGGTGGCCGCTGTCGGCGGAGGACGGCGTCGTCCGGTCCCTGTCCGCGCACCGTACCGGCGCGGGCGTCACCGTGGCGCAGGGGCTGTCACTGGTCGCGGGTACCCAGGGCGTGATCGCCGTGACGCTGCTGTGCGCGATGGCGCTGCTCGTACTGCCGCGCACCGCGCGGCGGGCCGAGGCGTACTTCCTGGCCTGCGCGGTGGCGGCGCAGTCGGCGGTCTTCGTCCTCGTCACCATGTGCGTGGAACGGCCCCGCCCGGACGTCCCGCACCTGGAGCTCGCACCGCCGACCTCGAGCTTCCCCTCCGGGCACGCGGGGGCCGCGCTCGCCCTGTACGGGGGCCTGGCCGTGCTCGCGGCGCGCGGGCCGCGCCGTCCGTGGCGGCTTCCGTCGGTCGTCCTGCTGCTGTGCGTCCCGGCCGCGGTGGCGGTGTCGCGGCTGTACGCGGGCATGCACCACCCCAGTGACGTCATCGGCGGTCTCCTCAACGGCGCCTGCACCCTGTTCGTGACGACCCGCGCCCTGCCGCCGGCCGGCGGACGGCAGGGCCGGACGACCGGCCCCCGCTCCCGTGGTGGGGGCGGACGCCGGGCCGTCGTCGTCCGGCACCCGCATGCCTGCCCCGGAGAACTGGCCGACGAGGTGCGTGCCGTCCTGGACCGCCACGGCTACACCGACCAGCGGTGGACCCTCACCACGGCGGAGCGCCCCGGCGGGGAACTCGCGGCACTGGCCGCGGTAGCCGGCACCACGCTGGTCGTCGTGTGCGGCGGTGACGGCACCGTACGCGCCTGCGCCGGGCCCTTGCTGGGCACGGACACCGCCATGGCCATCGTGCCCTGCGGCACCGGCAACCTGCTGGCCCGCAACCTCCACCTGCCCATGGACCCGGCCGTGGCCCTGGAGCAGGCACTGACCGGGCGGACCACCCGCATCGACGTGGGGCGGGTGCACGGCGACGGGCTGCCCGCGACCTGCTTCACCGTCATGGCGGGCGCCGGCTTCGACGCCGCCATGGTCCGTGACGCCTCCGTCCGGCTCAAGGCGCGCCTGGGCTGGAGCGCCTACGTCCTGTCGGGGGTCGGCCATCTCACCGACCCGCGCATGCACCTGGCGATCCGTCTGGACGGCGGCCCGGAACTGCCGCGCAGGGCGCGGATGGTCCTCATCGGCAACGTCGGCGTCCTCCAGGGCGGCCTGCCGCTGCTGCCCCGGGCACGCCCCGACAGCGGATGCCTGGACCTCGTGCTGCTCAACCCCCGTGGCCTGACCGGATGGGCGGCCGCCGCGGGGCACCTGGCGGTACGCATGCTGCCGCACCGCCCGGGGCGCCGCGGCGGCGACACCGTGACCGGCGCGCCCGTGGCCCGCGGGGCGCTGGAGTACTTCCAGGCCCGGCGGATCGACATCGGCTTCGCCACGTCCCAGGCACGGGAACTCGACGGGGACGTCGTCCCCGACGGCACCCGGCTCACCGCCGAGGTCCAGCCGGGAGCGCTCGCCGTCCGCCTCCCCGCCCCCACTACTGCACCCGCCACCGAGCGTGCCCCGCGGCACGACGACCGAGCCGTCACCCCCGGCGGCTGAGACCCCCGCCGCCACCCCGCGGCCGTACCGGTCAGGAGAACGATGGGCACCGCCACCCGCGTCCCGCAACGACGCGACGTCCAGGGCGACGAGCTGTCCGGCGACGAGGCCTGGGCCGCGCTGCGCCGGTACGGCGGCTGGAGCCTGCTGCGCGACTCCTTCGTGCGGTTCCGCTACGCCGACGGCTTCAGCCACTCCCGCGCGCTGGCCCTGCAGACGGTCCTGTCGATCGTCCCCTTCGCCATCGCCGTGATCGGCCTGTCGAGCGTCCTGCACACGGACGACATCGGCCGCGTCGCCGAACTGACCGTCCGCCGGATCGCCAGCGGACCCAGCCAGGAGGTGATCGACGACGCCCTGCGGCAGAGCCACCGGCAGGGCGACGGCGGCGGGCAGGCGGCCCTGTGGCTGGGGCTGCTGTTCTCCGTCGTCAACGTCACCACCGGCCTGTGCCAGGTCGAACGCGGCGCCAACCGCATCTACGGCGTGGAGCGCGACCGCCCGTTCCTGTACAAGTACAGCCGCGGCCTGGTGATGGCCGTACTGGCGGGCATGCCGCTGGGCCTCAGCTTCGTCCTCACCGTCCTGGGAGGCCATCTGACGCGGGCCCTGGCGCAGGTCTACCACCTGGACGCCGCCACCACGCACGCCTGGGACCTCCTGCGCTGGCCGCTCGGGATACTCCTCGCGGTGCTCGCCACGAGCGCGATCTTCCGCCGTTCACCCCGCCGTGCCCAGCCCGGCTACACCTGGCTCGCCTTCGGCGCGACGGTGTACCTGGTGCTGTGGAGCGTGTCGACCTGGGCCCTGAGCCTGTACGTCGGGGCGAGCGGATCCTTCACGAGCATGTACGGGCCGCTCAGCGCCTTCGTCGCGCTGCTGCTGTGGTCCTACCTCACCTCGGTCGCGCTCTTCCTCGGCCTGGCGTTCGCCGCGCAACTGGAGGCGGTGCGCGCCGGGGTCCGGCAACCCGCCGCCGACGACCCGGGCGTGTGACACCCGACCGGCCAAGGAGGCCCCGCCCATGCGCATCCCGTACCACTTCACGCACCTGGGACCCGACGCACGTCTGGGCGCCCGGCTGCCGGCCGCGGCGGCCGCCACAGCCGTCATGGCGGTGCCCTTCGCCCTCGCCGTACTGCTGGTGGAATCCGGATGGCCCCCGCTGCGCCGCCTGGACCAGGGCGCCGCCGACCATCTGCACCGCGCCGCCCTGCAGCACCCGGGCCTGGTGCGCGTGCTCCGCGTCCTCACCGACGTCGTCTGGGACCCGGCGACGCTGCGCGCGCTGGTCGCCGTACTGGTGGTGTGGCTGCTGACCCGCCGGGCCTGGCGCCTGGCGGCCTGGGCCGCCGTCACCGCGGTCGCCGGAGCCACGACGGGGCTGCTCGCCAAGAACACCGTCGAACGCGCCCGCCCCCACCTGCCGGACCCGGTCGCCCACGCCCCCGGCTTCTCCTTCCCGTCCGGCCACGCCATGACGGCCACCACCTCCTGCGCCGTCCTGCTGCTCGCCCTGCTCCCCCTGGTGCCCAAGGCGTGGCGCCCGCTGCCGTGGGCCCTCGCCGGGATCACGGTGCTCGGCGTCGGCTGCACCCGGGTGGCCCTGGGCGTCCACTGGGTCAGCGACGTCCTGGGCGGCTGGCTGCTGGGCCTGGTCGTGGTCACCGCCACCACCCTCGTCTTCGAGGCCTGGCGCGCCGAGACCGGACGTCCCCGCACCGCCCCCTCGCAGGGCCTGGAGCCGGAACTGACCGGGGCCGCCCCCGAATCACCACGCGACGCCTGGCGGCCCTGAGGCCCCGGTCAGCCCGACAAGCCGCCGAGCCAGTCGGCCAGGAGCGGGACGACCAGTTCGGGCGCCTCGAGCTGGGGGAAGTGCCCCACAGCGGGCGCGTCGTCGAGAACGGTCAGCTTGGAGCGGGGGACGAACTCCGCAATGCGCGGGATCACATGGGCCCCGCTGATGGGGTCCGCCGGGCCCCAGATGAACTGCTGCTCGTCCTCACACGTGCGCAGCACCTCCGTCCATCGAGCGGCGTGCACCTTCCGTTCGTCCATGTACCGCAAGAGGCCCGGCAGGACTCTGAGGCCGTCGCGCGTCCGCGTCCCGGCCCACATCTCGTGCAGCACCGCCTCCGGCAGGGGCCGTCCGGTCAGATGCGCCACGGACGCGGTGAACTTCCCCTCGTCCACGTGCTCGGCCAGGTCCGGCCCGTGGGGGCCGTGGAGCGCCCGCTGCTCGGGGGTGGGGTGATGGAGGTCGGGGAAGATGCCTCCGTTGAGCCAGGTCACCGACGTGACCCGGTGCGGGTCGGGGGCCAGGAGTTCCTGGGCGACGGAGACCCCGTAGTCGTGGGCGACCAGAGCCGTGGTCGCGTGGCCCTCCAGCGCCCAGACCGCCTCGACGAGGTCGGCCTGTTCGAGCAGGGAGTAGGTGTGCGGGTAGGGCTTGTCGCTCACGCCGAGTCCGAGGAAGTCCACCGTGGTCACGCGGTGACCCCCCGCCGCCAGGTGCGGCACGACGGCCGCCCAGTCGTGCGAGGACGAGGGGAACCCGTGCAGCAGCGTCACGGGAGTGCCCTCGGGCGGCCCGTCCTGCCGTACGAACACGACGTGGCCGAACCCCGGGAGGCGCCGCCGGTCACCCCCGGCGATCCACTCCCGACGGGACGGCACGGCGCCGGCCATCATCCCTCCGATCGCCGGACGCGAGGCGCGCGCACGGCACGCCCCCTCACTGCCACCGGCCAGCCTGACCACACCGCGACCGGCCCGCATCACGGCCGGTCCGGCCGGGTGACCCCGGCCCGTGGACCGGCGGCGGAGCGACGGCGCCGAGGGTTGTCCCGACGACCGGGCATCCTCGACGCACCGGCCGGGCATGCCAACCCTTGTGACCCTCGCAACTACGGCCCCCGCTGGGGTTGGAGATACGCCTGGAGAGCGGCCTTCGACGCCGAGCCTGCCGCCGCCGACCTCGCGGCGCCCTGCCCGCAGTGCGCGGCGAGGGATCTCCACCGCTGGTACCGGGTGGATGGTCCACTCGACGAGATATCGACGGGGTGCACGCTGTCGCCTATGGCTGGCTCACCGAGTGGTGTGCCACCTGTCACCTGTGCCACGAGGACGGCGACAGCTTCGCACCGGAATACTGTCGGTCTCCGTACGACGTGCCGGATGCACATGCGATGAAATTCGCGCCCCGCTACGTCGAAGCCGCCCGTCAGGCACGACTGCGAAGCGGGGAGGGCCGTCCGACCCAGGGCCACTGACGGATCAGGAGGGCGTCCCTGCGCCGTCGGTGAGGCCGGACCTGACCTTGGCCAGCATCTGGCCGAGCAGGTGGAAGGCCCGTGCCCGCGTGGGTGCTTGGCGGAGCGTTCCGCAGCAGGACGTAGGCCGCGTCGACGGCGGCGCACACCAGCGCCGCGCCCAGCCGGCCCGTGCGGTTCATGCGCCCTCCCACCCCAGATGCCGCCGGGACCGTTCGGTGACGGTGCCGCGTTCCTGCTCGGCGAGTTCGGCGGCCAGCGCCAAGCCGGCGCCCGTGAGACGGTACAGGTGCCGCGGGGGCCGTCCGGCCGGTGCGTCGGACTCCCACGTGGTCTCCAGCTGCCCGCGGTCGGCCAGCCGGATCAGGATCGGGTACATCGACCCGGCCCGGATGTCGAGCATGCGGCACAGTTCGTAGCCGTACCGCCAGTCGGTCGGGGTTTCGGCCAGCGCCAGCACGACCGCGATGGTCTGCGCCGAGGGGCGTCGGGACCGGGTCATGCGGAGAACTCTATATAGCTAGAGTTGACCCGGCAAGGGATCGTCGTGAAGCGACGACGGAGCGCAACCCGCGGCTCAGACCACCGACTTGGTGTCGTCGTGGTCGGTGGACAGGGCCAGGGCCCGCCAGGTGTCCGCTTCCTTGCGGAGCTGGACGATCTTGCCGTCCATCGCGGCGGCGCAGTCGCTGCCCAATTGGGCCCGCATCGGCGGGTGGTCGGAGTCGGCGAGCTCGATCATGGCCCGGGCGCCCTTGACCGGGTCCCCCGGCTGGCCGTGGTTGAGGCCGGGGACGGCGTCGCGCACCGCACCCGCGGTGGCGGCGTAGTCGGCGATCACCTGACCCTCGGTGTGCAGGCTGGACGCGTCGAGGAAGTCGGTGCGGAAATAACCCGGTTCGACGATGACGACGTGGATGCCCAGCGGGGCCAGTTCGTCGTGGAGGGCCTCGGAGAGCCCCTCCACCGCGAACTTGGTGGAGCAGTAGACGCCGAAGCCGGGCGCGCCTCGGAAACCGCCGATGGAGCTGAGGTTGAGGATGCGGCCCGACCGCTGCCGGCGCATGACCGGTAGGACGGCGCGGGTGACGTTGGCCAGACCGAAGACGTTCGTCTCGTACACCGACCGGAACGCCGCGTCGGAGGTCTCCTCGACCGCTCCCAGGACACCGCGGCCCGCGTTGTTGACCAGGACGTCGATCCTGCCGAAGGCGTACACGGCCGCGTCGACCGCCGCACGGGCCCGCGGCTCGTCGGTCACGTCCAGCGCGACCGCGAGCACCCGGTCGCCGTAGGCGGAGAGCGCCTTCTCCACGTCCCGGGGGTCCCGTGCCGTCGCCACGACGCGGTCACCGCGTTCCAGCGCCTGACGTGCGATCTCCAGGCCGAATCCGCGGGCCGCGCCGGTGATGAACCATGTGATCATGACTGCCGGCCTCCTGGAGTCAGTGCGCGATGAGGTTCTGGCCGCCGTCGATGTCGTACGTCCCGCCGGTGAGCGCGTCGTTGCACATGATGTGGGTGGCCAGGGCGGCGACGTCCGCAGGGCCGACGACCCGCCGGATGGGCAGCTTGGCGCGCAGTTCCTCGCGCCGGGCCTCGAGTTGGTCACCCAGGAGCGACGCCGACAGGGAGGTGTCCACGAAGCCGGCGGCGACGAGGTTCACGCGGATCGGCGCCAGCTCGAGCGCCAGGTTCGCGGTGAGGGCGGGAAGGGCGGCGGTGAGCGCGCAGGTCACGGCCAGGCCGACGCCGGGGCGCCGGCCGCCGGTGCCGCCGATGAACAGCAGCGTGCCGCCGGGGCGGACCTTGTCGGCGCTGTAGAGCGCCACCGCCAAGGTCATGGCCAGACGTTCGCTGAAGTGGCGGCGTGCCTCCCCGAGGTCCATGTCCGCGAGCGGCATGTAGAAGGGGCTGCCGGCCGTGAGCAGCACGTGGTCGACCGTGCCGGGCAGGCCCTGGAAGAACTCCGCGAGACGGTCGGTGTCGGTGGCGTCGAAGGCCGCCGTGCTCAGGGGCCGGAGCTCGTCCGCGGCCTTCCGCAGCCGCTCGGGGTTGCGCCCGACCAGCACCACCTCGCCGCCACCGGCCCGTACGCGGCGCGCGGTCTCGAAGCCGATGCCCGCGCTGGCCCCGATCACCACGACGGTCTGGCCGGCGAGGTCAGGGGGGTCGTGCGACGCCTTGCCGTCCGTCATGGGCACCTCCGGTTGCCGTAGCCGTCCGTCCCGTCGGGTGGGGTCAGACCAGCGGCTCGCCGCCGCGCAGCTGCGGGTAGAGCTGGCCGGGGCCGCCGGGCAGGGCCGCCTGGACCTTCCGGGTGACGTCGTCGGCGAGCACCTCGTCCGCTCCGGCCGCCACGCCGTCGAGGGTGGCGCGGGCCACCGCGGCGGGATCGGCCTTCGGACCGCTCACGGCGGCGGCCATCTCCGTCGCGAGGTAGCTGACGTGGAGCGCGGTGACCTGCGTGCCCTGCTCGGCGAGCGCCACCCGCAGGGCGTTGGTGATCGACCATTCGGCGGACTTGGCGGCGGCGTACCCGGCGGTGCGCGGGATGGAGACCCAGGACAGCACGGAGAGCACGTTGACGATCGCGCCGCCCCCGTTGCGCCCGAGGACCGGCGCGAACGCCCTGCTCATGGCGAGGGTGCCGAGGACGTGCGTCTCGAATTCCGTACGGAACGCGTCGAGGTCGGCGGTGAGGACGTTGGCACGGGTCGTCGAGCCCGCGTTGTTGATCAGGAACGTCACGTCCCCGGCCTGCTCGGCCGCGGCACGGACCGAATCCTGGTCGGTGATGTCCACCGCGATCGGGACGGCGCCGGGGACGGCGACCTTCGCGGGGTCGCGGGCTCCCGCGTAGACCTTGGCCGCCCCGGCCTCGAAGAGCGCCCGCACGAACTGCTCACCGAGCCCGCGGTTGGCTCCGGTGACGAGGGCAACGCACCCTTGGACCTTCATGGAGGCACCTTCCCGGCGTGGGGTCTCGGGGCTGGGACGCGCGCTCACGGCCCGCCACGGCAGCCCGTGGCCGTCCGTCCTGCCTCCTCGACCTCTTCGAACGCACCTCTTCGAACGTATATCGCCCGGGTTGCGGCCACCACCGGAAGGGCGGGCACCCCTTTGGCGGCGCTCATGATGCCGTGGCCGCCACGGTCCGGAAACTGGGGTTCGGCAGCGGAGTGTCGTGGAGGAGGTCGGCGTGGCGGGCGAGTCTCCCGGCGGGGCGGATCAGCAGGAGTCGTCGGGGCGGACGGCGGACCCGGACGAGGCGAACAGCGCGGTGGGGCCCTCCGTGCCCACCGGCGAGCGCCGGACCCTGCTGGACGAGCTGACGAACCCTCCTCCGCCACCCCCGCCCCCGCCACCGGTCGCGGAGGAGCGCACCCCCGTGAGCCCGGTGAGGCTCTGGCTTCCGGTGGTCGTGCTGCTGGCGCTGGTCTTCTGCGTGGTCCAGACGCTGCGCCCGCTGCCGGCGCCCACGCTGCAGCTGACCGCGGCGCCCTCCTACACCTTCGGCGGCGACGGACCGTCGCTGCCGTGGCCCGCCGAGGGCCAAGCGGTCCTGGAAGCCGAAGGGCTGGGCCGGATCGGTACGTTCGGCGTGCAGCGGCCGGTGCCGATCGCGAGCGTCGCGAAGGTGATGACGGCCTACGTCATCCTGCGCGACCACCCCATCGGGGACGACGGCGAGGGCAAGACCGTCGAGGTCGACCGCAAGGCCGAGGACCAGTTCGGCAGCGGGCAGACGGAGGGGGAGTCCGTCGTCAAGGTCACCGCAGGGCAGAAGCTCAGCGAGTACGAGGCGCTGGAGGCCGTCATGCTGCCCTCGGCCAACAACATCGCCCGCCTGCTGGCCCGTTGGGACGCGGGGACGGAGGAGGCGTTCGTGAGGAAGATGAACGCCACCGCCAGGGAACTCGGGATGGACGACACGACGTACACCGACCCGAGCGGCCTGGAGGCGACCACCGTCAGCACCGCGAGCGACCAGGTCAAGCTGGCGCACGCGGCGATGAAGGACGAGGTCTTCGCGGAACTCGCCGCCAAGACCCGGTACATGGACCTGAACGGCGACGTCCAGAGGAACGTCAACCAGCTCGTCGGCTCCGGCGGCGTCGTCGGCATCAAGACCGGCAGCAGCACCAAGGCGGGCGGTAACCTCCTCTTCGCGGCGGTCCGTGAGCTCGGCGGCACGCAGCAGCTCGTCATCGGAGCGATGCTGGGGCAGCACAAGGCCGACATCCTCGACACGGTGCTGGGCCGCAGCAACACCCTGCTCCAGGCCGCGCTGGGCGCCCTCGCCTCGGACACGGTGGTCAGGAAGGGTGAGGTCGTCGGCTACGTGGACGACGGCCTCGGCGGCCGCACCGAGGTCATGGCGGCCGAGGACGTCCAGGCGATCGGCTGGAGCGGGCTGAAGGTCCGCCTCTCCCTGCACGCCCCCGAGAACGGCGTCCCGCACGCGGCGCCGGCCGGCGCCCCCATCGGCACCCTCACCGTCGGGGATGACGACAGCGCCGTCAAGGTGCCCGTCGCCCTCGGCCGCCACCTGTCCTCGCCGTCGATCGGCTCGAAGCTCACCCGCCTCGGCTGACGCGGGTCACACCGGCAGCGCTCCCCGGATCCCTAGACGAGGTAGCCGGCGACCAGGTCGGCGAACTCCTGCTCGCTGAGCACCCTCGTGCCCAGTTCCTGGGCCTTGGCGAGCTTGGAGCCCGCGCCCTGGCCCGCGACGAGGATGGTGGTCTTCTTCGACACGCTGCCGGAGGAGGTGCCGCCGGCGTTGCTGACGAGGTCGTTCATCTCGTTGCGGTTCCTGCCGGCGAGGGGCCCGTTCATGCCGCCCGTGATGACGACGACCTGACCGTCCAGGGGTTTCGCCTCGCCTGGCGTGGCGGCGGCGGCCGGCGCCACGGGCTCGGTCATGGTGACGCCCGCGGCGACGAGCTTGTCGATGACGGGTCCCATGGCCGCGATGTGGGCCGCGATCTTGGGGGCGTTGGCCGCCGGGAGCTTGTGCACCGCGGCCAGGGCGTCGGCGTCGGCGGCGCGTATCGCGTCCATCGTGCCGAAGTGGCGGGCGATCTCCCGTGACAGCGTACGGCCGGTGCGGACGATGCCGAGCGCGCAGAACACCCGTTTGAGGGGCTTGGCCCTGGCCGCCTCGATCTGCGCCACCACGGTGTCGGCGCGCTTCTCGCTGCGGGTCGCGTCGACCAGTTGCCCACGTGTGAGGCCGAACAGGTCGGCCACGTCGGCGACCGCGCCGCCGTCGACGAGGGCCTCCAGGTAGGTGATGCCGAGACCGTCGATGTCGAGTTGGTCGCGGCCCACGGCGTACCGCAGCGCGGCGAGCAGCCCGCATCCGCCGCCGGTGCCGCCCGCGCACTCCCACCGTTCGCCGGAGGTGTCGATCTCGCCGCCGCACGTCGGGCACGACTCGGGGAACACCACGGGCGTCTCGTCGCCCGTGCGCAGTTCCACCACGGGTGCCTCGATGCGGGGGATGATGTCGCCGGCCTTCCACACCATGACGGTGTCGCCGATCATCATGCCGCTGTCGCGGATGAACTTCGGGTTGTGCAGCGTCGCGTACCTGACGACGCTGCCGTCGACCTCGACCGGCTCCAGCACGGCCCGCGGCGCGATGATGCCGGTGCGTCCGACGTTCCACTCCACCGCGAGGAGCTTCGACTGCCGTACGGCGGCGGCGAGTTTGTACGCCGTCGCCCAGTGCGGGTGGCGGGTCGCGAACCCGGCCTTCTCCTGCTCGGCGACCGCATCGGCCTTGATGACGACGCCGTCGATGCCGAACGGCAGCTCCGCGCGCAGCCCGGCGATCTCGTCGACGCGGCGCTGCACCTCCTCCACCGTGCGGCAGACGCGCGGCCCGGCCGGTGTCGCGGCCGTGGTCTGCACCCCGGCGGCGGCGACCGCCTCCATCATCTCCGTGTGCGTGTCAGCGGGCAGGCCGACCACGCCGTACGCGTAGAAGGTCGTCTCGATCACGTAGGGGCGGTCCTTGGCGCGCAGCGTCCCGGCCGTGCCGTTGCGCGGGTTGGAGAAGACCTTCGCCCCGTGGGCCGTGCGGATGGCGTTGGCCGCCGCGAACTGCTCCCGGGTGAGCAGGACTTCTCCGCGCACCTCGAAGGTGGCCGGTGAGTTCAGCTCCAGGGGCAGGCCCACGATCGACCCGATCGCATGGGAGACGTCCTCGCCGGAGGTGCCGTCGCCCCGGGTGACGAGCTGCGTCAGGCGCCCGTCCACGTACCGGGCGGCGATGGCCGCGCCGTCCAGCTTGGGCTCGGTGACGTAGCCGCCCTGAACCGGTGCGCCCAGCCGGCGGGCGACGGACGCGTCCCACTTCACCAGTTCCTCGGGGCTGAACACATTGTCGAGGGACAACATGGGAACGGTGTGGGCGACATCGCCCGCCGGGGCGGCGCCACCGCCCACCTTGCCCGTGGGGGAGTCCTCCCGGACGTCCTCGGGGTGGTCCAGCTCGTAGTCGCGGATGCGCCCGGCCAGCAGGTCGTACGCGGCGTCGTCGAGCGGGCTCGTCCCGTCGGCGTAGTAGGCGGCGCACGCCTGCAGGGCCGTGTCGACGGCGGAGCGGTAGTGCTCACGGGACATCAGCGGGGCAGCGATCACTGTCGTCATGTGCCACATCTTGGTGCACGGGTCTGACAGTGAGCCGGTCAAGCGGGCCCGGTCGGGCCGGGCCCGTCAGCGGCTGCCGGCGGGCCACGGCTGCCCGTCCGGGCGCATGAGCGCGGGCCGGCCCGCTGCTACGAAGTCCCCGTACTCGTCCTGCACGATGCCTTGGTTGACCCAGCGCGACCGCAGCGCACCCGTGCGCTCCTCAGCGGTCACCAGCGCGCGGATCGTCGGCGGTGCCGACGAGGCGGCCGAACGCCTCCTCCTCCGCTTCCGGGTCGAGCGGCGGAAACTCGACCAGGTCCATGAAAGTCGCGTGCCCGACGTCCTCGAGGTCGTGGACGTGGACCTCGTACACCGCTTTCACCGGCCGGACCTCGACGACCCTGACGCCAGGGCGCTCGGGCGCACCGATCGGCCCGAGGAACTGTTCCACCGGACGGCCCCGTCTCAGGGCCCCGACAGCGAAGGACTCCGCCAAGTAGCGCACACGCGCATCGTACGGTGCTCAGGCGGGCTCCTTGCCGATGCCGCCGGACGCCTTGCACAGCAGCCGGGCGGCCCCGTCGGCGAGTTCGCGGACGACGTCGAGGGCCGACTCGATGCGGGAGACCGTGCCGACCGCCTCGCCCGCGTAGAGGGCCATCGCGTCCAGGTGCCCGGTCGTGGTCCGGAGCGGGCAGACCGGGCTGGACGCCGGGACGGGTACGGGCACGCCGCCCAGTACCGCCTCGCCGGCGATGTCGGTGTCCAGGGCACGTGCGCGCTCGACGCACTCCGACAGGACGCGGTGCGGCGCGTCCGGCCATCCGGTCGAGAACTGCGTCGTCAGCACGGTGTCGCCGGCGCCCGCCCTGATCAGGGCCTCCTTGTACCGCGGGTGCGCGTCGGACTCGTGCGTGGCGACGAACCGCGTGCCGATACGGGCCGCGTGCGCCCCGGCGGCCAGCACCGCGGCGAGGGACCGCGCGGTGCCGATGCCGCCCGCCGCGACGACGGGGACGTCGACCGCGTCGAGCACCTCGTCGAGGAGCGGGAGCAGGGGCCGCACCCCGCGCACGTGACCGCCCGCCTCCCTGCCCTGGACGACGACGAAGTCGCACCCGGCGTCGGCCGCGGCCCGGGCCTCCTCGACCGAACCCACCTGCCAGGCGGCCAGCGCCCCGCCGCGCTTGGCACTAGTGACCAGGCGGGGGACGGGATCCGCGTAGAAGAACTCGACGACCGGCATCCGCTCCGCGGCGACGTCGACGCACGCCTCGTCCTCGAGCAGCGGCAGGATGAAGTTGACCCCCACCGGGCGGGAGGTGCGCCGCCGTACCGCGTCGAGCAGGTCGGTGAGCACGGGCGGTGGCACCATCGGGTAGCCCACCATGCCGAGCGCCCCTGCCGCGGACACCGCGTCGGCGAGGTCCAGCCCGCTCACCCAGCCCATGCCGGCCAGCTGGATCGGCACGTCGCAGCCGACGAGGTCGGTGAACGGGGTGCGCAGCGGGATGGGTACGGTCGCCATGTGCTGATGCAAGCGCCCGCCGTCGCGCTGTCGCCGCTGCGACGCGTCAGGCGGGCGGAGCGTCACCCCGACGGCCGATGCCCCGCCTCCACGGGGTGACGCCGGATGAAGTCGAGGACGGTCCACGCGACGAGGGAGGGGTCCTCCAGGGGCATCGCGTGGCTGACGCCCGGGAGCGTCACCTGCCGGGCCCGGGCGAGCCGTCCGGCCAGCGCGCGGTTCCGTGCCCGGTAGGGGCTGTTGAGGCGCTCCCCCTCGCCGCCCGCCACCAGGAGCACCGGCTGCGGCAGGCCGTCGAGGCCGGCGGCGTCGGCGTCCCACGCGGCGAACGCCGCGCGCTCGTGGTCGAAGAAGTACCTGCCGCTGAGCACCGACCTCCTGAAGCCCTCCGTGCCGAGCGCACGGGTCATGACGTCCAGGTAGCCGGGGGCGCACACGCTCCCCGGGAAGAAGCCGTAGGCCCGTGCCAGGTCGCCCTCCTCCGCGGCGGCGACGGCGCGGCGCATGGCGTCGCTCTCCGGCTCGTCGGGGGCGTACGGGAACGCCGGTTCCAGCAGCACCATCGACCAGACGAGCTCCGGGTGCGCGGCGGCCAGTTGCAGGGCGATGCTGCCGCCGGTCGAGTGGCCGACCACGTGCGCCTGCCCGATCCCCCGGGCGCGGAGCACCTCCGCGAGGTGCCGGGCGTGGTCGGTGACGCCCAGCCGGCCGCTCAGGTCCCGGCTCCGGCCGTACCCGGCGCGATGGGTGCGTACGACCCGCAGGCCGGGGAGCAGCCCGGCGAGCGGTGCGAACCAGTCGGCGCCGAAGGAGGCGTGGACGAGCAGTACCGCCTCGCCGTCCCCCTCGTCCCAGAAGGCGATGTCGGCGTCCGGTGTCACGATGTGCTGCTCCGCTCGCATGGGCATTCGCCTCGGAGTGGGTGCCGTCCGTGCTGCTATGTGGTGGTTTGTGCAACTTCACGCGAGGCGATGCTGTTCCCGGCGGGGTGATTCCCCGTGGCCGGTCACCCTGTGGATCGGCCGCTTCGCGGTGAGTGCCGTGCTCGCGGCGTGCCGGGCAGTCGTGACGTCGCCGTGCGCTCCGGTCACCGGATGCGATGCTGGACAGCGTGGGTCATCACCGGTGGAGATGACCGCCCGGTTCGGGCCACGGGAAAGGGACGGCGGCGGTTCGCATGGACCTACGGCAGATGGAAGTGGTGGTCGCGGTCGCCGAGGAGGGCGGGTTCACGGCGGCGGCGCAGCGGCTGCACGTGGTGCAGTCCGCGGTGTCCGGCACGGTGCGGGCGCTGGAGAAGGAACTGGGCAGCGCCTTGTTCGACCGGACCACGCACCGCGTGTCGCTGACCCCGGCGGGGGAGGCGTTCGTGCCCGCCGCCCGTGCGGCGCTCCGCGCGGCCGAGGAGGCGCGGGCGGTGGTCGACGCCGTACGGGGTGAGGTGCGCGGACGTGTGACGGTCGCCATCATGCAGGGCGTCTGGGCCGGCCTGCACCGCGCCCTGGCGGGGCTGCGCGCGGAGCACCCCGGGGTGAGCGTACGTCTGCAGCAGGCACCGGTGGCCAACGTCCGGCAGGCGCTGAGCGAGGGCACGGTGGACCTCGGCGTGGTGGCGCTCGACCGGCAGCAGCAACGGGGGCTGGTGACCCGTCTGCTGTCGCGCGAGGAGATGCTGCTGGTGTCCTCGCCGACGCGTGCCTTCGCCGAGGAGGACCTGGTGCGCCTCGACGAGATCTCCGGCATGCCCTTCGTGGACTTCCTGCCCGGCTGGGCCATTCGCTACTCGGTGGACCGGGCCTTCCGGGCCGCCGCCGCGGAGCGGTCCACGGTGTTCGAGGTGAACGACATCGTGGCGGCGTCCGAGCTGGTCCGGCACGACCTCGGGGTGTGCATCATGCCGGCGTCGATCGCGGCCCGGTTCCCGGACCTCTCCGTACGCCGGTTCGTGCAGCACGCCCCCGCCTGGAAGGTCATGGTGGTCCGCCGCCGGGGGGACATGTCGCCCGCGGTCGAGGCGCTGCTGCGGCACATCACCCCCCGGACGGCGGCGGAGTCGACGGGATGAGCACGGCGGGGCCCGCCGGCCAGGGGAGTCACCGGATCACGGCCGGCGCGTCCGTGGCCACGGTGTCCTTGCGGGCGGGGCGGCGCTCCGTCGCCCAGTAGGCGAGAGAGATCAGAGGGAGATCAGCGACAGGGCGGCACCGAGGACGCTCACCACCGTCCAGCCGCCGGCGTGGTAGGCGAGCGACCCGAGCCGGGCGCCGAGTACGCCACCCGCGAAGAAGAGCGCCATGAAGGCGCTGTTGAGCCGTGACCGGGCGCCCGCGTCGAGCTGAATCATGATGCCGGTCATCTAGAACGGAGATGACGGCGAGTGCAGGCCGACCCGGTGGGCCACTGAACGGGTGCGAGGCCGTGTCGTCACTTGCCCTCCCCCAACCTTCGGCCGGGGGTGCCCCCACCCCGCGCCGTTCCCCCTGCCGGCGCTGGGAGGTGCCCCCAGGCACGGCACTCCCCCAGCCTTCGGCCCGGGGGGAGTCGTCGCATCGTCCGAGTAGCCCACTACGAGGACGGCTCTCCGCCTTGCGATGCACCGCACCTGGGGGCACCCCCCAGCGGAGCTGGGGGAGCTCATTTGACGACACGACCTAGTGCCACAACTGCCGGGAGCCGCCTGATTCCGCTGCCTCATGCGCGGTGAGGGCGAGCCTGCCGCCGTCGTCCACCTCGGTGACGTCGACCAGGAGCGTGCCGTTCGCGTCGAGGCGCAGGGTGAAGACCCGGTCGAGGGCCATCAGGAAGTCGAATCCCTCCTTCTCGTCCCCCGAGAGCGGGCCGGCGAGTGTCGCCCGGCAGGTCCAGGTGGAGCCGGCGACCTCGATCTCGACGTGCACCTCGAACGAGCCCAGGCACGTAGACCGGTTGGCCCACCACTCGAGCGTCGCCGCCCCCGCGTAGCTGTCCACGGTCCGAGTATCCGGCCTTGGTGTTTCGTGACGGTCCGTCGGTCGTCAGGGAACCGGAACGCGCTCTACCGGCGGACCGCCGAGATCAGTCCGCCGGGCCGTTCCTCGCCCTGCGGCGGGGTGCCGATCGGGCGGCCGTACGCGGCAGCGCGCTCGCGCAGGGTGTGGCTGCCGGCCTCCCAGCCGTGCCCGGCCAGCCAGCCCACCGGGTCGTCGGGCATCTCCGAGACCCACATGGACGCCGCCGATCCCGGCACGGCGTCCGCACCGAAGCGCTCGATCACGCCAC
This sequence comes from Streptomyces sp. NPDC001902, assembly GCF_042891295.1. Classification (NCBI taxonomy): domain Bacteria; kingdom Bacillati; phylum Actinomycetota; class Actinomycetes; order Kitasatosporales; family Streptomycetaceae; genus Streptomyces; species Streptomyces sp. NPDC001902. Next base: position 32,087 of record NZ_JBIATA010000007.1, on the reverse strand, counting down.
GCGAGCCCAACGTCAGCCCCATCCGACTGCCTGGCGCCGACCGCGCGCTGATCCGGGCCAGCAGCAGCTCCACCGCGTCCTCGGGCAGATAGATCAGCAGTCCCTCGGCGATCCACACGGTCGGCAGGGCCGGGTCGTGCCCTGCGGCGGCCAGCGCGCCCGGCCAGTCCTCACGCAGATCCACCGCGACGGTGATCCGCTCGCAGCGTGCGACGGCCCCCTCCTGGCGCAGCACCGAAGCCTTGAAGTCCAGTGGCGCGGCGGTGTCGACCTCGAACAGCCGGGTGCCCTCGGGCCAGTCCATCCGGAAGGCCCGGCTGTCCATGCCGGCGCCGAGCAGCACGACCTGCCGGACCCCGGACGCGGAGGCCTGCTGCAACAGGTCGTCGAGGAACTTCGTCCTGATGACGATGGAGAACGACACGGCCAGCCGGCGGCGTCGCGCGGTCTCGTCACCGGGCGGCGGCGAGGAGGGCCACAGGCCGCCGGCGGTGGCGAAGGCCTGTGCCAGTGGGTCCCGGAACAGCGCGTTCTCCCGCTCGGTCTCCAGCGCGCGCACCCTGGCCACCCCCACAGCCGTGGCCCACACTCCCGACGGCTGGACCCGCTCCTGCTCATCAGTCACCGCGCCAGCCTAATCACCGCGGTCCAGGGCCGGTGGCGGGGGCTGATCGCCTACGGGCAGCCCACCTCGTGAGAGCTCGAGGCTAGGATCGGCCTGCCACGCGGACCGAGGACAGGTGGGGATGGGACATGGCCGGCCGGGTCACGGCGGTGAGCCGCCACGCGACGTACGCCTTCAGCAAGCCCAACCGTGACTCCGTCACGCTGCTCGCCGGGCTCGGCGTCGAAGGGGACGTCCACGCGGGCGAGACGATCCGCCACCAGTTCCGGATGACCTACGAGCCCGACCTGCCGAACCTGCGCCAGGTCCACCTGATGCACGAGGAACTCTTCGACGAGCTCGCGCTCAAGGGCTTCGACGTCTCGGCCGGCCGGCTCGGCGAGAACATCACCACCCGCGGCGTGGACCTGCTGGGCCTGCCCACCGGCACCCTGCTGCACCTCGGCGACGAGGCCGTGGTGGAGGTGACGGGGCTGCGCAACCCCTGCTCGAAGATCAACGACTTCCGCAAGAGCCTGCTCGGCGAGATGTTCGCCCTGGACCCGGTGTCGGGGGAGTTCACCTTCAAGTCCGGCGTCATGGGCGTGGTCCGCCGCGGCGGAGTCGTCCGCCCCCAGGACCCCGTCGAGGCCGAACTCCCGCCCACCCCGCACCGACCCCTGGAGCGCGTCTAGCGCCGTGGGAGCGCCGGGCCCGGCGGTGCGCCCTGCTCGGCGCGGCAGGCCACGCCCAGGCGGATCAGGCTCGTGCGCATCCTGTGGGCGCCCAGTTCGGGGAGGAGGGCGCCGACGTGGTCCGCGGACAGGGCGGCGAGGAGGGTGTGGGCGAGGGTGGGCGGGTCGGGCGTGGTGGCGAGCAGGGTCGTCAGGTGGTCGAGCCGGAAGCGGTAGGCGGCGGTGCGGTGGCGCGCGCCCGGGTGCGCGGTCTGGGAGGCGCGGAGGAGGTCCAGGTGCCCGGCCACGTGGTCGAAGTAGGCGGTGACGAACGCCGCGAGGCGGTCCTCGGCCGGGACTCCGGGGCCGAGTGGCGGCGGTCCGTCGAGGACGGCTTCCCGCAGTTCGCGTTCGCGGGCGGCCAGGAGCGCGGAGGCCAGTCCGGACCGGTCGCCGAAGCGGCGGTACACGGTGCCCTTGCCGACGCCCGCCGCGGCGGCGACCCGGTCCATGGAGACGCCGTCCGCGCCGTGTTCGGCGAAGAGACGGGCGGCTGCCTTGAGTATCGCGGCGCGGTTGCGCGCGGCGTCCACCCGCTCCCTGAGCGGCGGGTCGTGGTCGTGCCTCACGTACGGACTCCTGGCCGAAGCATGTTGTGACGTCGGGCCCGATGCCGGCAGGCCGGAGTCGTCCCGGGCATCGGGAGAATTCCCGAATGCGGGATCCGTCAGGGGGAGGACGGGAGCCCGTGGCGGTGCGCCATCGCCGCGGCCTCGGTGCGGCTGGAGGCACCCAGCTTGGCCAGGATGCTGGAGACGTGCGTGCTCGTCGTCTTCTGCGAGATGTGGAGCTCTTCGGAGATCCGGCGGTTGCTGTACCCCCTCGCGACCAGCCCCAGCACCTCCGACTCGCGCGGGGTGAGCCCGAAGGGCGTCGCCGGTTCCGCCGCGGTGGCGGCGGTCGCGGGCGGGGCCTGTTCGTCCGCCGGGCCCGTGCCGGCCCGGCGCGTCACCGCTTCGACGTCCGCGAGGAGCAGGCCCGCCCCGAGGCCGGTGGCGATGCGCCGTGCCCGGCCGAGCCGGTCGAGTGCCGCGGCGCGGTGCCGGTGGGTGGTGAGCAGGGCGCGTCCCTCGCCGAGGAGTGCCGCCGCCGTCTCGTAGGGACGCTCGGCCGCCGTGAAGTCGGCCACGGCCTTCGACCACAGGGCCGGGTCGTCGGCTCCCTCGGCGCGTCCCAACTCCGCGTGGAGCAGCCGCTCGTACGCCGCCCAGACGGGGAAGGCGACGTCGAGCCGGCCGGCGGCGCGGCGTACCGCGGCGAGGACCTCGGGCGAGGCCCCGCCGAGGGCGGCGGACCGACGGGCCTCGGCCTCGACCGCCGCCGCGGTGCGCAGCAGTGGCAGCGACCAGCGGACGGGTCCGGTCGTCAGGCCCTCGGCGTCGGCCCGCAGGAACTCGGCCCGGGCGTCCGCGAGACGGCCCTGGGCGGCCGCGATCTCCATCGTGCAGTGGCTGAGGGCGACGAGGAGCTCGGCCCGCAGCCGCTCGGTGCCGCGCAGTCGCTCGGCGAGCGCCAACTGCCGGGCGGCGCCGTCCGCGTCACCGCGGTGGAGCAGGTGGTACGCGCGGCGGGCCGCGAACGTCCAGCGCGGCAGGTGCGACCGGGCGACCGAGGCGGCCTCGTCGAGGGCCGCCTCGGACTCCGCCCAACGGCCCAGGGAGAAGAGGCTGATCGCCCTGTTGGAGTGCACCCACGCCTCGTGGTCGGCCAGCCCGAGCGAGCGGCACAGCGCGATGCCGTGGTCCGCGGCCGCGACGGCCTCCTCGGAACGGCCCATGCCCTCCAGGATCGACGGCAGGTTCTGGTTCGCCCGCCCGGCGATGCCGAGTTCGCCCAGTTCCTCCGCCCGCCGTCTGACCTCGTACAGCTCGGTGATGCCGGCGCCTTCGCGGTCGGTCCCGGCGTCCAGCAGGCACCTGGTCATGCGGGCGTGCAGTTCCAGTGCCTCGGCGCCCACGGCGGCCGCGTAGCGCACGGCCTCGTCGGTGGCAGCCCGGTGGTCCGTACCGGGGCGATGGACGGCGCTCCAGTTGGCGATGTGGACCAGGACGTCGGCGTGCACCAGCGAGGGGGTCAGCCCGTCGACCAGTTTCCGCGCCGTCTCGAGGTCCTGCCATCCGTCGCCGCGGTTCAGCCCCTGGATCAGCCGGGACCGCTGGGTGCGGAACCACGCGGCGCGCAGCCGGTGCGGCTCGTCCTCCGGCGGAAGGCCCTCCAGGGCGGCGTCGGCCAGGCGCAGTGCCGTGTCGAGGCTGCCGCTGTGCAGCGCGGCGACGGTGGCGGTCGCGAGCAGCTCCAGGCGGAGGCGTCCGTTCCCGTCGAGCCGGGGCGCGGCGGGCCCGGTCCCATCGAGCCCGGGCCCCGCGTGCCCGGCGCCACCGCGCGGGTACGTCTGCGGGCAGCGCGGGCCGGGCAGGGCCGCACGGGCCTCGTCCGGGACCCGGTCCCACAGCTGGAGCGCCCGTTCCAGGTGCCACAGCTGTTCGGCGTAGGCGTAGCAGTGACGCGCTTCCTCGGCCGCCGCGACGCTCATCCGCAGGGCCTTCACGGAGTCCTGCGCGGCGTGCCAGTGCCGGGCCAGACGGCAGGACAGTTCCACGGCGGGCACGAGCGTGGGGTCGGCCTCCAGCGCCTGCGCGTACCGGCGGTTGATCAGCGCGCGTTCGCCCGGCAGCAGGGTCTCGCTGACGGTCTCGCGCACCAGCGAGTGCCGGAACCGGTAGTCCGCGCCGCCCGGTTCGGGGACGAGGACGTGGGCGAGGACGGCCGCGCGCAGTCCCTCGATCAGCTCGTCCTCGGGCAGCCCCGCCACCTCCCGCAGCAGTGCGTACCCGGTCACCGTCCCGCCCTCGGCGGCCGTGCGCAGGATGCGCCGGCTGGTCTCCGGCAACGCCTCCAGCCTGGTCAGCAGCACGTCGTGGAACTCCTGGAGGTCGTGGAGCCCCGGGCCCGGTCGCTCCCGGCCGGCGCCGGCGAGCTCCTCGACGAAGAAGGCGTTGCCGTCGGAGCGGGCGAAGACGTCGTCGAGGACCGCCGGGTCCGGTGGCGCCCCGAGGATGCCGGTGAGCTGTCCGCCGACCTCGCCCCGGGTGAACCGGGGGAGCGCCACACGGCGTACGGACCTGAGCCGGCCCAGCTCCGCGAGCAGCGGGCGCAGCGGGTGCCGGGGGTCGACGTCGTCGGACCGGTAGGTCCCCACGAGCAGCAGCCTGCCGCGGCGCCTGGTGCGGAACAGGTAACCCAGCAGGTTGCGGGTGGAGGCGTCGGCCCAGTGCAGGTCCTCGATGACGAGCACGACCAGGCGGTCCGAGGCGAGGCGCTCCAGGACGCGGGTGGTGAGCTCGAACAGCCGCGTCACGTCGTCGTCCCGGTGGTCGACGGGCGTCACGCCGCCCGGGTCGGGCAGGATCCGGGCGAGGAGGTCCTCATGGCCCGCGCTCGCCGCGCGCACCTCGTCGGGCAGTCGCTGCCACAGCACGCGCAGGGCCTCGGAGAACGCGGCGAAGGGCAGGCCGTCGCCGCCGACCTCGACGCAGCCACCGACCGCCGCGACGGCCGCCCTCGGCTCCAGCGACCGCAGGAGCTCCCCGACCAGCCTCGTCTTGCCCACTCCGGCCTCGCCCCGGACGAGGACGGCCTGGGGGTCGCCGCCGTCCGCGGCCCCGGCGGCCCGCAGCAGCTCGGCCAGCTCGGCCTCGCGGCCCACGAAGACGGGGCTGACGCGGGTCTGTGCCGGGAGGGATGCGTTCATCCGAGGGGACCTGTGGGGACCTGTGGGTGGTGACCACCGGGTACCGGGGGCGGCGTGCCCCGTCGTGGTCATGCGGACAATTCTCGCCGAAGGGTAGCAACGTACGGGTCCTTCCCCGCCCGTGGGGCCGGGAGCGACCCCCGTGGCGAGCCCCCGACCGGCTCGACCACAGGGTGCGTTCGCGGGCGGGGGTCCCCGCGAATCCGCGGCTCCGACGGACCGTCGGGGTGGAGCCCTTCCGATGCTGGCGCAGCCGGGTTGTCCCGCGCATCGGGAGAACTACCGACCGCCCTCCGGCGCTTGCCGTGCGGCCGTGCGGCGCGGACTCCGCCGCAGGATCGGGAATTCTCCCGATGTGCGCAGGCCGCTGCCGCTGACAGCATCCGAAGCTCCCTTCCGCGATCACCCACCAATCGAGGCTCCAGCAGTGGCAGCAGTACCGACAGTCAGCGAGACCATGGCCGATGTGCGCGACATGTTCATGGCGCACACGATGATGCGACGGGAGTTCCGCCTGCTCCCGCAACTCGTCCGGGACGTGGAGGCCGGTGACACCCGGCGCGCCGGGATCGTGGCGGACCATGCCGACAAGGTGTGCCTGATCCTGCACCTGCACCACGAGGGCGAGGACAAGGTGGTGTGGCCGCGCCTCCTGGAGCGCGGCGGTGAGCGGACCGCGGCCATCGTGCCCACGATGGAGGCGCAGCACCACGGCATCGACACCGCCCTCACCGGGGTGACCGCGCTCCTGGCGGGGTGGCGCTCCACCGCCCAGGACGGCGAGGCCCTCGCCGCGGCCCTCGAAGAACTGCTGAGCCGGCTCCTGGAGCACATGGCCCTGGAGGAGAAGGAGATCCTCCCGCTGGCCGAGGAGTTCATCACCGCGGCGGAGTGGGCGGAGCTCGGTGAGCACGGCATGGCCAACAGCCCGAAGAAGGACCTGCCGCTGGCCTTCGGCATGGTGATGTACGAGGGCGACCCCGAGGTGATCAAGGCGGTCCTCTCGCACGCCCCGCTGGCGCCCCGGCTGGTCATGCCGCTGCTGGCCCCGCGCCTGTACGCCTTGCACGCCAAGCGCGTGTACGGGACGCCGACCCCGCCCCGCGTCGGGGCCTGACCCGGTCACCGTCGGGCGGGGCGTACGCGGTACGCCCCGCCGCGGCGTCGGCCGCCCGGCCTCGGGCCCCGGCTTCAGGCGCCCGCGGGGAAGGCGTGCCTCCTGCCCCCGGTCACGGCCGCGGCGGCGGCGAGCAGGAGGGCCAGCGACGCCCAGGTGATCGACGCGGTCCCCAGGTCCGCGACCAGGAGGCCACCGATGAGGCCGCCCAGGGCGATGGACGAGGAGAAGACCGTGATCGTGATCGACTGCGCGACGTCGGCGGCCGCCCCCGTCGCGTTGATCGCGGCGCCGATGAACAGGCTCGGGGAGCTGCCGAAGGCGAAGCCCCACGCCGCGACGGCGACGTAGGCCAGCGCGGGCACGCCGGAGCACACGGCGAGCACGAGCACGGTGAGCGCGAACAGCGCGGTGCTGCCCACGACGAGCCTGCGCAGGTGCCGGTCGATGTGGGTGCCGACGACGATGACGCTCAGGATGGACGTGACACCGAAGGCGAACAGCACCCATCCCGCCTGGCCGCCCATGCCCAGGTACCCGAGGAGGTCGGTGACGTAGGTGTAGAGGATGTTGTGGGCGACCATGTACGTGGCGAGGGCGAACAGGATGGTGCGCAGCCCCGGCAGGCGCAGGACCTGCGGGACCGTGAAGCGTTCGTCGGCCGGCCGGCCGGGCAGGTTCGGCAGCGTCGCCAGGATCCACACCATGGTCAGCGCGGTCAGGGCGGCGGACGCGTGGAAGGCGAGCCGCCACCCGCCGAGGGCGCCCAGCCAGGTGCCCAGCGGGACGCCCAGCGCCAGCGACACGGGGGTTCCGGCAAGGGCGATGGCGATGGCGCGGCCCTGGCGTCCCTCGGGGGCGAGCCGGGCGGCGTAACCGCCGAGGAGGGGCCAGACGAGCCCGGTGCCGAGGCCGGCGGCGAAGCGGATCACGAGGGTCTGCGCGTAGTCGTCGGACAGCGCCGTGAGGGCGTTGGCGACGGCGACCGTGCCGAGCGCGAGCTGCAGCACGTTCTTGCGGGGCCACCTCGCCGTCGCCCGGGTCAGCGGGATCGCCCCGATCGCGGTGGCGAGGGCGTAGATGGTCACGGTCTGGCCGGTGAGCGAGACGCTCGTGTGGAGCGTGCCGCTGATCTGCGGCAGCAGGCCGGCGGGCAGGCATTCGGTGAGGATGCCGACGAACCCGCTGAGGAAGAGGCCGAAGAGGGCCTTCCCGGGGAGGAGGTCCCGTCCGCGCGCTGGGGTGGACGGACCTGTGGTGGTCGTTTCCGTCATTCTTCGTGGTCCATGGGCTGTGTGTGACCCGACGCCGCACGGGCGGACGGGTCGAGCGGCACGCGATCCGGAGCGGGAACGGAGGGCGTGTCCCCGGGATGGCGTGACCCCGGGTGGTCGTCTCCAGGGCTCGTTCAGGCTGCTCCGGCCGTACGACGTCACCCAGAGCCCCGCTCTGCCCACGTCCCGGGTGAGTACCACCGGCAGGGACAGGCTCCGCCCCGGCATCCGGCGTGATACTGGAGCGCATGGCCACCCACCCCGACCTCCGCACCGGCCCGGGAGACGGGCCGGACCCCGGTCCGGGACCCGGCGCCGGGCGGCACCTCGACGCGCGCTCGGAGCTCAACGAGTTCCTGCGCACCCGCAGGGCCCGGCTGAAGCCGGCCGACGTGGGGCTCGCCGAGTACGGCCGGCGCCGGGTGCCGGGCCTGCGGCGCGAGGAGCTGGCACAGCTCGCCGGGGTGTCCGTGGCGTACTACACGCGCCTGGAGCAGGGCAACGGCCGCAACGTGTCCGTGGAGGTGCTGGCCGCGATCTCGCGGGCGCTCAGGCTCTCCGAGGCGGAGCACGCCCACCTGCTGCACCTGGCGAAGCCGAAGCGGCGCAAGCCGCGGCCCGCGCCCGAGCTCCGGCAGGTACGGCCGGAGCTCCGGGAACTGCTGTCGGCCCTGGAGGGCGTCCCCGCGTACGTGTGGGGCCGCCGCACCGACGTGCTGGCGTGGAACCGCACGGCGTCCGCTCTCTTCGGCGACTGGGCGGAGCGCGCCCCCGAGGACCGGAACTGGGCCAGGATCACCTTCCTCGACCCGGCGGCCCGGCGGCTCTTCGCCGACTGGGAGTCCAAGGCCGCCGACGTGGTGGGCCAGCTGAGGATGGACGCCGGCCGGCACGTCGACGATCCGGCACTCGCGGCGCTGGTCGGGGAGCTCTCCATGAGGAGTGCGGACTTCCGCTCGCTGTGGGGCGCCCACGACGTCAAGCGGAAGTCACACGGCGGGATGCGGCTGCTGCACCCGCTGGCGGGCGCGCTCACCCTCCGCTACGAGACCCTCGCGCTCCCCGGCGACGAGGAGCAGTCACTGTCGACCTACCACGCCGAGCCGGGTTCGGCGTCGGAGGAGGCGCTGCGTCTGCTGGCGAGCTGGGGCGCGGACGCCTCCCGGGACTGGTCGGCGGCCGCGCGGGGTTGATCCCGTCCCCGCGAGCGCTCCTTACAAGTGACCTTCACGGCCTGCGCGTTGGGGTACGGCGAGCGGCAGGCGCGGTGTGGGCCAGGCCGGTTCCCAGCGCCATGCCGCCCACGCGGCGGCCTCGCCGAACGGTCCGGATCGCTCCTCGAGCATCGCCAGCGCCTGTTCGCGGGCCGCGTCGACGGCCCGGTGCTCGGTGTCGGTGACGACGCCGAGCCTGCGGACGTGGGCGTACTCGTCCTCGTCCTTCCACTCCCAGCTGCTCAGGTCGGGGGCGACGAGCAGGTCCACGATGAGGTCGAAGGTGTCGAACCCGTCGGCGGTCCGGATCGTGGGGCGCTCGAAGTTCACGTACCAGTTCCGCAGCCCGGCCCCGGTGTAGAAGGCGTTGACGCTGAACCAGGCGGTGGGCGGTTTCCACATCCGCAGCTCGGTCTCCTGCCACCGCCCGGGCGTGAGCTCCCACCGTCCCGTGGCGAGGGCGTCGATCCCGTCGGTGCGCACCGTGCGGTCGCCGGTGGCGCGGGCCTGCGCGTAGGCGACGGGCCAGCGGGTCTGCGCGCCGGGAGCACAGGCGGTCACCAGGGCGGTGCCGGTGTCGGCGAGGACACGGAGCGCGTGCTCGCTCCACACACGGCCGCTGCGGTGCACATCGCGGCGCACGGCGGTACGGCCGGCCCGGTGGGTGTTCATCGCCTTCTCCTTCGACTTGTCCGCCGTGGGACAGCGTGCGTCCGGCGCCGTGTGCGTACGTCGCACGTGTCCAGGCCTCCGTTCGAGTGGCCGCCCCGCGGCCGTCCGACGCGGCACGCGGCCCCGGGCCCGAACCTCGGCTTCACTCGGTGGTGCCCCCGCTTCCGGACCAGGATCGAACGGTGTGCCCCTGATGACGACCGGTACCAGCGTACGCAACCGCAGGGCGACGGCCCCGCTGGAGGGGCGCGTGGCCGTCGTCACCGGCGCGGCCCGGGGAGTCGGGGAGGCGCTCGCCCTGCACCTGTCGTCAGCCGGCATGCGGGTCGCGCTGCTGGGCCGTGAGGAGGCGACCCTGCGTCAGGCGGCGGCCGCCCTGCCCCGTCCGAACATCTTCGTCGAGGCGGACGTCACCGACCGCCCGGCACTCGAAGACGCGGCCCGGCGGGTGAACGAGGAACTCGGCCCCGCCAGCGTGGTGGTGGCCAACGCGGGCATCGCCGCCGGCGGGCCCTTCGCCCACACCGAACCCGAACTCTGGCAGCGCGTCATCGACGTCAACCTGGTGGGGGCCGCGAACACGGCCAGGGCATTCCTGCCCCAGCTCACGCGGACCCGCGGCTACTTCCTGCAGATCGCCTCGACCGCCGCCTTCTCCGCCGCCCCGCTGATGAGCGCCTACTGCGCCTCCAAGGCCGGCGCCGAGTCCTTCGCCCAGGCCCTGCGCGGCGAGGTCGAGCCCGACGGCGTCACCGTCGGCATCGCCTACCTCCACTGGACCGGCACCGACATGATCGTCGATCTGGACGACCACCCCGTACTGCGCGCCCTGCGGAAGAACCAGCCGTCGTTCGCACGCCGCGTCCACTCGCCCGTCCAGGTCGCCGACTGGCTCGCCACGGGCATCGCACGCCGCGCACACCATGTGTACGCGCCACCGTGGCTGCGCTTCTGCCAGCCGCTGCGGCCGCTGTTCCCCCCGGTGGTCTCGTGGATGGCCCGGCGCGAGCTGCGGGCCCGTTCAGGTGCGGAACTGGGGTCCGCCACCGCCGTCATGGGGGCCGGTGGCCGCGCCGACTGGGACGCCTTCACGTCGCCGGCCGAGCCGCGGCGGCCGGAGCGCCCGCCGCTGTGAGGGCGTCCGTTCCACCCGCCTATGGGGGAGGGCGTCGCCCCGTGAGCCCCTGCCACCGGTCCCGGGCGGCTTCCAGGCCCGCGAGTGCTCCGGCGAGTGCCGGGTCGCGGCTCTGGCGGGCGGTCAGCATGCCCAGCCACCTGCGGGCGTCCTGAGCGGGGCCGGTATCGGCGTGCGCCGCCTTGAGGGCGTCCTCCGCCTTCTTGACGGCCGTGGCGAGCTCCGTGCGGAACCTGTTCTCCTTGGCGACGGCGTTCTCGACGCGGACGCTGAAGCGGCGCACGCCGTCCTCGCCGTGCTCCCCGGGCGGGTAGGACTCCAGGTGCACCCCGTCCGGCCGCCTGAGGTAGAGGTGATGGCCCGTCGGGCTGTGCTCGAACCGCACCTGCAGGCCGTCCAGCTGCAGCACCTTCGTCTCCCGCCCGGATATGACCATCACGTGCGCGTGCAGGGACACTTTCCCGAGTGCGGCGACGAAGGCGCCCTTGCCGGGCCGGCGCAGCCGCGCGAGGTGCCGTTCGGCGTCGCCGACGCGACGCCGGTGGGCACGATCGGCCCGTGCCACCTGCGCCCGCGCCCTTGCCAGTTCGCGCCGCGCCCGGCGCCGCAGCTTGCGGACGGCCCGCCGGGCGCGGTCCAGGGCGTCCCTGTCGGCTTCATGACGGCCGGAGAGCGCGAATCTCCAGCCGCCGGGGTATCGGCGGAGCCGCCGCCCCGCTCCAGCGAGCACGAGGATCACGACGGTCAAGGTCATCCCCACTATGCCCACGCGCCCACCTCACCCAGTGACAGCCGCCGCCGCACTCATGCGCACGGGGTGGAGGAACCAGTCGAAGGTGTCGAATCTGATGCATATCGGAAGATATGCCCAGCAATGTCACGGCGAATGCGCGCGCGACGGCGGCATTTCCGGACGTGTCCGGCACCTCGGGTCCTGCGGACTGACGTCGCATCGGGTCGGCCCGCGGGTGCCGTCAGGGAGGGAGCGCGATCGGGTCCTCCGGGCGCGCCCGCGGGCCGGGTCGTGCCTCTCAGGCGGCGTGATGGGCCAGTTCGGCGTGCGGGTCGGCCGCACCGGGGACGGGTGCGGGGTCCGCGTGGACCAGGGCGGCGGTCAGGCGGGGGACCGCGTGCAGCAGCGCGTGCTCGGCCGCGACAGCCGTGTGGTGGGCCTGACGCACGGTGAGGTTCCCGTCGACGACCACGGCGACCTCGGCGCGCAGCCGGTGCCCGATCCAGCGCAGGCGCAGCTCGCCCACCTCCCGGACCCCCGGCACCTCGTGCAGGGCGCGCTCGGCGTCGTCCACGAGCGCCGGGTCGACGGCGTCCATGACGCGGCGGAAGACCTCGCGCGCGGCGTCGCGGAGCACCAGCAGGATGGCCGCCGTGATGGCCAGGCCCACGATGGGGTCCGCCAGGCGCCAGCCCAGCGCGGCGCCCGCGGCGCCGAGCAGCACGGCCAGCGAGGTGAAGCCGTCGGTGCGGGCGTGGAGGCCGTCGGCGACGAGCGCGGCGGAGCCGATCTTGCGTCCGACGCGGATGCGGTAGCGGGCCACCCATTCGTTGCCGATGAAGCCGAGCACCGCCGCGACGGCCACGGCGGGCAGGTAGGCGACGTCCCGCGGGTGCAGGAGGCGGTCGACGGCGGTCCAGGCGGCGAAGCCCGCGGACGCGGTGATGGTGAGGACGATGACGATCCCGGCGAGGTCCTCGGCCCGGCCGTAGCCGTAGGTGAAGCGCCGCGTGGCGGCCCGCCGCCCGAGGACGAACGCGATGCCGAGCGGGAGGGCGGTGAGGGCGTCGGCCGCGTTGTGGACGGTGTCGCCCAGGAGGGCTACCGAACCGGACAGGACGACGACCACGGCCTGGGCGATCGCGGTGACGCCGAGGACCGCGAGCGAGATCCACAGGGCCCGCATGCCTTCGGCGGAGGACTCCAGGGCCCTGTCCACCTTGTCGGCGGACTCGTGCGAGTGCGGGCGCAGGAGGTGTCCCAGCCGGTGGCGCAGGCGTGCCCGGCTCCGGGGGCCGTGGCCTGCGGAGCGGTCGTGGCCGTGGCCGTGGCCGTGCGCGTGCCCGTGTTCCTGCCCGTGGCCGTGGTCGTGCTGGGGGTGCGTGTGCCGGCCGTTCATGGGACCGCCTCCGGGGAGTCGTGGGTGGACACGGGCTGAGCCTTCCCCCCATTATGTGCATATGAACGCACGCATGCACCTGTCACCTGCGCATGGTGCGCACCCGCGGGAACCGGGCACCGAGCACTACGTCCGCGGGGCCGAGCTCCTGAGCCTCCTCGCGGACCGCACCCGCCTCGCCCTGCTGCACACGCTGACCGGGGGCGAGGCGGACGTCTCCACGCTGACCGAGCGGGTCGGCGCCGCCCGTCCCGCCGTCAGCCAGCACCTGGCCAAACTCCGGATCGCGGGCCTGGTCTCCTCCCGCAAGGAGGGCCGCCGGGTGATCTACGCACTCTCCGACGGCCATCTGCGCAGGCTCGTCGACGAGGTGCTCAACCTCGCGGATCACCATCTGAGCGGCAAACCGCCGCACGCCTGAGCGCGTTCCGGGATGTTCCATGGCGTAATGTGCGGCCTGTGCGAGGCCGCCACCGCGGAACGTGCCCGACGTTCCTCGTTGCGCTGCTGGCCGCATTCTGCTTCACCGTGGCCGGCTCGCCCGCGCACGCCCGCAGCTGCCCGCACCCGCACGTTCATCTGAAGAACGCGCAGGAGCGGCCGCACCCCGACACTCCCCACCACCCCGGTGAGGACTGCTCCCCGGGCTCCGCCGAGCTCCCGGGGTCCCGCACCGGACCACGCGAGCACGGGACCGGCCCCGCGCAGACCGGCGCCGCCGAAGCGGCGCCCGGACAGGTGCCCGCCTCGCACAACACACCGGGGAGCGACCCGGCCCCCGACGCCCGCATAGCGACTGCGGCGCCGTCCGTCCTCTGCCTCTGGCGCATCTAGAAGACGCCCCCCGGACCGGCTGACGGTCCCTCACCCCTGCCCGTGCGCGCACCGGCGGTGGGTGAGCCGTGCACGGCACTCTTCCCGATTCCAGAAAGCGGACACCATGAACGAGCCCACCACCGGCCACGACCTCGCCTCCGCGGTCGGCGACACGCCCCTGCTGTGGATCTCCCACCCCCTCACCTCTCCCGGACGCGGCTTCTGGGCCAAGCTGGAAGGCGCCAACCCAGGCGCCATCGAGGACCGCTCCGCCCTCCACATGGTCGGCTGCGCACGCGAGCGCGGCGACCTCCTTCCCGGCGCGACCGTCGTGGCGTCCACCAGCGGCGCCTTCGGCCTGGGACTGGTGCTCGCCGGACGGGTCTTCGGCCACCCGGTCACGCTCGTGACCGATCCGGACCTGGAGCCGGACATGAAGCGCCTGCTGCGCTCACGCGGTGCCCGTCTCGACATCGTCCGCGACGCCCACCCCTACGAGGGCTGGCAGGAGGCCTGCCGCCGGCGCGTGACCGAACTCCTGGCGGCCGAACCGGGGGCCTGGTGCGCCGACCCGTACGACAACCCCGACAACGCCGACGCCTACACGCCCCTGGCGGCGGAACTGATCGAGCAACTGGGCCGGGTCGACGTCCTGGTCACCAGCGTCGGCACCGGCGGCCACTCGGCGGGCATCAGCCGCACGCTGCGCGCCGTCAACCCGGACCTGCACGTGATCGGGGTGGACACCGTCGGTTCGATCACCTTCGGCCGGCCCGTCAGGCCCCGTCTCGTACGGGGCCTGGGCAGCAGCATCCACTCGCGCAACGTGGCGTACGAGCAGTTCACCGAGGTGCACTGGGTCGCCGCGGCCGAGGCCGTGCACACCTGCCGTGCCCTGGCCCGCTCGCACTACGCGTCGGGCGGCTGGAGCGTCGGTGCCGTCGCCCTCGTCGCCGGATGGGCGGCCCGCACCTACTCCGCCGAGGCACGCATCGTGGCCGTCTTCCCCGACGGGCCGCACCGCTACCTCTCCACGATCTACGACGACGACTACTGCCGGGACCGCGGGCTGCTCGGTACCGCCCCCGCCACGGAGCCCACGGAGGTCGCCTCGCCCACCGACGGTGAGGCGGCGGGCTGGACCCGCTGCCGCACGGTGACGAACCCCGTGGCGTCGCTCATCGCCCCCCCGGCGCACCCCGTGGAGGCGCCCGAGTCCGTGTGAGGCGGTGCCGCCGCAAGGGCGGCCGTGTTCGCCGTGCCGCCGGCACGGCGAACACGGCTGTCGCACGGCGATGACATTCGGTTGCCGCCCTGTGACAGGAGTCCGCAACTGGCCGGGCGTGAGGTGACGTCTTCCGGGGCCGGGACACGAGGTCGGAGTGCCCCTCCGGCCCGCCGCGCCACCATCGGAGGACCCAACTGTGATGCGTTCACCTCTGGCAATCGTCGGCCTGGTGCTCCTCGCCGCGACAGCGACCGCCTGCGGCTCGTCGGACACCGGCGCGAAGGCGGCCCCCGCGCAGTCCGGCCCTGCTTCCGCTGCCAAGGGGAAGGGAGCGGCCTCGGGCGGTTCGCCGGAGGACGGCAAGAAGGTCGACGCCTGCACCCTGCTCAAGCCCGAGGAGGTCACCCCGCTCATCGGCGAGAACGACGGCGGGCACCCCGACGCCGGTGTGGGGGAGAGCGTCTGCACCTGGGAGAACCCCGACACCTACCACTCCGTCACACTGAGCATCGGCTCCCCGAAGACGGCCGGCTCGGAGGACGTCGACAACTCGATGATGACCGCGTTCACCGTCGGCGACCGCCTGTGCACCATCCAGGTCGTCACCCTCAAGCGGGACGCCGACAAGAAGTCCGAGGCCAAGCTCATCGACCTCGTCCGCACGAGAGTGTGACGGGGCGGCGGGCAGGCACCTGACGCGTCGGCACCACCCCCCGGCGGGTCCTGGGGGCTGCCCCGGGACCCGCGGCCCCCGGCCGGACGCGGCCGGGTTGCCGCACGTGCGTCGGACACTAGCGTCGGACCCATGGACGCACCGACGCGGTTCACGCTGACCGAGCACTCGGCCTCCTACTGGCGCGTGACATTCGACAACCCTCCCGTCAACCTGGTGGACGCGACGATGACGAGCGAGCTGGACGCCGTCTTCACGCGCGCCGAGCACAGCGGTGTCGCGGTCATCGTCTTCGACAGCGCCGACCCCGAGTTCTTCATCGCCCACTACGACCTCTCCGCCAAGGACGAGCTGGACCACGTCCTGGCCCACCCGGAGGAGGTCCACCCCTACACCGCTCTGCTCACCCGCCTGAGCAAGCTCCCCCTGGCGACGATCTCCTCCATCAGGGGCATCGCACGCGGTGCCGGCAGCGAGTTCCTGCTCGCCACCGACATGCGCTTCGGCAGCCGCGAGAAGGCCGTCATCGGCCAGTTCGAGATCGGCATGAGCGCCATCCCCGGCGGAGGCCCCGCCACTCGGCTGCCCGCCCTGGTCGGACGGGGCCGGACCTTCGAGATCCTCTTCGGCGGCCTCGACCTGGACGGAGCCCTGGCCGAACAGTACGGATACCTCAACCGGGCCTTCCCCGACGACGACCTCGACGGCTTCGTCGACGGACTGGCCTCCCGCATCGCCTCCTTCGACCTGCAGACGATCAAGGACATCAAACACTTCGTCAACGTCGCGACCCTGCGGCCGGACGGAGAGTTCAAGGACCAGATGGACGCCTTCTGGGCCGCGGTGAACCGCCCGGCGCAGCAGCACGTCGCGCGGCACCTGTTCGAGGCGGGGCTCCAGCAGCGCGGCGAACTCGAGCGCGACCTCCCGCACTGGGTGACGCGGTTCCAGTACCGCGCCGACGCCTAGACCTCCGCCCAGCCCGGCAGGGCATCGGCGGCGGCCGCCTCCGCATGCCCAGTCCCTAGGGAGCCCTGATGGCCGTTGAGATTGCACCTCTGGTCGGCGCCTCGCGCTTCCGGCGCCGAGGGGGACTGCTCGGGGAGTGCCTCGCGGAGTTCCTGGGGATGTTCGTCCTGGTCTCCTTCGGCTGCGGCGTGGCAGCGATGGCGGTCGCGGCGCTGCCCGGCTCGGGCCGCACCGCGGGAGCCACCACGAGCTTCGTCGGCGCGGGCGACTGGGTCATGCCCGTGCTGGGCTGGGGGCTTGCCGTGACCTTCGGCATCTACGTCGCCGGTGGCGTCAGCGGCGCGCACCTGAACCCGGCGGTCACGCTCGCCTTCGCGGTGCGCCGCCGGTTCCCGTGGGTCAAGGTCGTCCCGTACGTGGTGGCCCAGCTGGTCGGCGCGTTCGCCGGGGCCGTGCTGGTGTACGCGGTCTACCACGACGCGATCAGCGCCCTGGACCAGGCCATGAAGGGGCCGAAGACGGACGGCCACACCCTCGCCAGCTTCTCGATCTTCGGCACGGTCCCCGCGCAGTACTTCCACGGGAGCCTGTGGGGCCCGCTGGTGGACCAGATCGTCGGTGCGGCGTTCATGCTCATCTTCATCATGGCCGTCATCGACCTGCGCAACCCCGCCGTGCGGGTCTACCTGGGGCCGGTCGTGATCGGCCTGGCGGTCGCCGCCATCGGCCTGTCGTACGGCGCGAACGCCGGCTACGCCATCAACCCGGCCCGCGACTTCGGCCCGCGCCTGTTCGCCTGGGCCATGGGCTGGGGGCAACTGGCCCTGCCGGGCACGTCACCCGGCGCCTTCAGCGGCTACTTCTGGGTCCCCATCGTGGGGCCGCTCATCGGCGGCGTCATCGGGGTCCTGGTCTACGACCTCTTCATCGGTGACGTCCTGCACATCCGCTCGCGAATGGCCAAGCCGCCGGAGATCGGCTGCACGCGCCCGGTGACCACCGCCGCCGAGGCGGGGGCCCTCACCCGACGCGGCTGAGGGCCCGCGGGGCTCACGGCAGCATGATCGTCTTGGAGCGCCGGATGACCTGCTCGGCGCGGGCGCCCATGTCGTCGTCGGCCGGCGGCGGTGCCTGGCCGGGGCGGGCGGGTGTGCTGTGGTCCAGCATCAGCTGTTCGAGGCCGGGCGGCGTGTAGATGAAGAGCAGGCGCGCCGCGTGGATGCGCTTGTTCTTGAAGCCGTGCCGGATGCCCTTGGGCACGTGGATGAAGTCCCCCGCCACGGCGGTGAACTCGTGGTCGCCGTCCACGAACTCCAGCTCGCCGTCGAGGACGTAGAACGTCTCGTCCTCTTGCGTGTGCGCATGGGGTACCGGTCCGCCACCGGCCGGAACGGTGGCCTCGATGAAGCCGATGTTCCCGTTCGTCTGTGCGCCCGTGGCCTTGACCGTGTAGACGTCGTCCGCGGCCCACACGGTCGGCCCCTGGCCGGACGGCACGTAGAGCGCGCCGCGCCTGTTCCAGGTCGGGTCGTCGGGGTCGTACTCGTCCAGCAGGAAACTCATCGTGCCTCTGTTGTCAGGCGACCGCCCGTCTTCCTCCGGAGCGTATCAAATCCTTGACGAGTCAATTATCTCGTACGGGTCCCGGCGGTGGTGCGCACCGGTGGGGTTGGTGTCCCTGAGGGAACTGGCCGAGCATCGAAGGTGATGTGTGCCGTCGCGGACAGCCGTTCGAACGCGCCGACCCTGCTCCTCGTCCACGGGGCGTGGCACGGGTCGTGGTGCTGGGACGCCGTGCGGTCCGTGCTCGGGCCCGGCGGCTGGGCGACGTGCGTCGTCGACCTGCCCAGCGCCGGGCAGGAGGACGCCGGAATCCACGACGACGCGCGCGAGGTGCTCCGGGAGTTGGCGGGCGTCGAGGGGCCGGTGGTCGTGGTGGCGCACTCCTACGGTGGTGCGCCCGTCACGCAGGCCGTCGCGGAGGCGCCCCGGGTCGTCCATGTCGTCTACCTCGCCGCGTACCGGCTGGAGGTCGGCGAGAGCGTCCTGGGCCACCACGGGGCTCCCGTCGCGGCCGAGCCGCGGGGCTTCCGCCCGCCCCCGGACGACCCGGTCCGCACGTTCTACGGCGACGTGCCGCGGCGGGAGGCGGAGGCGGCGGCCGCAGGGCTGGTGCCCCAGAGCGTGAAGTCGTTCGCCGAACCGCTGACCCGCGCCGGGCGGCACGCGCTCGCGTCCACGTACGTCGTGTGCGAGCGGGACCGGGCGCTGTCGCCGGCCCGTCAGGAGGGCATGGCCGCGCGCGCCGACGTGGTGCACCAGCTGCCCAGTGACCACTCGCCGTTCCTGTCCGTGCCCCAGGCCTGCGCGTCCCTCCTCGCGAGGATCGCCCTCGGAGCGAACGCCTGAAGCTCGGCAGTTCGACGCTCAGGGCCTCTGGCCGGCGGCACCGCCGGCCAGAGGCCCCTATCCGTGATCAGCGGTGTCAGCCGTCGTTCTCCGCCGACGGTATGTAGGCGCCAGGGACGTCGTCCGGCGCGAAGATCTTGTCCTCGCCGGGGTACGGCGTCGCCCACTGGTGCGTCTCGTACCACGTGAGGTGGTTCATCTGCGCGGGGTTGGCGAAGTCCGGCCTGGCGTTGGGGCCGGTCAGCCGCTGCTTGGACTGCCAGTCCTCCCACTTCGCGGCGAGGGCCTCCTTGCCCGCGGGCACCTTCGTCGTCGGGACGGCCGCGGCGCTCGGGTCCTGCGGTGCCGGGGTGTCCAGGCCGCAGGCGGGCGGGGTCTTGAGGCCGTCGGTGAGCGGGGTGCGGTTGGGCAGCGCGGTGAAGGGCGTGTAGTCGGCCTTCTTGGTGAACGCCCCGAACATCGGGGTGGCCGCGCTGTCCTTCTGGTTCATCGGGTGGATCCCGAGGATCTGCTCGATGGTGCGGATCATCGTGATCTGCGAGTAGTAGCGGCTGTCGACGGTGTCGTGCCGGGCCCAGGGGCTGATGATCTGGATCGGGGCGCGGTGGCCGTCGACGTGGTCGAGGCCGGCCTGGGAGTCGTCCTCGACCACGAAGATCGCGGAGTCCTTCCAGTACGTGCTGTGCGAGATCTCGTCGACGATCCGGCCGACCGCGAGGTCGTTGTCGGCGACCTGGGCGGCGGGGCCCGCGGGCCCGCCGGTGTGGTCGCTGGAGAGCCAGAACATGTTCAGGTTCGCCGGACCGTTCTTCTTGAAGTCCTGCTTCCAGATCTCCGCCCGGTAGACGTCCGGGACGCTGGTGTCGAACTTCGGGAAGCCGGGCACCGAGACGCTGTTCAAGGACGGGATCGGCGAGGACGACACCAGGTTGTAGGCGGTGTCCTGCCCGGTGGCCTGCATGTTCTTGGTGTCGCAGTACAGGTTCTGCCAG
Source organism: Streptomyces sp. NPDC001902 (assembly GCF_042891295.1). Classification (NCBI taxonomy): domain Bacteria; kingdom Bacillati; phylum Actinomycetota; class Actinomycetes; order Kitasatosporales; family Streptomycetaceae; genus Streptomyces; species Streptomyces sp. NPDC001902. Next base: position 12,367 of record NZ_JBIATA010000007.1, on the reverse strand, counting down.
GTCGCGCCCGACGGCTTGGTCAGGAACTGGTGGAACTCGCCGAAGTCGCGCACGCTCTTGCCCTGCGCCTGGGCGCCGGTCCAGATGAAGCCGGTGCGCTGGTGGCCGAGGGCGTCGTCCTCGGTGTCGTAACTGCGCGCGTACTCACCGGCGGAGGACTCGGTGTACTCCGGGTTGTCCGCCTGCATCAGCCAGTTGTGGCCCTCGGCGGAGTTCGTGCCGATGTCGTACGTATTGTCGTACAGCCCGAACTGCCGGGCCAGCGCGTGCTGGTTCGGCGTCACGTTCTCGCCGAACTCGGCCAGCGACGGGTCGCCGTTGCCCTGCGGGACGTCCCCGAAGACCTGGTCGTACGTCCGGTTCTCCTTGACGATCATGAAGACGTGCTTGATCGTCGACGGGTCGCCGAGCCGCTGCGGGACGGCCACCGGCTTCGCGTGGCCCTTGTCCTTGCCCCTGTCCTTCGCGAGCTTGACCGAGCCGTTGGTCCAGCCGTTCTGCTGGAAGACCTTGGCCGTCAGGGACTTGATGACCTTCTCGCTCGGCAGCGTGAACCGCTGGACGCTCGAGGTGGTGTCGTGGGTGCCGTGCCCGGCACTGCCGGTGGGCCGGCGGGCGTCGATGCCGCGGGTGTTGGAGACCACCACCTGGTCGCCGACGGTGGCGATCTCCGCGGGGAAGTAGTCCGTCGGGAGGAGGCCGACGTAGCCGACCGGTTCCTGCGGGGAGTTGTACCGGTAGACGGCGACCGCGTTGGCGCGGCCCAGCGTCACCAGCAGGTGGCCGTCGTCGGTGAGCGTGACGGCGTTGGGCTCGTAGCCCACCGACGCCTCCGGCCACGGCTGGGTGGCGATGGTCTGCACGACCTTGTTCTTGCGGGTGTCGATGACCGACACGTCGTTGGTGGCGGTGTCCGTGACGAACAGCGCCCCCTTCTTGGCGTACAGCGCGGTCGGGTGCAGACCCACGTCGATGCTCGCGACGGCGGCCGCCGGGTCGGCCAGGTCGATGACGCTGACCGTGCCGGTGGTGGTGGCACCGGTCTTGGGGTCGGCCGGTACCTGCGTGCCGTACGAGTTGATGGTGGTCTCGCCGGGCTTCGCCGGGCGCCCGCCCTCGTTGCTGACGTACAGCTTGGAGCCGACCACGGCCATGTCGCGCGGGGCGTTGCCCACGGCCCAGCTCTGCTTGACGGTCGCCGTCGCCGTGTCGATGGCGACCACGCGGTTCTGGCCGTTGACCGCGGCGTACACGGTGGAGCCGTCGGACGAGAACACCGGCTCGCCCACCAGGGCGTGCTTGGAGCCGTCCGCCGGGATGGAGACGGACGTCGGGTCGGCGAGGCTGCCGTCGGGGTTCACGGTGAAGCGGGTGTAGCCGTCGGTCTGTCCCAGCCACAGCTGCGAACCGTCGGGGGAGTACGTGGGGCCTTCCTGGCCCACGCTGTTGCTGCCGATGCGCAGGTCCGCGGACGCGGAGTTGCCGACGAGCTGCTGGACCTTCCAGTTCTTCAGGTCCACGACGGCGAGCGCCACGCCCCCGTCGGTGACGGAGGCCGCGAGGTGGGTGCCGTCCGGGCTGACCGAGGACGACATGATCTTGCCGTTGTCGATGACGAGGCGCTCACCGTACGGGGCGATGTACTGGTCGCTCGAGACGACCTGCCCCCGGCCGGTGACCTGGCCGACCTGGTCGTGGCCGAACTGGGTGGTCTGGGCGAACCCGATCCCGGTACCGGTGGCGAGGACGACAGCGGTCGCGGCGGCCAGCGTGAGGCTTCTGCGGCTGCCGAACCGTCGGCCGGGGAGGGCATGGGTGTCCCTCTCGGCGCCCACGCGGCGGCGACGTGTGACCTGCATGGTGAGTTATCCCTTCGGGGAGGTGGCAAGCAGTTCGACGTTGCCGTCGAACTGCCAGAGCGGGTTCGGCGCGTCCCCCACCGGGGTCCGCACCAGGAAGTAGCCGTTGACTTCCTTCGGTCCGTCGCCGTCGGCGACGTACCGCCCGTCCGGAGTGACGTCGAGCTGGTAGATGGCCTGGCCCGTGGCGGTGACGCCGGGAAGGTGCCAGGAGACGACGCAGCGCCAGTCGTTGCCGGGCCCTTCGGCATCGGCCGTGACGCCGCCCTTGGTGCACGCCGCCGTGGCCTTGAGCTGCGCTTCGGTGACGGCGGGACGGTGGAGCTGGTCGGTCTGCATGCGGTACAGGTGAGCGAAGGCCGTGGCGACCGAGCGCTGCACCTTGTCCTGCTCGACCCCGGAACCCGTGGCCGTCGTCGTCGCGGTGAGGACGGCGACCGTCGCGGCGAGCAGCCCGGCCAGCGGCAGGGCGCCGGCGAGGAGCGCGCGGCGCGCGGAGCCGTCGTCGGTCAGGTTGGTGAAGTCGCGCCGCAGGAAGAGGAGGTAGGCCAGGGCCGTCGTGGTCACGGCCCACAGCAGGCTGACCGCGATGCCGATGAGGAGCGGTGCCAGCTGCTGGGGGCCGGCGAACAGCCCGTTCCAGGAGATGAAGGCGTAGCCGGGCAGGGCCAGGCGTACGACGACGGGGAGCGGCATCATCTGCGCGAGCTGCATCGCGAGCGCGACGAGCGCGGGCAGCAGCAGGCCCATCGGGGACCGCCCGAGCGCGATGGAACCGAGCAGGCCGATCCCGGCCAGGGCGAGCGTCGGGGCGAGTGCGCAGAGCCAGGCGAGCAGGACCTGCCCGGCGGCGTCGGACGGCGTCAGCAGGTGGCCGTCGAGGCCGACCAGCGGCTGGTTGCCGACTGCCACGACCCCGCCGACCGCGCTGGAGCAGGCCATCCCGGCCACGAGCAGCAGCAGGACGGTGAGGCTGGCCAGCGCCTTCGCCACGAAGATCCGCCGGGGTGAGCGGACCGCCACCAGCAGGTGCCGCCAGGTGCCGAGCCGGTCCTCGGAGGCGAAGACGTCGCCGGCGACGACCGAGGTCAGCAACGGGAGTGCCCAGGTGCCCGCGAAACCGAGCATCACCAGCGGTCCGGCCCACCCCGTTGCGTGCATCCAGCGGCCGAAGAGGGTGTCGACGGGGAGCGTGCTCTGCCGGCTCACCGCGGCGACGAAGAGCGCCGGCGCGATCCAGCAGGCCAGGACCAGCAGGCGGATCCGCCATTGCGACACCAGCTTGACCAGCTCGAAGCGGTAGCCGCGCGAAACCGGGACGCGACGGACGGGGACAACGTTGTCGGCGACGACGGTCGCGGTCATCGGCCGGCCTCCTGCTGCTGCTGGGTGAGGGCGAGGAACGCCGCCTCGAGCGGCGAGACGACGGGTGCGAGCTCACGCAGTGCGATGCCCGCCCGGACGATCCCCACCACGAGTTCGTCGAGGGCCGGCACCAGGGCGCGCACGACCAGGAGGTCGGCGTCGTTCCGTACGCCGGCGTCGTCGACGACGCGGATTCCGGTCGTGCCGAGGGCCAGTTCGCGGGCGGCCTCCGGGTCGGAGGTGAGCAGCCGGTAGTCGAGTTCACGGTTCTCGGCGGCCAGCTTGCCCAGCGGGCCCGAGAAGACGACCCGTCCGCTGGCCAGGATGGTGACCTCGGAGCACAGTGCCTCCAGGTCGTCCATGCGGTGGCTCGACAGCACGACGGCGGTCCCCTCGTCGGCGAGCCGGGTCAGGACCCCGTGCACGTGCTTCTTGCCCGCCGGATCCAGGCCGTTGGACGGTTCGTCGAGCACGAGCAGCCGGGGTTTGGTGAGCAGGGCGGCGGCGAGCCCGAGCCGCTGGCGCATGCCGAGCGAGAACCCGCGGGCCCGGTCGTCCGCGACGTCCGTGAGTCCCACCTGGGCCAGTGCGTCGTCGATCCCGGCCGTGCGCGCGTCCTGTCCGCGGAGGGCGGCCAGCGCGGCGAGGTTCTGCCGGGCGGTGAGCGACGGATAGAGGCCGGGCCCGTCCACGAAGCCGGCGACGCCGTCGGGGGCGGCGAGCGCCCGCCCGACCGGAGTGCCCAGGATCCCGAGGCTGCCGCTGTCGGCGACCGCCAGGCCCAGCAGGAGGCCGAGCAACGTGGTCTTGCCTGCGCCGTTCGGTCCGACCAGGCCGTGGATCTGTCCCTGCGTCACGTCGAGGTCGACGCCGTCGAGTGCGACGACGTCCCCGAAGTACTTGGCGATTCCGCGAGCACGGACTGCGAGGAGTGTGTCCATGAGTCCCTTCTTCCGCAACGCTCAAGGACCTTAGGGAGGGCGCACACCCCCGCGGGGGACGCTCGGTTGAATGGCCATGGAACGTATCGTCAAGACATCGGCAAGTCCGGGTGCACGAAGTGGGCGTCACCGAGCCGGACTCGGGCAGAACCGGGCGTAGGGCGCGGGCTGGGCCGGTTCGGAAGCCGGAAATTTAGTAGCCATGTACGGTATTTGGCGTGAGTCCAGCAACTGAGAGCGCCACGCCGGGATACCTGGTCTGGCGCCTGTCGATGAAATGGCGGGTGGCCGTCGACCGGGCGGTCGCACCAGTGGGCCTGACCCACGCCCAGTACGCGGTGATGGCCTCCCTGTACGGCATGTCGCGTTCCGGGCTGCGGCCCAGCCAGCGCCGGCTCGCCGACCACACCGGCCTCGAACCGCTGTACGTCTCCAAGCTCGCCCGCGCCCTGGAGACCGCCGGGCTCGTCGACCGCACCCGGGACCCGAGCGATCCGCGCGCCATGCAACTGTCGCTGACCGAGCAGGGGCGCGACGTCACGCGGCGCGCGATCGGCGTGGTCCAGGGCCTGCTGGACCAGTTGCTGGAGCCGCTCGGGGGGCAGGACAGCCCGCGCACGCGGCAGTTCACCCGCGAGCTGGCGACCCTGATCGACGCACCTCTTGATCCGTACACCGAGAACGACGAGGAGCAGTCATGACCATCACCGCACCCGCACCCACCGCCAACGGCCGGGTCATCGCCCTTGCGCACTACGCCGCGCGCGCCCTCCTGGAGGGCGTGCTGACCCGCCACGGTGCCACGTTCCACCAGAGTGTGACGCTCCGGGTCGTCGTTGCCGCGGGCGGGGCCATCGGCCGGGACGAGCTCGTCGGCGACGTCGTCGGTTCGCTCAAGACCGACGTGCCGGTCGTGTGCGGCGTGATCGAGGAGCTGACCGCCGCAATGCTGTTGGAGGAAGACCCGGCAGACGCGTCCCGGATGCGGCTCACGGACGCCGGACGGGAGTTGTACGAGAGCACCACCACGGAGACCGCCGGGATCTCCGCCCGGCTGTACGCCGGTATCCCCGCCGAGGACCTCGCTGTCGCGGGTCGGGTGCTGACACTGATCACGGAGCGTGCGAACGCCGAGTTGGCCGGCGCCTGAGGTCCTCTCCCGCTCCTCTCCGTTCCGGGGGCTGCGGCCTCCTGAGCCGGGGCCCGGCGCGTCATGCGGCGCGCCGGGCCCGCCACGGGTGGGGCACGCTCACCACCAGATGACCATGTATCCGGCCCCACCGGGCCTGCCCGCAGGACTTGTCGTGGTGCCGCCGTCGCCTCCCGAACCCGATCCCCCGATCGTTGGCTGGCCGATGAGCGACATTCCCACGGGCGGCGTGACGATGCCGTTCGTCGCGGGGCCGCCCTGGCCGGTGTTCAGGCCCGGTCCGCCTGAGCGGGAGACGGCGTCCGGGTTGATGGGTGGACCGCAGAGACCGATGCCCGGCGCGCCACTTCCGTTGGAGGAAGCGGGTCCACCGGAGCCGCCCGTGGCGAGCGCGACCGCGAGGTTGTCGGGAGGGGCGGACAGGAGCGAGAGTCCGCCTTGGGTGCCTGCGGTATTGGCGGGGCCTCCGGCCCCGCCCTCGCCGATGGTGACCGTGTGGGGTTGCCCCGGCTGTACCTGGACGGTGCACCAGACGAAGCCGCCGCCGCCCCCACCGGTGCCGTTGCTGCCGTTCGGCTTCACTCCGGCACCGCCACCACCGGCGCCCCACAGCTGGAGGAAGGCGGTGGTGACCCCGTCGGGCGGAACGAAGGTTCCGCTGGCGCTGAATTGCCGCAGACCGTGAACGGCGCTGGGCCCGGGCGGGCCCGCGGGGCCCTGCGGCCCGACGGGACCCAGGGATCCCGGGTCTCCCTGCGGTCCTTGTGGCCCCTGCGGCCCGGTGGGCCCCACGGAGCCGGGGTCGCCTGACGGTCCCGCGGGCCCTGCGGGGCCCGGCGCGCCTGACGGCCCGGCAGCTCCAGTCGGGCCGCTCGGGCCGCTCGGACCCGTCGGGCCCGCAGGCCCGGCCGGACCCGGGGGTCCCGGCGGGCCGGGCGGTCCGGGGCGGCCCAATCGCGGCGGGCAGTAGCCGGGCACGGCCGGGACGAAGAAGCACGGGAAAGCGGAGCTCTGCGGGGCGGCGACCGGAGACGTGAGCACGGGAGTCGCGGCGCGCTCTCCACCGCCCGCATGCGCCATTCCCGTCACGGCACCGGACGTCAGAGCCACGGCCGCGGCTACCGTCCACACGCGCACGCACCTCGGACGGTGTCCGGCCGGCGCCGCCAAGCCGACTCGGCGGATCACAGCATCACCTCCAGCATGGGGCCTCGAGGGCGGACTGCACCGCTCTCCCGCGGCAAGAATCACCCCGGGTCCCACCTGACGCACCCTCAGTGGCCGACCGGGTGACGGGCCTCGGGCGCGCCGGGGGGCCCGGGGGTGGGGGAGCGGGGTCGGAAGGCGCGATTCCGTGGTATCCAGGCGGGAGTTGGGGCGATCGACTGGCGGGGAGAGAGCCGTGATGACACTGGGCAGGGCGGTGCTGGCCGGGGCGGTTCTCGTCGCCGGGGTGCTGGGCTCCACGGGCTGCACCCTCACCATCGGCGAGACGGCGGGAGAGCCGGCGGATGTCGCCGTGGTCACCGCGACGGCTTCCGCCACGTCTTCGTCGTCCGGCTCCCCGTTCCCGTCCGCGCGTCCCTCCGCCACAGCCTCCGCCTCGCCCTCGCCGAGCCGCACGCCGTCACCGGTGCCCGTCCGCGGACCCCGTCAGAAGCTGGTGGTGATGACCGTCAGCGGCGGCTTCGCAGGCGTCCACCAACAGGTGACGCTCCGGGGTGACGGCACCGTCCTCACGATGGGCAAGGGCGAGCCCGTGCAGCGCCGGGTCGGTGCTGCACGGTTCGAGCAATTGCGGCTTCTGCTCGGTGACCCGGCGCTGGAAGACGTCCCGGACTTCACAATGAACATGGCGGCAAACGACATGTTCCAGTACACCCTCGAATTCGGCGGTCGCACCGTCATGACGGACCGCTCGGCTGGGCCGCCCGCGCTGGAAAGGCTCATCAACGCCCTGAGTCGGTGGCTCCCGGGTCGTTGACCTGCACTCCCTTGACGGAAGTGGTCCGGGAACCGTCCATCGGAAATACCGCAGGTGAATTCTCGTGCGGTCATGAGTCGGATATCACGGCGGCCCGCACGAGTACGCCACCCGTGCCGTGTGAGAATGCTTGAGCCCAGCCCCGGAACCAGAGAGCCGGAAACTCCGATGCAAACCTCCGTGTACATCGCCGACGTCGGCGGTGGAACGCGCCAGGGGCTGGTCGGTCGCGCGGGGGACGTGGACCGGATCGAGGGTCTGCTCGGCTCCGTCGATTCCGGTGGCGCGGTGCTGCTGTCCGGTGAGCCCGGGGTGGGCAAGACGGCGCTGCTCGGCCATCTCGCCCAGAGGGCACTGGCAGCCGGTGCCAGGGTGCTGCGGGCGGCGGGCACGCGGTCCGAGAGCGACGTGGAGTACGCGGCGCTCAACCAGCTGCTCTTCCCGCTGTGGGAGGAGGATCCGCAAGCCCTGGACGGGGCGCACCGCGAGGCACTGCGGGTGGCCCTGGGCTTCGGGGAGGGACCCCCGCCCGAGCGGTTCCTGGTCTCCAACGCGGCCCTGGTACTGCTCCGCAACGCGGCCACCGCGACGCCGGTGCTGCTGGTCGTCGACGACCTCGATGCGGTGGACCCGGCGAGCGCGGCCGTGCTGGGATTCGCCGCACGCCGGCTCCCGGGAAGCCGCGTCAGGTTCCTGGCGGCCGTCCGCAAGGGTCGTCGCAGTCCCGTCGAGGACGGCGTACGCACCGGACACGAGGTCCTGCCGCTGGACGAGAGCGCGTCGCGGCTCCTGGCCGGCTCGTCCCATCCGGACCTCGCCGGGTCGGTCGTGGAGTGCGTCGTCGCGGTGGCGCAGGGAAATCCGCTGGCCCTGGTCGAGTTGCCGGCGGCCCTGACCGGGCCGCAGCGCGCCGGACTGGAGCGGCCGCCGGCCGCGCTGCCGCTCACGCGGCGCCTGCGCGAGGTCTTCGGCTCGTGCGTGGCGGAGCTGCCCGCGGCGACACGCCGTCTGCTGCTGGTGTCCGCGCTGGAGGGGACGGGGGACCTGGCCGTCGTGCAGACCGCCGCGCACCGGCTCGGCGTCGGGGCCGACCTGGTGGACCTGGAGGCCGCCGAGCGTGACGGCCTCGTGCGGATCGAGGAGTTCGACCACCGCGTGAGCTTCCGGCACCCGCTGTTCCGTGCCGCGGTGGTCGACGCGTCCACCTCCGCGGAGCGCCGTGCCGTGCACCGCGAACTCGCCGAGGTGCTGCACGATCGCCCCGACCAGCGCGCGTGGCACCTGGGGGAGGCGTGCGTGGAACAGGACGAACACGTCGCCGCGTTGCTGGAGGGCACCGCCCACCGGGTCCTGCGGCGCGGCGACGCCATGGCCGCGATCCGGGCCCTCACCAAGGCCGCGCACCTGAGCCCCGGCGCGGCCGACCGTGGCCGCCGGCTGGCCACCGCCGCGTACATACGCGCGGACGCCTCCGGTGAGCTGACGATGGCGTCCCGCCTTCTTGACGACGCCCGGCGCTTTGGTTCCGACGCCCGCGCCTCCCTCTACTCGGCGGCGGTCACGGTCCACCGGCTGCTCGACGGCGAGGGGGACATCGACACGGCCCACCAGGTACTCCTCGGCGCGATCGAGAACGGCGACCATCCCTACCGCGTCTGCGACCCGGCCCTCGAGGAGGCCCTCTACCTGTTGTTGATGCTGTGCTGCCTGGGTGGCCGTGAAGAGCTGTGGGCGCCCCTCCACCGGATCCTGGACCGGCTAGGGCCCGACGCGCCGCCCCTGCTGGGGGTGAACGTCGCCACCCAGGGCGATCCCGCACGCACCGCCCTGGCGGCACTGGGGGACCTGGAGGAACTCATCGCGGGCCTTTCCCAGGAGACGGCCCCGTCGAGGATCACCCGGATCGGCGCCGCGAGCATCGCCGCCGACCGGCTCTCCGGGGTGCGTGACGCCGTATCGCGCGTCCTGCCCCAGGGTCGCCGGCAGATCGTCACCCTGCCGCTCCTGTGCACGGACGCGTTCCTCGCGGGCCGGTGGGACGACACGACGGAGCTTGCCGACGAGGGACTGCGCCTGTGCAAGGAGCACGCCTTCGAGGCCGTCTCCTGGTACTTCCGCTACTACAAGGCGGTCGTCGCGGCGGCGCGCGGCGAAGCGGGCATCGCGGTGGAGGCAGCCGACGCGATGGCCCTGTGGGGGACGTCCCGTGGCGCGCACCATCTGGTGACCCTGGCGGACCACATCCGGGTGCTCGTCGCGCAGGCGGAGGGCGACTTCGAACGCGCCTACCGGCACGCGGCGGCCATCAGCCCACCTGGTGAACTGGCCCCGTACACCCCGGTGGCGCTGCTGGTGGCCGGGGACGTGGTGGAGGCGGCCGTGCGCACCCAGCGGCAGGCGGAGGCGGCCGCCCACGTGACCGCCGTCCGGCAGGCCGGGATCGCGGCGCTCTCCCCGCGCAGGGCCATGCTCGTCGACGCTTCGGCCGCGACGGCCGCCGAGGCGGACGAGGAGGCGATCGGGCACTTCGAGCGGGCCCTGTCGCACCCCGGCCTCCAGCAGTGGCCCTTCGACCTGGCACGCGTGACCCTGGCCTACGGCGAACGCCTGCGCAAGGCGCGGTCGACCACCGACGCCAGGGCGTCACTGAGCGCGGCCCTGGCGACCTTCGAGCAACTCGGCGCACGGCCGTGGGCGGACCGGGCGAGGCGCGCGCTGCAGGCGACCGGATGGATGGTCAAGCGGGCCGACGGGCCGGAGTCGGTCGGCCTCACCCCGCAGGAGGTCGAGATCGCCCATCTCGCGGCCTCCGGCCTGACCAACAAGCAGATCGCCGAGCGGCTCTACCTCTCCCCCCGCACCGTCGGTGGCCATCTGGGCCGGGTCTTCCCCAAACTCGGCATCACCTCCCGCGCGGCGCTCCGCGACGCCCTGACGGGCCTCGCCAAGCGCTAGGCCTGTCGTCAAATTCCCGCCTGCCCCGCGCCGCTCCCCCAGCTGGCGCTGGGAGGTGCCCCCAGGCACGGCACTCCCCCAGCCTTCGGCCCGGGGGAGTTGTCGAATCGTCCGAGTAGCCCACTACGAGGACGACTCTCCGCCTTGCGATGCACCGCACCTGGGGGCACCTCCCAGCGGAGCTGGGGGAGCCGCTGGGCCCGCCCTCCGGGCGGTGGGGGCACCTCCCAGCGGTAGCTGGGGGAGCTCATTTGACGACACGGCCTAGCCGCGGACGTGCGGGGGCCGGCGCGGCGCCCGGGCGCCCAGGTGGGCGGGGGACTGCACGGGTGGGCAAGGGGCCGTGCACAACGGGGCAAGGAGCCCGGCGGGGAGTCCTCCTACGGTCGAGGTGTCCCATCACAAGTGGGACACCAATGCGCGGGTCCGGCACCGTTCGCGGATCCGTCGGTCTCCGGCCCCGCGCACGAACCCCAAGGGAGTGATGCCGATGCCGGACATCGAACAGTTCGAGGAGGAGCCCGACGGCGGGCGGCCGCCCCGGCATTTGGCCGTCGTGGGCGGCGTGGCGTGGATGCTCGCGGTGTGCGCGGTGTGCGTGATCCTGCCGCTGTACGCCCATCCGAGTCTCGCGTGCGGACTCGCGCCGCTGGTCACCGCAGGCGTCGTGGCGGTGGTGATGGCCCGCATGAAGGACCGGTACCGTCACGGGGCGGCGCGGGCGCGCGCCGTTTCGGACACCGTGCGGCGGACCTTGCTGCGGCCGCTCCCCGAGCGGGTCGGGGCGCTGGGGCTCGCCTCCGTCTACCGGGCCTGCGGCGGGCGGGGACAGGTCGGCGGGGACCTCTACGCCGTCGCGCGCAAAGGCGGGACGACCCGTCTGATCATCGGTGACGTGTGCGGCAAGGGCCTGCTCACGTTCGAGGACGTCGCGGCCGTGCTCGGGGCCTTCCGCGAATGGGCCCCGCGTGCGGCGACCCTGGCGGAGCTGTCGGCGCGGCTGGAGGAGAGCTTCCTGCGCCATCTGGCCGAAGCCGAAGGCGCCGTCCGCGACACGGACGAACGCTTCGTGACCGCACTGCTGTTGGAGGTACGGGACGGCGAACAGCTCGCCCGCATGGTCAACCACGGCCATCCGCCGCCCGTGCGCGCCCGCGGGGGGAACGTCGCCCTTGTGGCGGGCTGCCCGTCACCCCCGCTGGGACTGCGTTCTCTGCGGGGATGCGGGGCCATCGAGGAACGCTTCGAACTGGCCCCCGGGGACACGCTGTTGCTCTACACCGACGGGCTCGTCGAGGCCCGCGACGCCGCGGGGCACTGCTACCCGCTGATGGACCGGGCGACGGCGTGGCGCTGGGTCCAGCAGGGCCCGGACCACCACGAATGCCTGCCGGAAGCGCTCGGGGAGATCCTCCGGGACCTCGTCGACCACGCCGGTGCGCTCCCGGAGGACGATCTCGCGATGGTCGCGCTGACCCGGATGGAGGAACCGGCCGCCGCCGCGCTGCCCCGGCCCGCCGGTGAGGCCCTCGGCGAGGACGCGGGGCAGCTGCGGCAGGACTGATCACCTGTCAGTCGGCTGGGGGAGCGGGCCGGCTGCCTGGAGGGGTGCGACCTGCAGGGCGCCGGCCTGCCGCCACTCCGCCGGGGAGAGACCGTAGACCGCCCGGAAGGTGCGGCTGAAGTGCGCGTGGCTGGCGAAGCCCCACCGGTGTGCGATCGCCGCCACCGTCTGTCCCGCGAGCTCCGGCCGTACGAGGTCCCTGCGGCAGGCCTCCAGCCTCAGGCGCTGGATCCACCGGACGACGGTCATGGGCTCGTCCTGGAAGAGCTGGTACAGGTAGCGGACGGAGATGTGGTGCTCGGCCGCGACCGTCGCGGGGGAGAGGGCGGGATCGTCCAGATGGGCGCGGATGTAGGCGCGGACGCGCTGCAGCAGGGCCCGCTCCACCGCGGCCTGCTCCCCTGAGGTGCCTTCCAGGGCGACCAGGGCGGTGAGCACGTCGACGATGCCCTGCCGCAGGAAGCGTTTCGCGTCCTGCGCGCAGATGCAGTGTTCCGTCGTGGTCACGAGCCCGTCGACGTATGAGGCGAGGATCCCGCCGATCCCGTG